>NZ_JBVVPL010000033.1:0-70170 GCF_055807615.1 Bradyrhizobium sp. MV1.5 | reverse complement strand
CCGGCCGGTCGCGAAAGCCCGATGGGAGAAATAGCGGTGGTAACCCGCTCCGATCGCAAACATGCGGACGACATACAGCGAGGCGCAGATCGCGATGGCCTGCCAGGTCACGCCGGTCCAGATCGCCGCAATGCAGCCGAGATGGACCAGCAGGAACGGCAGGGCGGAGGGATACATGATGTCGTCGTGTTGGTCGTCGGCGGAGGCGTTGGGCGACATGGATTGGCGTGACCTTGGATGACGGGATTCCGGAGTCGCTTCGGCAGCATTGAGGGCCGCTGTGTACGACAAACCCGGGGGGTGGCGGACCGCTGCGGGGCTTCGAACGAGATACTTTGCCTGAACAACCCGGGCCAGCGCGACAGCACGATCCTGAGACCATAGCTTCGGCCGGGAACTCGACTGATCCCATATATATGATCCCGTCCGCTTGGCATGCAAGCTCGTAGCCTCACGGGGTGCGTGGCGCGCGGGCTGCCGACGCTCTATATCCGTCAGTGAAAAGGAAGCGTCAAAACATCGCAGGCGGCAACGATGACGGAAGCGGCGATGATGGCGAGCGAAACCCTCTGGCAGAAGATCCGCGACGAGGCGCAGCGCGCAGCGGCAGCCGACCCCATATTCGGCCGGACTCTTGGCGGCCTCATCTTCGCCCATGACGATTTTACCGCCGCACTATCCGACCTGATCGGACGGCGGCTTGGCGACAGCGCGGCCGAACGCGGGCGCTTCAGGACATTTTCCCGCGACGCCTTCAATGGCCAGCCCGATCTGATCGAGGCGGCCGGCCGCGACTTGCAAGCCATCGTGCTCCGCGATCCCGCCATCACCGGACTGTTGGCGCCGCTGCTGCATTTCAAGGGCTACGTCGCCTTGCAGGCCTGGCGCGTCTCGAACTGGCTCTGGCATCACGACCATCGCGACGCGGCGCTGCTGTTTCAGAACGAGGCCTCGAACGTCCTGCAGGTCAGCATTCATCCGGCGGCGAGCTTGGGATCATCGGTGTATCTCGACCACGCCACCGGCATAGTGATCGGCGCCGATGTGGTGATCGGCGACGAGGCCACCATCCTTCAGAACGTCAGCATCGGTCGCGGCACGGAACTGCCGGCGCGCTCGCCTCGCATTGGTCGCGGCGTGTTCATCGGCTCCGGCGCGACAATTCTCGGCAACGTCAGGATCGGCGATTTTGCAAAGATCGGCGCCGGCACCGTCGTGACGTGCGACGTGCCCCCGGGCTGTACCGCAGTCGGCAATCCGGCGCGGCTGACCAATTGCCCCGAACCCGCCTCGGCGGCCTGACTCGCCCTCACGTCATCAGGCGACGTGCTCCTCGGTCAGGCGGCGCGGCGGCGGCTCTCGCCGCCATGATGCGGCGTGACTGGCTTCGAACTGGTCTGGCCCGGTGCGTCCAGTACCGCGACATGATGCCGGTAGACCATTTCCCAGCCCTTCCATCCCGTGAACAGGAGGATGCCGACCACGATCAGCGAGAGCACCACGCCCCACGGCTTGACCGCAGCCTCCGCGCCTTGCGCGTAGCGGAGGTAGAAATTGATTGCGGCGAGCACGACCGCCACGAGATTGCCGACCATGTGATACCAGGCATCGTTGAGGCTGCGGATACGGGCGTCGCTGAAGAAGTCGGTGAAGCCGGCCACGGCGGCAACGAGCGCCATGACGATGCCGGCGCCGATCAGCCAGATCGCGGCTCTGGCCCAGAAGCCGTCACCGGTTCCGATGAAGGCGAGATCGGCGATGGGCGCGCCGACCAGGAAGGCGACGGGGAACGGGATGATCATGGGGTGGAGCGGATGATCGCCGATGGCGGCGGTCGACTTGGGGTTGATGCTCATGGCAAAACCTCGCGAGAAGTGATTTTCGGGACAAATTTTCGGGCGAGGGCTGGTTCCTCCGACGTGATGTCAGCACCCGCCGAGGCCGGCAGATTGCCAACCGCCTGCAACGCCAGGCTTTCCTGGGGCCAAATTCAGTCCCGGTAACCCAGCATTAACCATCGCCGGGCTCTGGTAATTGCGGACAATCGCGCCCAAAGCCCGAAGTCTGAGCCTTGGGTCGAGGCCCATAGTTTTGACATCTTGGCAGGGAATGCAGGCGGCCGGCTTTGGACGAGCCCTGCACCCCAGAAAGACAAGGCTTTGAGCGGGCTTGCCGGCCGCGCCGGGTTCTAGCGCGGCCATTGGGGAACCGGCGGCCATTTGCTGGCCGGGACATGAGATCGGGACATCAGGTAACGATCGCCTTGAGAGGATACTGCTTATGAATCCGGCCGACGTGGCTCAGTCAGCCCTTCCGGTTGCCGCTTCCGCGGACGTGTCGCTGATCGCGCTGTTCTGGCAGGCTCACTGGATCGTGAAAGCGGTGATGCTGGGGCTTCTCGCCTGCTCGGTCTGGGTCTGGGCGATCGCCATCGACAAGATCTTCCTGTTTGCCCGCACCCGCCGCTCGATGGACCGTTTCGAGCAGGCTTTCTGGTCCGGCGAGTCGATCGAGGACCTCTATCGCACGCTCTCGGCCAAGCCGACGCATTCCATGGCGGCCTGCTTCGTCGCGGCGATGCGCGAGTGGAAGCGTTCGTTCGAGAGCCAGGCCCGCTCGGTCGCGGGCCTTCAGATGCGCATCGACAAGGTCATGAATGTCTCGATTGCCCGCGAGGTCGAGCGGCTGGAACGCCGGCTGCTGGTGCTCGCCACCGTCGGCTCCGCGGGCCCCTTCGTCGGCCTGTTCGGCACCGTTTGGGGCATCATGTCGAGCTTCCAGTCGATCGCGGCGTCGAAAAATACCTCTCTGGCGGTGGTGGCCCCCGGCATCGCGGAGGCGCTGTTTGCGACCGCCGTCGGCCTTATCGCCGCCATTCCTGCCACTATTTTCTACAATAAGTTCACCTCCGAGGTGAACCGGCAGGCCCAGCGGCTCGAAGGCTTCGCCGATGAATTTTCAGCCATCCTGTCGCGCCAGATCGACGAGCGGGGGTGACGGACGGCATGTATAGTGTGAAGGGCAATTTGGGCACCAGACCATGGGCATGAACGTTGCGAGTTCGTCCGGAGGCGGTGGGCGCCGTGGCCGGCGCAAGCCGGTCGTGGCCGAGATCAACGTCACGCCGATGGTGGACGTGATGCTGGTGCTGCTCATCATCTTCATGGTGTCGGCGCCGATGCTGACGGTCGGCGTGCCGCTCGACCTGCCGCAGACCCAGGCCAAGAGCCTCGAAAACAACGACCAGAAGCCGATCCAGATGTCGGTCGACATCAAGGGCAAGGTGTTCATCAACGACGCCGAGATCGCGATCAACGACCTGATCCCGAAGCTGAAGGCGATCACGGACGCGCGCGGCGGGCTCGAGGAACGCATCTATCTGCGTGCCGACAAGAAGGCGGATTACGGGACGGTGGCCAAGGTCATGGGCCAGTTGTCCGGCGCAGGCTTCAAGAAGCTGGCGCTCGTCACGGAAGCGGATCAGGGGTAGACCGTGAAGGTGAAGGTCGACAAGACACTCGTTGCGTCGATTGCCCTCCACGTCCTCGTGCTGGGATGGGGCCTCGTTACCTTTAGCAGCAGGGCTTTCGTGCCTGCGGAAGAGTCGCTGCCGATCGACATCATCTCCACCGACCAGCTCGCGCAGATGATGTCGGGGCAGAAGACCGGCGACAAGAAAGAGCCGAAGCCGAAGGTCGAGAAGATCGCGGAAGCCAAGCCCGAGGAAGACGCTGTCGGCAAGGTCACCGAGAAGAAAGAGCTGATCAAGACCAACTCGACGCCCGAGCCGCCGCCCAAACCCGTCGAGAAGCCGGTCGAGAAGAAGCCCGAGCCGCCCAAGCCCGTCGCCGAGGCGAAGCCGAAGGAAGAACCGAAGCCGCCGGAAAAAAAGCCTGACCCGGCCAAGGAAGATCCGATCGCCGAGCTCCAGAAAAAGCTCGAAACCAAGAAGCCCCCGCCCAAGCCGCCGGAGCAGAAGGTCGCGGCGGTGCAGCCGCCGCAGGTCCCGAAGCCCAAGGAGCGCAGCTTCGATCCCGCGCAGATCCAGCGCGATCTCGACAAGCGCGCGGCGACCCGCCACGAACTCGCCGGATCGACGCTGAATGCATCGGCCTCGCTGGGATCGACGACCGGAACGGCCGCCAACAACATTGCGACCTGGCGGGGGGCGTTCCAGGGGGCGGTGAAGCGCTGCTTCACGCCGACCTATAACGGGCAGGATGCAGATCAATACGAAGCCGACATCGACATTCCCATGAAGATTGACGGATCGCTCGCGTCCGAGCCGATCGTCGTCGCGGTGAGGGGCCCGTCGCGGTCGATCGCACAGGCGGTGGCGGAGAGTGCCAGACGCGCCATCGTGCAGTGTCAGGTCTATTCGTTCATGCCGAAGCAGCAATACGAGAGCTGGAAGCTCATTCCGATGACTTTCGGCCTGAAAGATATGTTGTGACATCCGAACAAAAGAACTTTGCAATGAATGACGTCCGCTCAATGAACCGCCGCCGCTTCATGACCCTGACCGGATCGACGCTCGCGATGCTGGGGGGCGGACAAGCCTTCGCCCAGCAGCCGCAGCAGGGACGGCTCCGCATTGATCCCACCGAGTTTCGGCCAATTCCGATCGCGATCACCAATTTCGTGCCGGGCTCGCCGGCCGACGGCGACGTCGGCAACGGCGTCACACAAGTCATCACCAACAATCTGAAGCGCTCGGGCCTGTTCGCGCCGGTCGACCAGGCCGCCTTCATCGAGCGCATCAGCAACATCGACGTCGCGCCGCAATTCGAGAACTGGAAAACCCTCAACGCGCAGGCCCTCGTCACGGGCCGCATGACGCGGCAGCCGGACGGCCGCCTCAAGGCCGAATTCCGCTTGTGGGACGTGGTCACCGGCCAGCAGCTCGCGGGCCAGCAATATTTCACCTCGCCGGAATATTGGCGCCGCATCGCCCACATCATCTCCGACCAGATCTATGAGAAGCTGACCGGCGAGAAGGGCTATTTCGACAGCCGCGTGGTGTTCGTCGACGAGACCGGGCCGAAGGAGCGTCGCGTCAAGCGGCTCGCGATGATGGATCAGGACGGCGCCAATGTGCGCTATCTGACCCGCGGCTCCGACCTCGTGCTGACGCCGCGCTTCTCGCCGAACTCGCAAGAGATCACCTACATGGAGTTTGGCCAGGGCGATCCGAAGGTCTACCTGTTCAACATCGAGACCGGCCAACGCGAGATCGTCGGCAACTTCCCGGGCATGACCTTTGCGCCGAGGTTCTCGCCAGACGGCCAGCGCGTCATCATGAGCCTGCAGCAGGGCGGCAATTCCAACCTGTTCGTGATGGATCTGCGCTCGCGCTCGACCACGCGCCTCACCGACACGCCCGCGATCGACACCTCTCCGTCCTACTCCCCGGACGGCACCCGCATCTGCTTCGAGTCCGATCGCGGCGGCAGATCGCAGATCTATGTCATGGCCGCGGGCGGCGGAGCGGCGCAGCGCATCTCCTTCTCCAAGGACGACAACAACGCCACCTATTCGACGCCGGTGTGGTCGCCGCGCGGCGATTACATCGCTTTCACCCGGCAAGGCGGCGGGCAGTTCTCGATCGGCGTGATGAAGCCGGACGGCTCCGGCGAACGGCTTCTCACCTCGGGCTACCACAACGAAGGTCCGACCTTCTCGCCGAACGGCCGCGTGCTGATGTTCTTCCGCGATCCCGGCGGCAGCGGCGGGCCGTCGCTGTTCTCCGTCGACATCTCGGGACGCAACGAGCTGAAGGTGCCGACGCCGGGCTTTGCCTCCGACCCGGCATGGTCGCCGCTATTGTCCTCGACATCGGGCTAGCCGCCGCCCGCGGCGCGCGATGATTTGACCGCGCGCCTTTTCCGAAAACTTTGCCAGATGTTTCCCCGCAATAATTGTTCTTTAAGGTTGCACTCGGCAAACTTTTCCCATGGGTTTGTTTCTATTGATGTATTTCGACTATTGGTCACTCAAAACAACTCGACTTTAACGATGTTCCCTCAGAAAGACTTCATACCGGATCGGTAAAACTGCGCTCCAGACAGGACGCGCGTAGACACCAGATGCAGTTTGCAAGTCAGAGCGGAGAGCCGGAACAGCGGCCGCCGAAAACTTCGGCGGCGCAAATCGATTCGCTGTTCGAAGCGCCTGGTCCGCTGCTGGCCGGACTCATTTTCGTGTCGATTGGTGCGGCCCTGACCGCGCTGAGGACGGGCGAGCCGCTGATCTGGGCGTGCGTCGCACTTCTTGTCCTGGCCGGGACCGCGCGGGCGATCGACCTGCGCCTCTATCAGGCACGTCATGCGGTCATGACCGTCGAGGCGGCCGCACGCTGGCAGAAGCGATATCAGATCGGGGCAAAGATCCAGGCGGCTGCGATCGGCATCTGGTGCGCCACGGCCCTGTTGGCCACGGACGACGCCGTGGCCCACATGATCGCCTTGTCGGTCACTACCGGAATCGCGGCGGGCGGCGCGGGCAGGGCATATGGCCGGCCTGCGATCTTCCACCTCCAGGCCGTGCTGATTTTCGGCCCGGCCGTGCTTGCCTTGGCGCTGCGTGGAACGCCCTACTACATCGCGATGGCGCTGGTCAGTGCCGCGTTCCTGATGGCGATCATGCAGCTCTCGGTGAATCTGCACCGAATCTTCATGGGAGCGGTCGTGGCGCGGGAGCGTGAAGCCGCGCTCGCCGGCCAGTTCGACACGGCGCTGAACAACATGCCGCACGGCCTCTGCATGTTCCGCGTCGACGGACAGCTGGCGGTCATGAACCACCGCTTCGGCGCAATGATGAATCTGCCGGAAGGTCTGGCGCAACGCGGCGTCAACGCGCGTGACATCGTCGCGGCATGCGTCAGCGCCGGATCCATCTCGGCTGGGAGCGGCGAGCGGATCGTCGCGGACATCGAGAGTTCGCAAGCCAAGGAGATCATCACCGCCGATCCCGATACGCAGCGAAACCGGTCGTTGTCCTGGACTGTCCAGCCGATGGCTGACGGCGGCGCGGTGGTGCTGCTCGAGGACATTACCGACCGTCGCAGCGCCGAAGCCAAGATTACGCATCTGGCGCGCTACGACGACCTCACCGCGCTCCCCAACCGCGTTCATTTTCGCGATGAGATCGAAAGGCTGCTGGCGATCTCGCACGATTCCGAGCGCCTGTCCGCGCTGCTGTTCGTCGACCTCGACCAGTTCAAGCAGGTCAACGACACGCTCGGCCATCCCTGCGGCGATCAGCTGCTGTGCGCGGTCGCCAACCGTCTGCGCGAGATGCTGCGCCCGGAGGATTTCGTCGCCCGCTTCGGCGGTGACGAATTCGTCGTGTTCCAGGAGAACATCTCCTCGCCGGAGGACGCCGCTGCACTGGCGCGCCGGATCGTCGAGCGGCTGAGCGAGCGCTACCGCATCGACAATCATCTGGTCGAGATCGGTGCCAGCGTCGGCATCGCGCTGACCTCGCCGGAGGGCGTCAGCGCGGACACGCTGCTCAAGAACGCCGACATGGCGCTGTACCGGGCCAAGGCCGACGGCCGCGGCACCTTCTGCTTCTTCCGCGACGAGATGGCGGCGACCGTCGAGGCGCGCCGCATCCTCGAGCTCGATCTGCGCAAGGCGCTCGCCAACGAGGAATTCGAGCTGTTCTACCAGCCGCTGGTCAATCTGAAGTCCGGCAAGATCACGACGTGCGAGGCGCTGCTGCGCTGGAATCATCCGGTGCGCGGCACGGTCTCGCCGATCGACATCATCCCGGTCGCCGAGGACATGGGGCTGATCGTCGATCTCGGCCGCTGGATCCTGCGCCGCGCCTGCATGGAATGCATGAAATGGCCGGAGGGCGTCAGCGTCGCCGTCAACTTCTCGCCGCAGCAATTCCACCAGCGCGACGTCTTGAGCGAAATCCGCTACGCACTCGAGGTTTCGGGGCTCCCGGCGCATCGGCTGGAGATCGAGATCACCGAATCCTCGCTGTTGCGCAACACCCAGCTCACGCACGACATCCTGTCGCAATTGCATGCGATCGGCGTGCGCATTTCGCTGGATGATTTCGGCACCGGCTATTCGAGCCTCAGCTACCTGCACAATTTCCCGATGCAGAAGGTGAAGATCGACCGCTCCTTCCTCGAAGGCATCGATGCCGACCGGCCGCTGACGCTGCTGCGCGGCGTGGCGCGGCTGTCGGCCGATCTCGGCATGGCCGTCGTGGTCGAGGGCATCGAGACCAATGACCAGCTCGAGCTGATCAGCGCCGACGGCACCGTGACCGAAGGGCAGGGCTATCTGTTCAGCCGGCCGGTGCCGGCAGTCCGGATTCGCCAATTGCTCAATGCCTCGCATGGCCGTCGCGGGGCTGAGGACCAGATCGTCATGGTGTCCTCCCGATCGATCGCCTGATCTTTCACTGCCTGCTCCTTCAACGCCTTGGCTCTTGTGCGCCCCGTGTTTTTGCGGGCTGCAAAGGTTAACCCTAACGTTTCTAAGCCTTTGCAATTCCGTTAATGAACCATTAATCTCGTCACACTCGTAGAAGTTGCTTGGAGTGTAGGGGTACTGGATGACGTCTGGAGCCGAACCGCAAACGGTGCTCCTTCCGCGGGGAGCCGCTCTGTTTGACCGCATCGATTACCGCCTGATCGAAACTCCTGAGGACCGAGACAACCTCTATCTGATGCGCTACCGGGCCTATCTGCACGCCGGACTGATCGAGCCGTCGGAGTCGCGGCGCGTGACCGATCGCTTTGACGATGCGCCCAACACCTGGAATTTCGGGGTCTATGTCGATGGAGAGCTCTGCAGCTCCGTTCGCATTCACGTCCTGACGTCCGACTGGCGGATGTCCTACACGACCGAAGTGTTTGGCGACGTCCTGCATCCCCGCCTCGACCGCGGCGAAGTTCTCATCGATCCATGCCGGTTTGTTGCCGACCCCGAAAAGCACCAGCGCTTTCCGGAGCTGCCCTATCTGACGGTGCGGCTGGCTTTTGTGGCTTGCGATCATTTCAACGCCGACACCGGGCTGGCCATGATCCGGACCGACCATCAGGCGTTCTATCGTCGCGTCTTCCTGCACGAGACCATTTCACCGGAGCCCCGCGGGTTTCCGGGCTGGCCCACCAAGAAGGCCGTGCTGATGGCGTCCGATTTCCGGAACCAGCGGGAAAAGGTCCTGACGCGCTTTCCGATCATGCGCTCCAGCGCTTTTGAGCGGCGCATGTTGTTTCAACGCAGCAGCCCGCGCCAGGCGGTCCCGCGCCCGGTGTCGCTGGCCACCCAGCGGACCCCCGACGTCGCCGCCTCGGCAACGGGTTCTGCCCGCTAGGCCCCAGGGTCTGGCCCCAGGTCCGGCCCCAGGTCCGGCCCCAGCGTCTCCACGCGACGAGCCTAAAATTCCGGCAAAAGCCGCGGTTTTTGCCGGTCGGCGCCGCTTGCCTTCACCATCGCGCCACATTTACAACCCATTAACCATGACGGTTGCTTTTCGCTGGTTGGGGGCATTTGACCGGCTGTGGCAAGGTTCCATCAAGGTTGACGGAACGTTCGCTTAACCAACCCCCTGTAGACCGGACAGCAGTGGACGAAAACGTGAGCGTGGAGGCTCCGGAATGAAACATCCTATGCGCATCCTCCAGGGATTGAAGCTGGCCGCGGTGCTTGCCGTCGCGTTGTCGATGGGTGCCTGCGCCAACAAGAACGCTGCCACGGATGCGATGGCCAACGCGGCGACGCCGGGCAGCCAGCAAGACTTCGTCGTCAATGTCGGCGACCGCGTGTTCTTCGAAAGCGACCAGACCGATCTGACCCCGCAGGCGATCGTGACCCTGGAGAAGCAGGCGCAGTGGCTCCAGAGCTATCCGCGCTACAGCTTCACCGTCGAAGGTCATGCCGACGAACGCGGCACCCGCGAATACAACATCGCGCTCGGCGCCCGCCGCGCCCAATCGGTGCGTTCGTTCCTTGCCTCGCGCGGCATCGATCCGAACCGCATGCGCACGATCTCGTACGGCAAGGAGCGGCCGGTGGCCGTTTGCAACGACATCTCCTGCTGGTCGCAGAACCGCCGCGCCGTCACCGTGCTGAACGCGAGCTCCTGACGATCGGTCAGACGCCGTTCATCTTCAGAGACCGATTATGCCGGCGCCCTCTCGGGCGCCGGTTTCGTTTCAGCGATCTGTGACAGAAACCCGTTTGTTACAGTCACAGTTTTGGCGTACTCCCCTTCAATGTGTGGCGCGTCGAATGTTCGGTCGCAGGCCATTTCGCTTTCGTCGTCAGGGCAAGATGTCATCCAGATTTAAGGTCTTCACCGGCACCGTGGCGATCGCCGCGCTGCTCTCGTTGTGCTCGCCCGCCCTCGCACAGACGGACGATGCAGATCCCGAGATGCGGATCGAGCGGCTGGAGAACCAGTTGCGCCAGCTCACCGGCCAGAACGAAGAGCTGCAATACCGCAACCGCCAGCTCGAAGAGCGGCTGCGAGCACTCGAGGGCGGCGCGCAAGCTGCGCCCGGCCAGACGCCGGTCCAGCCCAATGTCGCGGCCATGCCGCCCGCGCAAGCCGCGCCGGCCTATCGCCAGCAGCCGCCGCACCAGCAAGCGGCCCAGCCGAATTACGAGCAGCCGCAGATCGCCTCTCCGGCGCCGATCGTTCAGGAGCAGCCTGCGCCCGGCGCGCCGGGCACGCGCCGCCGCGGCGACGCCTTCGACCCGAGCCAGAGCCCGAATGCGCCGGGTGCGCCGCGCGCGCTCGGCGGCGGGCAGCAACCGATGCCTGCAGGTGCCCCGGGCGGCGCGCCCGGCGGCCGTGGCGCCGGCGAACCGCTCGATCTCGCCAACACTGGTCCGCGCTACCAGCAAGGCGTGCCGCCGGCAGCACAGCCCGGCTATCCGCCGGTCCCGTCCGGCTCTCCCGCGCCATCAGGCGCCCCGGCGCTAACGACGCTGCCGCCCTCGGCCACGCCGCGCGACGAATTCGACCTCGGCATCGGCTACATGCAGCGCAAGGACTATGCGCTGGCCGAGCAGACCATGAAGAATTTTTCGCAGAAATATCCGAGCGACCCGCTGCTCGGCGACGCGCAATACTGGCTCGGCGAGAGCTATTTCCAGCGCCAGCAATATCGCGACTCCGCGGAAGCCTTCCTCGCCGTCACCACCAAATACGACAAATCCGCCAAGGCGCCGGATGCCCTGCTGCGGCTCGGCCAGTCGCTGGCCGCGCTGAAGGAGAAGGAGGCCGCGTGCGCCGCCTTCGGCGAAGTCGGCCGCAAATATCCGCGCGCTTCCGCCGGCGTCAAAGCCGCGGTCGACCGCGAGCAGAAGCGAGTGAAGTGCTGACCGGCCGCGATTGATCCTGACAAGATTGATGGCGCTGCGCTAAACAGTCGGTCCATCATCCGCGGACGATTGCAGCGTCATGTCAAAGGACAATTCACCGATCTCAGCGCGTGAGGCCAAGCGCCTCTTCGCAGGCCTGAAAGGCGCGCAGGGACTGTTGCTCGCGGTCTCCGGCGGGCCCGACTCGGTGGCGCTGATGTGGCTTGCGGCGCGCTGGCATCGCAGCCTGGCGCGCGGCCCGCGTCTCACCGTCGTCACCATCGACCACGGCTTGCGGCCGGAGGCGGCGCGCGAGGCGCGCGAGGTCAAGCGTCTCGCGACCGGGCTTGGCTTGCCGCACCGGACCGTGCGCTGGCGCGGGGCAAAGCCGAAAACGGGATTGCCGGCCGCCGCGCGCGAAGCCCGCTACCGCCTGCTTGTGCAGGCCGCGCGCGTCGCCGGTGCGAGCCACGTGCTGACCGCGCACACCCGCGACGATCAGGCCGAGACCCTGTTGATGCGGCTTGTCCGCGGCAGCGGATTAGCCGGGCTGTCGGCGATGGCCCGTCTCACCGAGCGCGACGGCGTCGTTCTTGCGCGTCCCCTGCTCGATGTTCCGAAGTCGCAGCTGATCGCGACCTTGAAGCGGGCAAAGATCGACTTTGCCGACGATCCCACCAACCACGACGCCGCCTTCACCCGGCCGCGGCTGCGTGCGCTGCTGCCGCAGCTCGCGGCGGAGGGCGGTGATGCCCGCAGCCTGGCTCGGCTCGCGGCAAGGCTGGCGCGCGCCAATGCGGCCGTCGAGGTGCTGACCGATGGAGCCGAGCGCTTCCTCCGTTTGCGGGATCGCGGCGATGCGCCGCAGGCCGGCGTTCGAAGCTTCGAGGCCCCCGTGTTTGCCGCCCTGCCGGATGAGGTCCGGCTGCGGATCCTGCTGCGGGCCATCAACGCGTTCGGGCATGAGGGACCGGCGGAACTCGGCAAGGTCGAATCCCTCCTGGCCGTGCTCGATCAGGCCATTGCCGCAAGTCCCCGCGCACCCGCAAATGGCCGGCCGGCCCTGAAGCAGACGCTTGCGGGAGCCTTGATCAGCCTTGCCGGGGGACGTATCCGTATCGCGCCGGCGCCTACCCGGCGCAAGGGTTGATCGAGGGTTGATCAAGGGTGGATAAGGGCGGATCATGGCACCGGCTCGTTTCGCGACCGCGCCGTGAGGACACCTTAACCAGGCAGGAAAAACCCGGATCCGGGCGCCATTATTTCAGCGGGAATCGGACTAAGATGGGCTAAATAGTCCCATCTCGTTCCCTTGGCAGCGACCGGAGCGACACCTAGATTGTATCCGTCTAACCGAGAGGATTCCTTGGGGATTTCCTCGCGCTGCCCAAATAACTGCCCAAGGCTCAGGCCGCGATCCGCGCGACCACGAAGGAAGATCGATGAACGCCAATCTGCGCAATTTCGCCCTCTGGGTCATCATTGTCCTGCTGCTGTTGGCGTTGTTCACGCTCTTCCAGAATCCGGGTCAGCGCGCCTCCTCGCAGGACATCGCCTTCTCCCAGCTCTTGAGCGAGGTTGACCGCGGCAATGTGCGCGACGTCGTGATTCAGGGGCCGGACATTCACGGCACCTTCACCAACGGCTCGAGCTTCCAGACCTATGCGCCGAGCGATCCGACGCTCGTGAAGCGCCTCTATGACAGCAAGGTGCAGATCACCGCGAAGCCGCCCGGCGACAACGTGCCGTGGTTCGTCTCGCTGCTGGTCTCCTGGCTGCCCTTCATCGCGCTGATCGGCGTGTGGATCTTCCTGTCGCGGCAGATGCAGGGCGGCGCCGGCAAGGCGATGGGCTTCGGCAAGTCGCGCGCAAAGATGCTGACTGAAGCGCATGGCCGCGTCACCTTCGAGGACGTCGCGGGCGTCGACGAAGCCAAGCAGGACCTGCAGGAGATTGTCGAATTCCTGCGCGACCCCGGCAAATTCCAGCGCCTCGGCGGCCGCATTCCGCGCGGCGTGCTGCTGGTCGGCCCTCCCGGCACCGGCAAGACCCTGATCGCGCGTGCGGTCGCGGGCGAAGCCAACGTGCCGTTCTTCACCATTTCGGGTTCGGACTTCGTCGAGATGTTCGTCGGTGTCGGCGCCAGCCGCGTCCGCGACATGTTCGAGCAGGCCAAGAAGAACGCGCCCTGCATCATCTTCATCGACGAAATCGACGCCGTCGGTCGTCACCGTGGCGCCGGCCTCGGCGGCGGCAATGACGAGCGCGAGCAGACGCTGAACCAGTTGCTGGTCGAGATGGACGGCTTCGAGGCCAACGAGGGCGTGATCCTGATCGCCGCGACCAACCGTCCCGACGTGCTCGATCCCGCGCTGCTGCGTCCCGGCCGCTTCGACCGTCAGGTCGTGGTGCCCAACCCGGACGTCGTCGGCCGCGAGCAGATCCTCAAAGTCCACGTCCGCAAGGTGCCGCTGGCGCCGGATATCAACCTCAAGACCATCGCGCGCGGCACCCCGGGCTTCTCCGGCGCCGACCTGATGAACCTCGTCAACGAAGCCGCGCTCACCGCCGCCCGCCGCAACAAGCGGATGGTGACCCAGGCCGAGTTCGAGGAAGCCAAGGACAAGGTGATGATGGGCGCCGAGCGCAAGTCGCTCGTCATGACCGAGGAAGAGAAGCTGCTGACGGCCTATCACGAGGGCGGGCACGCCATCGTCGGCCTCAACGTCGTCGCGACCGATCCGATCCACAAGGCGACCATCATTCCGCGCGGGCGTGCGCTGGGTATGGTCATGCAGCTGCCCGAGCGTGACAAGCTGTCGATGTCGCTGGAGCAGATGACCTCGCGCCTTGCCATCATGATGGGTGGCCGCGTCGCCGAAGAGCTGATCTTCGGCCGCGAGAAGGTGACTTCGGGGGCGTCGTCCGACATCGAACAGGCGACGCGTCTGGCGCGCATGATGGTGACGCGCTGGGGCCTGTCCGAGGCGCTCGGCACCGTGTCCTACGGCGAGAACCAGGACGAGGTTTTCCTGGGCATGTCGGTGTCGCGCACCCAGAACGCATCGGAAGCGACGGTTCAGAAGATCGATACCGAGATCCGGCGCTTCGTCGAAGAAGGCTACAACGAGGCGACGCGTATTCTCACCGAGAAGCGCGCCGATCTCGAAGCTCTCGCCAAGGGCCTGCTCGAATTCGAAACGCTCTCCGGCGACGAGATCATCGACCTGCTCAAGGGCAAGAAGCCGAACCGCGAATCCGTGCTCGAGCCGACCACGCCGCGCGCCTCGGCCGTGCCGCCGGCCGGCAAGTCGCGCCCGCGACCCGATCCGGATCCCGGCCTGGAGCCGCAGCCGCAGGCGTAATCGAGAGCGGCAGATTGAATTGAAAAACGCGGCGGAAACGCCGCGTTTTTTGTTGGCGATGGTGATTTGTGGGTGGTGCCAACTCAGCGCCCCGTCATCGCGAGCGCAGTGAAGCAATCCAGAATCGTTCCGCGGTGACAGCCTAGATTGCTTCGCTGCGCTCGCGATGACGATTTTGATGCAGTTGCACTTGAAACTCAGAACTAGGCCAGGCAAAGGCGCCTAAGCGCCGCGCCCACCATCTCTAGGCAATCACGCTGGAAGTGGTGGGCACACGCTCTGGAATTTTCGTCAACACTTCGGCGCCCGCATCGCCAGGCCTAGATTGGATTCAGGAATGCGGCGACATTGCCGGCTCGCCAGACCCCGCCGGACTGCGCAACGCGCCGAAGACGACGCCGACGAGAGCGACGATGAGGAGCGGCGATAGTCGTCCCGCCGGAATATACACCGCCGGGCTGAGCAACGGCACCATCCAGATGCCGAGCCCGATCAGCCAGTCGCGAAAGCGTGGAGCATCGATCGATGCGGCAAGCCACAGCACGACGGCGACCGTCAGCAGCGTCGCGTCATAAGGGCCCGAATGCGGGGCCGCCAGCACGGTTGCCGCAAGCAGCACGATCAGCTTGTTATTGGTGCTGAGCGAGGAGCGAAAGGCCGCGAACGTCGCCGCCGCGCTCGAAAGGATTGCGGCCAGCTGCAGGATGGAGGCCAGCCGCTCCGGCAGGCCCAGCAGCATCGCGCAGGCCCACACGCTGTGACCCCAGATGCGGCCATAGGCCAGCCATTTCGCGTCGGGGCTGACCAGATTGTTGTACGCCTGCGGTATCCACCAGAGCCACAATTCGACGCCAAAAATCATGGCACTTGCAGCCGCCAATGCGAATGCCGAGCATGCAGCAGCGCACAGGCTGCCATAACGGCGCGCCCCCACTAGCGCGAAGGGGACGAGCAGGAAGAATTGCGGCTTGAAACTCAGCAGCCCGAGGATTGCCCCGGCAAGGAGCGGTCGCGGTCCGAGCAGCCTGACGCCCGCGACCAGCAGTGCGGCAACGAGAAAGGCGCATTGTCCATCGGCCAGGTTGAGAGATGCCGATGGCGAGACCAGCACGGCCGCGATGATGTAGGGCGTCAGTTGCTGCTGATCCGCCCGGTTGCGAAGCGCCCAGGCCAGGAAGCCTGCGGTCGCGGCCTGGAATGCGACATAGGAGCCGATGAAGCCAAGCGACGCGAATGGCAGCAGCAGAACGAGGAAGCTGGGCGGATAGAACCATGGACGGAACTCCAGAGGCACCGAGAGCCATGATGCGAACGACTGGTTGAGATGGGCCGTGAACGCGTCGCCATCGATGACCAGCGCAAGATTGCCGGCGAGCAACGATCTGACGGCGCCGTAAAACACCATCCAGTCGGTTCCGGGGGCGACGTGGTTCAGCCCGATCCAGCCGGGATGCGTGAAGGTGGAGATCAGGACGCCCCAGGCGAAGAGCGTTGCGATCGAAAACGCTGGCAGCATCACGACGGGAATTCCGATCCAGCGGCGCGATGGACCGGATATCGGCTGTTGAGCGGATGCGCTCACTTGACGGATTCCTTCGAGGACTCCGCTTCCGGCGTCGCGCCGGCCTCTGTGCCGCCGGTTCGCACGTGGATCACGGCGATGTCGTCGGCGTAGAGCCGCTTCCAGCCCTTGATGTGGTCCAGCACCTGGGCGGCCGGCGCGTCCGGGACCATGAGCGTGGCGTCGATCTTGTACGCGTCGAGCAGCCGCGTCAGAGTGTCGAGCTTCTTGAGCTCCACGGCCTTGAAGACGTCCATGGCAAAGGTTTCGCCGTACAGCTCGGCGCGGCCGTCGATGAAGACCGGGATGTCACGCGAGATCAGATAGCCGCCGAACCGGTAGGCGTTGAAGATGCGCTGCGCCTTGCGTTTCTCGAGCAGATCGACGGCGGCAACCGGTGTCTGATCCATCGTGAAGGTGAAGCGGTGATGCGCCATGTAAAGTGAGGTCGATGTCCAGCCCGCGGCCACGATCATCAGCGCGCCGGTTGCGGTGACGTAGCGGGCAGCCCAACTCTCGCCCTGCATGCCAGGCTGTGGCAGCGCAGTCCGTTCGCCGAGGGGCTTGGCCAGCACCAGCGGCACCAGGAAAGCAAAGGCCTCGATGCTCCTGACGTGGGTGAGCGCCATCCAGGTCAGAAGCAGGATCAGAAGAATACGCGGCGGCGAGAGCGTCAGGCCGCGATACAGCCCGAGTGCGATCAGGCCGAACAGCGCGCCTTCGAACGCATTGAAGGATGCGAAGCTCGCGGGCGACCATTCGGAGATGATCGTCAGCAGCTCGCCGAGATTGAGGATGTTGATCGCGCCAAGCAATGTGCGCCAGCCATAGGGTGTGACGCAGCTTGCAGCGAGTGCCGCAACACCGAACAGGAACCAGCGCGACAGCAGCCGGACCTGCTTGCCGGACTCCATGCCCCAGAGCGCCACAAACGACATCGGGCCGATCAGCGCCAGGCCCAGCACGAAGCCGCCATGCAGGTTCGACCACAGGGACATCAGCGGCAGCCAGTACCATGACGGGGCGCCCTTGCGGTCGGCTGCGGCCATCAACACGCCGACCCACGCGATCATCACGGGCAGCGCCAGCATGTGCGGCCGCGCCAGAATATGGTGCAGCGACAGCAAGAGCGCGAACATCGCGAACAGGACCGCGCGCGGAATTTCCAGATGAGCCTCGAGCAGACCGACCAGCATCGCCGCCGACAATGCGACCGCAAGCGCGGTGAGGATCACGGGGCCGGCCCAATCCCATTGCGCATAGGAGAGGGCGAACAGCACCTGCGACAGCCATGAGGTCGAAACCCAGGGCGCCCCCGGTCGGGTGAAGGAATAGAAGTCCGTGTAGGGAAGCGCGTGGTGATCCAGGATCCATTGTCCGATCTTGATCTGCCAGAGCGAGTCGGAGTCCTGAAGCAGCGTGTCGCCGACATACACGAAGAAGAGATAGGCGCCCGCACCGACGCATAGCGGCACCAGCGCTCGCGCACGACCCTGCACGGTGATGCTGTTGGCAAAGGAAAGGGACATGCCGCCTCGTCGTCCTGGTGTTTTTGTCGTTGTGCCGAGCGATCGACATTGGACCACGGCGGTCATAATTCCGGGTAAACCGGTGAGGCCGGGCCGGCTTGATGTCTCGACAATTTAACGGATCGTTTTAGATTTCGGTTTACCATCGACGAATACACGCAAACCGCTCTGTGTTTCCGCAGTCGAATTAACTGCGGCGCAATTCTTTGCCACTACGTTCGGTTCCATGGTCAAGCGGCGCTGGGAAGCCAAAAGGACCAGATCAGTTGTAGCCTCGTGTACTCATTTGGAGCTCTTTATGAAGAACCTCGTTGCGCTTTTTGCGAAGGATGAATCCGGCGCCACCGCTATTGAATACGGTCTGATCGCCGCCGGCATCGCGCTCGCGATCATCACTGTCGTCAATAACCTGGGCACCACCTTGAACGCCAAGTTCACCTCGATCTCGAGCAGCCTCAAGTAAGGCTGTACGAATCGCGAATTCAGAGAGCCCCGTCCTTGACGGGGCTCTTTTCTTTTGGCGGACGATTTCCGGATCTGAGGTCGCCAAGCTGTAGCGAGCTTGTAGGGCGGCAAGGCGTCTGCCGCGGCTCCAAGAGCGCAGGCGTTCCCACCGTCGAGAACATTGAAATTGAAAGTTGCTGGTGGGCACGGCGCTGCGCGCGGACCCTAGGGCAACTTGCCGGCTGTCATTCCGCGAGGCCGGTCTGCCAGACCGGCGACGGCGCAGGCGCGGCAGACGTTTGCTGCGCGCGGCGGTGCCATTCGAGATAGAATTTCGCCGCCCAGATCGACGCTGCGGCGACTGCGATGCCGCCGGCGACGTCGACGACGTAATGCGCCCCGATCACCGGTGTTGCCGCAATCATCAGCAGATTGAGCGCGGCCGCGATGCCGCCGAGGCCGCGCACCGGCCACAGCGCCCACATGTAGAGCACGGCGGATGCGGCGTGGAAGCTCGGAAACGAGACAATGCCGGCGAGGAAGAACAACCGGAGTTCGTGCAGGCTACCGTCGCGAAGCGCGAGGATGTCGCGCAACTGCCCGGCATAGACCGCGGTGTTGATTTCGGGAAAATGCGCGGCGGACAGCTGCAGCCCCCAATAGGTGCCGATCGCGGGCACGACGGCGGAGATCGCGATGGTGACCGCGAGCGCGAGGCTCATCGCGAGCATGAACAATTGCAGCCGCATATAGTGCGCCGTCAGTGCCAGCACGATTGGAATGCCGAGCAGCGGCAATTTGATCAACCCGTATCCGCGAGCCAGGCAGTCCGCGAGCCAGGGATGGTCGTTGACGTATCGCGCGATCGGTTCGGGATCGAGCCCGAGTGCACGGTCGATCGCAAGCAGCGCCTGATCCTGCAGCGGCCAGTTCAGCTTGGCCGCGACATAGCTGAGCGGTCCAACGATGGCGCAGGTGAGAATGATCTGTCCGATCGTTCCGAGCGAAAACAGCAGCTTCGGGTCGGCAAGCTCGCCTTTGACGATGCGGTGGCCATAGGCCAGCGCGAGCAGGACTGCAGCAACTGCCAGCGTCACCCCATAGGCGACCGGTTCGAGGCTCAGGCCGGTGAAGGGGAGGCCCAGCGCCAGCAGGCTGCCCATGGCTGCGATGGGAAGCCAGTTCAGGTGGAAGAGCTGCCAGGCGGTCCGGGCGTCCGTGTCGACCATGCTGCACCGAGGTGGATCGCAATACCGCAGCACAGTCGCGGAGCAGGTTTAAGATGGGGGTAACGATCGTGGTTACCCCTTCACCAAAGCAGTTCGCCGCGTTTTTAGCTGTTTGAGCTCGCAGCTATTTTTGGCGTGACGCTTCATGCATTTGCACCTTGTCATCCACTCTGAATAGTTGTTCAGTCCTTGCGGGGCGATTTGCGATATCAGTGACGAAGCGTTCGGCCGCAGGGCGTGCGGCCGGCGTGTGGGACAGGAAGCGCGCCATGGTTTATCGGCGAACGCATCAAGTGGTGAAGCGCCTTGCAGCCCGGCGCAGTGCGATACTGGCGGCGGCGCGGGAGGCGGCGGCGGAAGGCGGGATGGCGGCGGTGCAGATTGCGCCGGTCGCCGTTCGCGCCAGCGTCGCAGCGGGTACGGTCTACCGCTACTTCCCCTCCAAGGCCGATTTGATCTCCGAGTTGATCGCCGAAGTCTCCCGCGACGAGCTCACGGCGATCCGGCGAGCAGCCGATGCCGCGCCGGGGCCGTCCTCGGCGCTGGCGGCGGCGGTGACCACCGTGGCGGTGCATACCCTGTCGCAGCGCAGGCTCGCCTGGGGCATCCTGGCCGAGCCGGTCGATGTCGATGTCAGCGCTTCACGCCTTGCCAGCCGGCGCGAGATCGCGGGCGAGATGGCCTCGCGGATCGACGCCGCCGTGCGCGCCGGCCACCTGCCGGCGCAGGACACCGCGCTCGCCGCCACCGCGCTACTCGGCGCCTTGCACGAGGCCTTGGTCGGACCGCTTGCGCCGGACAATCTCGACGATCCCGCCAGGATGCGCGATGCCGTGCAGACCGTGACGCTGCTGGCGCTCCGCGCAGTGGGCGTCATGGACGCCCGCGCCAGGGGTCTTGTCGTGCAGCAGACGCTGCTGCCGGCGGCGAAAGCGCTGGTTGGGGCCTAAAACGTCCGCCTGATCGACCGGCGGACCTGATCGCGCCCAGGCCGTTGCCCGAGCTCGCCTTTGCGAAAAACCCCAGCATCTTCGCCGGACCCGCCGGCTACTGTGCATGGGGTTGTTTTCGACATTTTTTGTTTGCCGCGTGCCGGCGGGCCTAGATATTCGCTTCGCCCTCGGGGCCGACCGAGGCGATGCGCACCATGTTGGTGGTGCCGGGGATGCCGAGCGGCACGCCGGCGACGATGATCACGCGCTGGCCCGCCCGGACAAAGCCGTCGCGGAACGCGATCTGGCCGGCGCGGCTCACCATGTCGTCCTGGTCGCGCGCATCTTCCGCCACCACGCAATGCACGCCCCAGACGACCGACAGCCGGCGTCCCGCCGCGACGTTCGGCGTGATCGCCACGATCGGCGGCTTCGGCCGCTCGCGCGCCACGCGTACGGCGGTCGATCCCGAACTGGTCCAGCAGATCAGGGCCGGCAGGTCGAGCGTCTCGGCGATCTGCCGCGCGGCGTCCGCGATGGCATCGCCGGCGGTGGCTTCCGGGGCGGGGCGCTGTGCGGTGATGACCGAGCGATAGATCGGGTCGCGCTCGACCTCCTCGCCGATGCGATTCATGGTCGAGACGGCCTCGACCGGGAATTTTCCGGCCGCCGATTCCGCCGACAGCATGATGGCGTCGGCCCCTTCGTAGACGGCGGTGGCGACGTCGGAAACCTCGGCGCGGGTCGGCACCGGCGACTGGATCATCGATTCCAGCATCTGGGTTGCGATCACCACCGGCTTGCCGGCGCGCCGCGCCATGCGCGTCATCTGCTTCTGCAGGCTCGGCACGCGCTCCAGCGGCAGCTCGACGCCGAGGTCGCCGCGCGCCACCATCAGGGCGTCGGAGGCGTCGATGATGTCGGCGAGGCGATCGATCGCCTGCGGCTTCTCGATCTTGGCCATCACAGCGGCGCGGCCGCGGATCATCTTCTTGGCCTCGAGCACGTCGTCGGCGCGCTGCACGAAGGACAGCGCAATCCAGTCGACGCCGGTGACCAGCGCCGCCTCGAGGTCGGCGCGGTCCTTCGGCGTCATCGCCGAGACCGGCAGGTCGGTGTCGGGCAGGCTGACGCCTTTGCGATCGGACATCCGGCCGCCGACCACGACGCGCGTCACCGCGTGGTCTTTCGTGGTCTCCTCGGCGATCAGCCGCACCTTGCCGTCGTCGAGCAGCAGCGAATGGCCCGGCCGAAGCGCGGCCAGGATCTCCGGATGCGGGAGCTGGACGCGGGTGGTGTCGCCCGGCGCCTTGTCGGAATCCAGCGTGAAGGTCTGGCCGTTCTGGAGCTGGACGGCGCCTTCGGCGAAGGCGCCGAGCCGGAGCTTTGGCCCCTGGAGATCGACCAGAATGCCGATCGGCCTGCCATAGCTGCTCTCGACGTTGCGGATCGTCGCCACCAGCTCCCGCATCTTGTCATGCGGGGTGTGGCTCATGTTGATGCGGAACAGGTCGGCGCCGGCCTCGAACAGGCGGCGGATCATCGCGAGGTCCGAAGACGCGGGTCCGAGGGTCGCGAGAATCTTGATACGGCGAAGACGCCTCATGGCTTATTTCCAGACGGGGGCGAGGGAGCTGGCGGGAGGCCAGGAGCGGCGGGGGGCGTACCACCGGGAGGGCCATTGGGCAAACCCGGAACCCCCGGGCCAACCGGGCCGGGGAGACCAGGCACGCGCTGCTGTTTTGACGGCTGCTCGTTGGCATCGGTGAGCTGCACCGTCCAGGCGCGCTGCTCGCCGGTATCGACCTCGAAATAGCCGGTCCGGTCATAGCCCCGCGCAAGGCAATCCTCGGTGCCGCGGATGGTGAACTCCTTGTCGCGCGAGCACATGAAGGCCTGGCCCGACCATTCGCCGCCGCGGTCATAGTCGATGGCGTAGATGTAATAGAAGCGGGCCACCAGCGTTCCCCGCAGCAGGGTCTCGCAGGAGCGCGACGAGATGTTCCACCAGCCCTCGGTGGTCCAGCCCTCGGCATCCTTGTAGCCGAGCGCGATGCCGACCCGGCTCGATGTGTTGTTGCAGAGCCGGAAATCGGCGGAGGCCGGGCTGGCCCAGAAGCATAGCAAGCCAACCACCAGCACCGGGACCAACCGGGCGAGCAGGCGAAGGCGGGAGCGGGGAGATTCGGCGATCATTGTCGCGGAAGCTATATCAGATCATTGACGATTTGGCGTAGGGCCCGGGAACTGCCTGAAGCCGGCTTCGCGCCCGTTTGCGCCGCGATATGGCAAAATCTGTGACAGGCCCCACCTGATCTCGTAAGGGTGACCCATCCAGGTCACAGCCAATTTCGCAAAGCCGAGGGATCCAGCCATGGCAATCGACGACAAAACCAGAACGGAACTCGAGGCTGCCGCTTTCCGGCGCCTGGTCGATCATTTGAAGACGCGGACAGACGTCCAGAACATCGACCTGATGAATCTCGCAGGCTTCTGCCGCAACTGCCTGTCCAACTGGCTCAAGGACGCCGCCGACGCCCAGGGCGTCGCCTTGAGCAAGGACGAGAGCCGGGAAGCCGTCTATGGCATGCCCTATGAGGCCTGGAAGGCGAAATACCAGGGCGCGGCCTCGCCTGAGCAGCTCGATGCCATGAAGAAGGTTCATCCCGGGCACTGAACGGCCTCGCCGGCAGCCCGATATGCGGTGCCTTTGAGTCGCATCACACAACAGCTTTCTTCGACACGCCGCAGGAAGGTGTGGGCGCGCTGTGGACGAGCGCGATGCTGCCTTGAACGCGAGAGGTCCGAACCCTAAGGGTCTACCAGCACGCGCGGTGAGGATGCCGGCGTCACCTCGTTTTGCCAGTTTTATTGGGAGTACCAAGATGGCCACCTCCGCCGCCGTCCGCGACGACGAGCCCGCGACGAAATTTGCCAAGGACCAGCTCAAGTCCATCATCGAGCGCATCGAGCGGCTGGAGGAAGAGAAGAAGGCGATCTCCGACGACATCCGCGACGTCTTCGCCGAGGCCAAGGGCAACGGCTACGACGTCAAGGCGCTGCGCACCATCGTGCGCATGCGCAAGCAGGATCCGAACGAGCGCGCCGAGGCCGAGACGATCCTTGAGACTTACATGCAGGCACTGGGGATGATCTGAGCCCCGGTGTCGTCCTGGCGAAGGCCAGGACCCATTACCCCAGGGAGCAGTTTGGCGAAAATTCGTCGCTTGGTATCCGTACCGCGTGAACCAGATGGATCACGCGGTATGGGTCCTGGCCTTCGCCAGGACGACGACAGAGATTTTGGTAACAGTGGGGCTTATCAGCCTTAGCGCAGCGAAGCCGTCCGCATGACGAACGACGTCGTCTCGAGCTTGGCGGTGGCGGTGCCCGAGAAACTGTCGCAGGACAGGCCCTGCATCGGATCGTCGGCAAAACCCATGGCGATTACGGACTGCGGCTTGACGAAGTAGGCGCGCATTGCGGCCATATCAAGCTCGCCCATCAGCGTGACCGACATCGCGCGGCTGGCGCTCGGCGACAGCATCACGATCTTGAGCCAGATGCTTTCGCCCTTGGCTGCGGAGAGCCGGGTCGCGGTTGCGACCAAGCCGTCGACGCGCTTGCCGACCACCGTGTTGATCTCGGTCGCGGGCGCAAGGTTGCGCGACGCGGCGGGACGGGCGGAGCGTGGGATCGGCGCGGAGGCGGCGACGACATTGGCGCGGTCGACCGGGGAGGCGGACGCCGGCGCGTAGGCCAGGGCCTGATAGGCGGCGCTGGACACGCTCGCGGTCGGCTGTGGATCGGTGGCGGCGGCAAGCGCCTGGCGGGCCTTCAGCGCAGCCACTTGGGCCGGCGTCGCCTGCTGCGGAGTAGCCGGGGCGTCCCAGAAGCCACGGGCATTGATGATATCAGCGGGGGTCTCGGGCTTGGCGTCAGCGGATTTGCCGGCGGCCGGCTTGTCAGCCACGGGCGCCGGCTTCGGCTTGGGCAGCGCGACCATCTGCGCATCGGCCGAGGCGAGCTGAATGGTCGCCGCGACTGACGGCTTGGCGCGGGGCGTCGGCACCGGATCGGCCGGCTTGGTCGCGGCGGCGACCACGGTCGGCGCGACAGTCTTCGCGGACGGGGCGGGCGTGCCCTCGTCATCCTCGTCGCTGCTCGCGGCGGCCGGAGCCGGCTTGCCCTTGAACAGGGCGGCAAAGAAATTCGACTTGCTGCCGGAATCCTCGCCGCTGCCGCGCCGCTCGATCTCGGCCTTGGCGAGCTCATAGCCCTTCAGCGGCGTGCCGTCGGTCGGGACGTGGACGGTGCGTCCGTCCGGGAAGACCCGAGCGAGCTGGTCATGCGTCATGCGCGGCCAGTGCCGGATGCTGCCGGTGTCGAGATGCACGAAGGGCGAGCCGGAGGTCGGGTAGAAGCCGACGCCGCCGCGCTGGAGCCGCAGGCCGGCGAAGCGGATCTGCTCCAGAGGCACGTTCGGGATGTAGAAGTCCATCGCATGCCCCAGCATGTGCTGGCTGAAGCGCGCGACGCCGGAGGAGCGGCGGCGGAGCATGGCGTTGGTGGCGGGCGAGCGGTAGGAGGAGATGATCTGGATCGGCTGCTTGGCATCGACGTCGCGATAGACTTCCCAGAGAATGTCGAAGAGGTGACGGTCCATGACCGTCTCGTCCTGGGTGCGCCAATCGCGCAGGAAGTGGTTGAGCTGCTTCAGCGCCGGTTCGTCGTAGCGCCCGTCGCGCTTGAAGGTGACGGTGAGGTCTTCGCCGGAGTGGGTGTGGTGAAAGGAGAGCGTCTTGGTTTCGTTCAGCGCGGCGGCGTTATGAACCGAACCCGCGGCAGCAAGCAGCAATACGGCAGCGAGGCCGATCCGGGATCCGGCCTTCACTCCCGCATGGGACAACGACAGCACAGCGAATTGGCGTGCGATACCAGTCAGCACGTTAGAGCCCACCCAGTCGACGAGCGTTCAAAATGGACTCTCCCGCTAACCCCGTTAGCGCGCGAAAGAGGATGAACGCTTTGTTAAAGCGAGAAGGTTAATTCGAGGTTGACCTTCCCGCCCCCAAACCAAGTCAGATCGCGAACCTAACCGGGTGAGTGTGGCGAAAAAACGCCCGCTGCCCGAGCTCAGGTGGAGAATGGTTAACGTTAAGCGACCTCATCCAGAGGACGAGGTCGCTGATTTTATTGCAGAATTTCAGGATATCAGGCTTTCGGGGCGGGCCTGGCTCAGCGGGTGAATACCCGCTGCTGCTGGGGACGGCGGCCGATCGGGGCCGGCGGCGGGGTCGGCGCTCCGAACAGCCGCTCGAAGAAATTCGGGCCGGACGAGCCGCCATTGTTGGCCGCCAGCACGCCGTTCGGCAGCGTCGTTGCCGGGCGTGAATAGCTCGGCTGGGAGTGCGCGACCACGTTCTCGAGATCCTTGCCGCGGCCGTTCTTCAGGATGTTGATCATGGTCGCATCGCGGCCATAGACGTCCTTGCGGAATTGCAGCTTGCCGCCATCGTCCACGAATGCGGTCTGATAGGTAATGTTGACCGGGATCGGGGTCGGGAATTTCAAGTCGATCTCGCTCTTGCCGTACATGCTGCGGATGCGTTCCGGCGTGTACTTCTCGTTTGGCATCGCGATGTTGAGCAGAACCGACGCGTACTGATCCGGGTTCTGCACGCGCATGCAGCCGTGGCTGAAGGCGCGCTCGTCCCGGGCGAACAGGTTCTTGTCCGGCGTGTCGTGCTGATAGACCAGGAACTTGTTCGGGAAGTTGAAGCGGATGCGGCCGAGCGCGTTGGCTTCACCGGGCGGCTGCGAGATGTGCACTGAACCATCGCGGTTCTGCTCGAGCTTGAGGCCCATGCGCTGGAGCACGGTCGGGTCCTGCTGAAGCGCCGGCAGATATTCGTTGTAGACGATCGACGGCGGCACGTTCCAGGTCGGATTGACCGTGATGTACTTCATCGTCTCGGTGAGCAGCGGGGTCGCATGCGTGCCGGGCTTGCCGGTCACAACGCGGGTGGTCCAGACCTGCTGGCCGCGCTGCATCACCTTCAGCGTGTAGTCGGGAATGTTGAGGATGACATAGGCGTCGCCCAGCGAGGGCACGCCCAGGTCGCGCGGCAGCCAGCGCCAGCGCTCCATGTTCACCAGCACCACGTCGATCTGCTTGTCGCGCTTCGGGGTGTTGATCGCCTTGACCGTCTTGTCGTCGAGGATGCCGGTCGCCTTGAGCTCGGCGCTGTTCTGGAACTTGCGCACGGCTTCGGCGACCGCCGCGTCATAGCGGGTGTCGCTGGCATTCTCGGCGATGCCGAGCTTGACGCGCAGCTGCGGCACGCGCGAATCTTCAACGACGATTTCAGCCTGCTTCTTGCGGGCCGGGGTGTATTTCAGCGTCGGACCATCCGCGATCTCGATCACCGGGCCGTTGCCCTGGCCGCGGAGCTCCGCGAGCTTCGCCTTCAGCTCCTTGTAGAGCTTTTGCGGCGGATTGTAGCTCTCGAGCGCCGCGGAGGCGTCCGCCGCGGTCGCTACCTTGGCGAGCACCTCGTTCGGATCGACCGGATGCTCGGGATAGAGGATGTCGCCGCTGACCTGGGACCAGTGCATGCGGCCGCTCTGGGCCTGCCGCGCATAGTCGAACATGCTGGCGGTGAGCTTGAGCTCGGCATCGGCGAGCGCATCGGGCGTCGTGGCGGCTGCGAAGTCCGGCAGCGGGTAATCGGCGGGATTGAGACCGTCGGACGCCGCGTCCTTCAGCCGTGCGATCACGCCCTTGGCCGCAGCGGTCAGGCTGCCGCCCTGGGTCCAGACCGGCGCGAAGTCGCGTGCACCGTAAAACTTCTCGATCGCCGCGCGTTCGTTCTTACGGTCGAAATAGCGCGCAGTCTTGGTGCCAATGATATCCTTGAGCTTGTCGGCGACCGGCTGGTCGGCCGCGGGAACGTTGCTCGCGGCCTTCACCGGCTCCGAGGCCGGAGCAGCAGCGGCGGCGGGCGCGGCCTGCGTTGGGGGCGCCGTATCGGCCTTGGCAGGTTCGATCTTGGCGGGTTCAGTCTTCGCCGTCTCGCTCTTCGTCGGCTCGGCGGCGGGCGTGGTGGCGATGTCGGACGGCTTGGTCTCGACCTTGTCTGGCGCGGGAGCGGATTCGGCCTTCAAGGGCTCCCTGGCGGGCTCCTTAGCAGGGTCCACCACCGTGGCGGTGGTGTCGAGCTTGATGTCGGATGCGGTCGGGGGCGGGACGTTTGCGGGTTCGGGGCGCGGGATCGCGGCTTCGATCGCGAGTTCGGCAGCGCTGCTGCGCGCCTGATCCTGCGCCAGGGCCGAGCTGGCCGATACCGTGAGGAAGGTCGCCGCGACCGTCATCAAGACACGGTCAAAGCCTGCACGGTGGTTCAAACAGTCACGCATTGTGTCGCACCCCTCGGGTGAACTGTCCCCCGTGGAACAGCTTCGTTATCGCCTATTGAGTTTCGGCTAAACCGCGCCGGCCTCTCGAAAGTTGCACGCCTGCACGCAACGATTCCTACGCAGACGATATACAGGCCCCGATTTCGCAGCCAGCGCTACCCGGGACAACTCACGACAAACTGACTTCAAGCACGCCTCTTGGCAACGGATTGTGCGCTTCTGCCACGCGCTTTTCCCTGTGTCTGTCACTTCCAAGTCACGGTCGAGTCACGGTTCACGTCGCAGTCGAATTCCGTCGTCATGCGAACGGCTTACGGTCGTCTCGCACCGCCTGCACGAACCTCCGTTCGCATCAGGCTCAGTGCGTCTCCTCACCGCTTTTGCCGCCATGGCCGGGAACTCCGGCTTCATCGAGTTTGCGGTAGAGGGTGGACCGGCCGATTTTGAGGCGGCGGGCGACCTCCGACATCTGCCCGCGGTAATGCGAGATCGCGAAACGGATGATCTCGTTCTCGATGTCCTCCAGCGGCCGGACGTCGCCGGTCGCGGTCAGCATGGAGAGAGCACCAGCTTGCGGCAGCGGCGCGATCGGTATTTCACTACCCGACACGACGGAGGGGGCCGCGATCGGCTCCAGCATCAGCGGCACGGTCGGAATGTCTGTTCCCGGATGCGGCTGCGAGGGGATCAGAGGGAAGTCGTCGAGGCCAAGCTGGTCGCCGTCGCTCATCACCACGGCGCGATAGACCGCGTTTTCGAGCTGGCGGATGTTGCCGGGCCAATCGAGCTGGGCAAGGTGCGCAACGGCCTCGCCGCTGATGCCGGTGATGGGGCGGTTCTCCTCGGCGGCAAAGCGCGCCAGGAAATGCCTGAGCAGATGCGGAATGTCCTCGCGCCGGGCGCGCAGCGATGGGATCGTCAGCGGTAGCACGTGCAGGCGATAGAACAAGTCTTCCCGGAAGTGGCCCTGCTTGACCCGTTCAAGCAGCCTGCGATTGGTCGCCGAGATGATGCGGACGTCGACCTTCACGGGTTTGCGGCCGCCGACCGCCTCGACCGCGCCTTCCTGGAGTGCGCGAAGCAGCTTGACCTGCGCGCTCAACGGCAGCTCGCTGACCTCGTCCAGGAACAGCGTGCCGCCATGGGCTTCGACGAACTTGCCGGTGTGGCGTTCGGTGGCGCCGGTGAAGGCACCCTTCTCGTGACCGAACAGGATGGATTCGACGAGGTTGTCGGGGATCGCGCCGCAATTGACCGCGACGAACGGCTTTGCCTTGCGCTCGCCGCTGCCATGAATGGCACGCGCGAACATCTCCTTGCCGACGCCGGACTCGCCCTCGATCAGCACCGGGATCGATGAGTTTGTTGCTTTCTGCGCCGCGCGCATCACGCCCGCCATCGCCTCGGCGCGGGTGATGATGTCGGAGAAGGTCAGCCGGCCCTCGCGGCTGTGACGGATGCGCTGCAATTCGCCCTTGAGCGCGGACGAATTGAGCGCGTTGCGAAGAGAGACCTGGAGCCGCTCCAGGCCGACCGGCTTGACCACGAAATCGGCCGCGCCCGCGCGCATCGCCGAGATCACATTGTCGATGCCGCCATGGGCGGTCTGCACGATGACGGGGATGCTAAGACCCGCTTCGCGGATTTTCGCCAGCACGCCCATGCCGTCGAGGCCGGGCATCACAAGATCGAGGATGACGCCGTCGATGGCCGCGTCAGGGGCGGTGAGGGCGGCGATCGCCGCGTCGCCGGAATCCACCACGATCGTCTCATAGCCGCATTTCTGCACCATGTTTTCGACCAGCCGGCGGGCTACAGCGTCGTCGTCGGCGATCAAAATACTGGCAGCCATGGTGTTCCCCGCACGCTACTACTATCTGTCTCGAATCGGGGCACTCTGGCCGAAGCCGATTAACGCACTGTTAAATCCTGATGCCCCCGCCCGCCGTCGCGCTTGTTGAACACAGGTTTCCCACACAATGAATTCGCGCTCCAAGCCTGCTCTTAAAAAGTCTGCTCTGAAAAAGTCTGCTCTCCGCAAGCCAGCCACCAAGAAATCCGTCGTCAAGGCAAAGTCCTCCAAACCTTCACCCGCAAAGCCTGCGAGCAAGACCGGCAAGCTTCCGGAGTGGAACCTCGCCGACCTCTATTCCGGGATCGATGCGCCGGAAGTGGCGCGCGATCTCGAAAGGATGGATGCCGATTGCGTCGCGTTCGAGACGGATTACAAAGGCAAGCTCGCAACAGGAACAGCAAAGGAAGATGGCGGAAAATGGCTCGCTGAAGCCGTGCGACGCTATGAGGCGATCGACGACCTCGCCGGCCGGCTCGGCTCGTACGCCGGCCTCGTTCATGCCGGCGACAGCGTGGACCCCAAGATTTCAAAGTTTTACGGCGACGTTTCCGAGCGCCTGACGGCGGCATCGACGCATCTGCTGTTCTTCGCGCTCGAGCTCAATCGTGTCGATGACGATATTTTGAACCGCGCGATGCAGGCCACCGAGCTCGCGCACTACCGTCCCTGGATCGAGGATTTGCGCAAGGAGAAGCCGTACCAGCTCGACGACAAGCTCGAGCAGCTGTTCCTGGAGAAGGCGCAGACCGGCTATTCCGCCTTCAACCGGCTGTTCGACCAGACCATCTCGAGCCTGCGTTTCAAGGTCGGGCCCAAGGAGCTCGCGATCGAGCCGACGCTCAATCTGTTGCAGGACCGCGACGGCGCCAAGCGCAAGGCCGCGGCAGAGGCGCTCGCAAAGACCTTCAAGGCCAATGAGCGCACCTTTGCGCTGATCACCAACACGCTGGCCAAGGACAAGGACATCTCCGACAGCTGGCGCGGCTTCAAGGACGTCGCGGATTCCCGGCATCTGAACAACCGCGTCGAGCGCGAGGTGGTGGATGCGCTGGTCGCCTCGGTGCGCGCGGCCTATCCAAAATTGTCGCATCGCTACTACGCGCTGAAGGCACGCTGGTTTGGCAGGAAGCGCCTGGCCTATTGGGACCGCAACGCGCCGCTGCCTTTTGCGGCGACCGACGTGATCGGCTGGGGCGACGCGCGAAGCATGGTGCTCTCCGCCTATCGCGGCTTCTCGCCAAAGATGGCTGACATCGCCGAGCGCTTCTTTACCGACCGCTGGATCGATGCGCCGGTGCGCCCGGGCAAGGCGCCGGGTGCCTTCTCGCATCCGACCACGCCGTCCGCGCACCCCTACGTGCTGATGAACTACCAGGGCAAGCCGCGCGACGTGATGACGCTCGCCCATGAGCTCGGTCACGGCGTTCACCAGGTGCTGGCGGCCAGGAACGGTGCGTTGATGGCGCCGACGCCGCTGACGCTGGCGGAGACCGCGAGCGTGTTCGGCGAGATGCTGACCTTCCGGCGGCTGCTGGCGCAGACCAGGAGCGCAAAGCAGCGCCAGGCGCTGCTCGCCGGCAAGGTCGAGGACATGATCAACACCGTGGTGCGGCAGATCGCGTTCTATTCCTTCGAGCGCGCGGTCCACACCGAACGCAAGAATGGCGAGCTCACCGCGACGCGGCTCGGCGAGATCTGGCTCTCGGTGCAGGGCGAGAGCCTGGGGCCGGCAATCGAGATCAAAGCGGGCTACGAGAATTACTGGATGTACATCCCGCACTTCATCCATTCGCCGTTCTACGTCTACGCCTATGCGTTCGGCGATTGTCTCGTGAACTCGCTCTACGCCGTCTACGAGAACGCGGCCGAAGGCTTTGCCGAGCGTTATCTCGACATGCTCGCCGCCGGCGGCACCAAGCATTATTCGGAACTGCTGCGGCCGTTCGGGCTCGATGCCAAGGATCCGAAGTTCTGGGACGGCGGCCTGAGCGTCATCGCCGGCATGATCGACGAACTGGAAGCGATGGGCTGAGCCCGAACCGTCTTCGGCGCTGCAGCGAGCAGGTCAGGTCGGCCGTCCGAGCGTCCCGTTGTTCCGACGACGGGCGAAGCGGGTTGCATAGATCCCGCCCTGCACATTGAACGTTTGTGCCTGGGGCAAGACTAATTCTTGCAGACGGGTTCGATCTGCAATGCAATCTATGATTGTTGATCGTCGTGGTATGCTCGGCCAGGGAGGCGAACATGGCCAGGATCAGTGCCCCAGACACCAAGGTGGAGCCGCCACGGGCTGTCGAGGAACAGCAGCTGTGGGGGGCGCAGCACCGGAAGATCGTCAAGCGCGAGCTCGCAGCCATCAATAACCGCCGCCGCGCCCAGGGCATGGATCCCGTCGCATACCCTGGCGACGAAAAGGCGATCGATACGGTCGGTCTTGCGCTGTCGGGCGGCGGGATCCGATCCTCCGCAATCTGCCTCGGCGTCTTGCAGGCTTTCAATCACCACGGGCTGATCAAGCACATCGATTATCTGTCGACCGTTTCGGGTGGCGGTTACACCGGCTGTTCGTTCACGGCGACCATGACGCGGGCGCAGAATTTCGTCTTCGGAAGCACGTCGACACCCGGAGCCGGGAGCGCCAATGAGATCAGTGACACGCCTGCGGTGGGCCATATCCGAAACTACTCGAACTACCTCGTTCCGGCCGGCGCGCGCGACCTGATCACCGGCGTCGCAATCGTCGTGCGTGGACTCGTTGCCAATCTGAGCCTGACGCTGCCGGTCGTACTGCTCGTCGCCGTGATCACGATCCTGTCCAACGCCGCACGCTCGTCGCTCTATACGACCAATTTCTTCGGGCTGAGCGTCGACGACACCCACAATCTTGGTCCCCTCTCCAGCCTGGGATTAATGCCTGCCTACTTTCTTGTCGGCCTTGTTGCCGCCTTGCTGCTTTTGTTGGTCGGGCGCCTTTTCAAAGTCGGGCGGCGCGAGTTGTTTCGCTACCTGGCGGGTCTTGCGTTTGCGATGGGACTCATCTGCGCGATCGCCAGCTGCCTGAACGTCGATCACTTTGGCCTTTCGCTTGCAGCGCTCCTGCTCGGCCTCGTGCTTTTCTTCGGCTGGGCGGTGCTGCGATCGATTTCGTCGACCAAGGGAGGTGAATTCCGCGGCTATCCGTCGACTGTCGGCGCGACCTATCTCGTTCTGCTTGCCGCCATCTGCTTCTTCGAATTCCAGCCCTTCATGATCGCCCAGATGTTCGATGTCGCCGACGCCAACACGGCTCAGTCCGGCGGCATCGTTGGGGGCGTTGCAATCAAGTGGGTCCAATCGCTTGCGGCCATCACCGCGCCGGTTGCGGCGGCCGTGACGCTGTTCCGGCAGCAATTCGCCGACCTGCTGAAGGGCGCCGGCGCCTCCGACCTGGGCTCACGCCTGCTCGCCCATGCGGCGAAAGCAGCCGTGCTTGTCGCGGGACTGGCGCTGCCCTTACTGATCTGGGTCGGATATCTCTATCTTTGCTATTGGGGCATCGCGAACGACAAGACGCTCGACGCCGCCTACCGCCAATACCCCATGATCGAGGAGTGGGGAGCGGCTGGCGTGCAACCTGTGCCGCCCGCGGCCGGTGTCGACGTCAAGGGAAATGTCCGGTTTGACTCGGCGACGCGCAAGCTCTCGGCCGAGATCACCAATGCCGAAGCGAAGGTCGTCGTCTCCAAGCCGGTGGGACCGATCTCGCACATCCCCGCATGGCTGTTTTCCGTTGCGTCATTGCAGTCCCCGGGCACATTCACTTGGTCGAAGTACCAGTTCGGCAACAGTGTCAGCTGGCGGATGGTGCTGCTCTACTTCTTGTCGGGCTCGGCCCTGTTCGGCCTGTCGTGGGTCCTCGGGCCGAATGCCAATTCGTTGCACCGGCTCTATCGTGATCGCCTCAGCAAGGCCTTCTTGTTCAATCCGCTCTACTACGCTGACGGGGAGCCGTCGCGGAACATGCCGAGCCTGGACCAGGGGAGGGATTTCCTTCCGCTCGACGAGGAGAAGCTGAGCGGTCTGTTACATCAGTTGGACTACGGCGTAGATCCAGCGGGAGCAATGACGGTCACGACATCGAAAAAAGGCAGCCTGGCCTCGCCATATCCCATCATCAACACCGCCCTGAACATCCAAGGATCCGACTTCGCCAATCGGCGGGGACGGAACGCTGATTTCTTCATATTCTCGCCGCTGCACGTCGGCAGCGAGGCCACGGGTTATGCGAATACACCGGCATTCGAGAAGGTCGCGCCGGGCCTCGATCTTGCGACCGCGATGGCGATCTCCGGGGCCGCCGCTTCGTCGAACATGGGCTCGGGGTCGATCCGCTCCCTGACCCCGACCCTGGCGCTCCTCAACGTACGCCTGGGGTACTGGTTGAAGAACCCGCGCTGGGTCTCGACAAAGGACAAGCCGCAGCACCACTCGACCCCTTTGTTTCTATGGTCTGAGATCTCGGGCCGGCTTTACGAGAATGCCGATGCGGTCTACCTGACGGACGGCGGACACATCGAGAATCTCGGCGTCTACGAGTTGTTGCGACGACGCTGCAAGGTGATCATCGCGGTTGACGCCGAAGCCGATGCGCCGATGAATTTCTCGTCCCTGGTGACGCTGCAGCGTTATGCGCGCATTGATCTCGGGATCATCATCGACCTGCCGTGGACGCCGATCCGCAACACGACGCTGGAGTGGATGAAGTGCAACGCAACCAAATCCCCGCCGGCGGCCCGGCGCGCGGCGGGCGGACCGCACATGGCGGTCGGCACCATCGACTACGGCTCGGGGGAAAAGGGGTACCTCGTGTACATCAAATCGTCCCTGACCGGAGACGAGAACGACTACATCCGCGACTATGCACGCCGCAACGACACCTTCCCGCACGAAACCACCGGTGACCAGTTCTTCTCGGAGGAGCAGTTCGAGGTCTACCGCGCGCTGGGTTTCCACATGACGCACGGTTTCCTCACTGAGGACGCCGGCGCGGATGCGATCGTCGTCAACGTTCCGGGAGAACGCTGCGCAAAGCGAAACTTCTGCGACAGCAAGGTGGAGCCGATCGGCGCAGTCCGCCGTGCGCTCGGCCTGCGCTGAGAGGCCTTGGGGATCGCGGCACCGGAGAGCGCCTCCAACGCGCGGACCACCGGTCTGAGCGGGATTCCGCCAATTGGAATTCCAAATGACCTGATTTGCCGGGAAACCGCGCCTCCGTGCCGTTGCCCTGCCCGGAAGTTTGCGGTATCCCAGCCATGAAATTCGACTTTCGACTGGGGACAATTCATGGCTGACCATAGCGAAGTGGCGTACAGCACCGCCGACGGCAACGACTACGTTGCCCACGAGCAGACCTACGAGGGCTTCATCAAGCTGGTGAAGTACGGCACGGTCTCGGTCGCGCTTATCGTGATCCTGATGGCGATCTTCCTGACCTGATCCATCGCTTGCAGCACCGCCAGCGTCGTCGGTGCCCATAAAATTTGCAATCAAGCCGGATTGAAAACCGGTATCCAACGTTGCGGGAGTAACGCTAAGTTCGCGTGCGCGCTCTTTCCCGCGTCGCCGGAGGGCCTATGAAGATCGCCGTTGCCAAGGAAATCGATCCGTCGGAGCCGCGGGTTGCCGCTTCGCCGGATACGGTGAAGAAGTTCAAGGCGTTGGGCGCCGAGATCGCGGTCGAGCCGGGCGCCGGCCTCAAGTCGGGCCTGCCGGACTCCGAATTCACTGCCGTGGGCGCCACCGTCAGCGCCGACGCGCTGAAGGATGCCGACATCATCATCAAGGTGAGGCGCCCTGAAGCCTCCGAGTTGGCACAGTACAAGCGCGGCGCGCTCGTCATCGCCATCATGGACCCCTACGGCAACGAGGCCGCGCTGAAGACGATCGCCGATGCCGGCGTCTCCGCCTTCGCGATGGAATTGATGCCGCGCATCACGCGCGCGCAGGTGATGGACGTGCTGTCCTCGCAGGCCAACCTTGCCGGCTACCGCGCCGTGATCGAGGGCGCCGAGGCCTTCGGACGCGCCTTCCCGATGATGATGACCGCAGCCGGCACGGTGCCCGCCGCCAAAGTGTTCGTGATGGGCGTCGGCGTCGCCGGCCTCCAGGCGATCGCGACCGCGCGCCGTCTCGGCGCCGTCGTCACTGCGACCGACGTCCGGCCCGCCACCAAGGAGCAGGTCGAATCGCTCGGTGCGAAATTCCTCGCCGTCGAGGACGAGGAATTCAAGAACGCGCAGACCGCCGGCGGCTACGCCAAGGAAATGTCCAAGGAGTACCAGGCCAAGCAGGCCGCGCTCACCGCCGAGCACATCAAGAAGCAGGACATCGTCATCACCACCGCGCTCATTCCGGGCCGGCCGGCGCCGAAGCTCGTCACGGCCGACATGGTCAGGTCGATGAAGCCGGGGTCGGTGCTGGTCGATCTCGCCGTCGAGCGCGGCGGCAATGTCGAAGGCGTCAAGGCGGGCGAGGTCGCCGATGTCGATGGCATCAAGATCGTCGGCTACACCAACGTCGCCGGCCGCGTCGCGGCGTCGGCCTCCAGCCTCTACGCGCGCAATTTGTTCAACTTCATCGAAACGATGGTCGACAAGACCAGCAAGGCGCTGGCCGTGAACTGGGACGACGAACTCGTCAAGGCGACCGCGCTGACCAGGGACGGCGCCGTCATCCATCCGAATTTCCAGCCGAAAGCGTAAGGAGAGCCGTCATGGAGCATGTTGCACAGGTCGTCGACCCCTTCGTCTTCCGGCTGTCGATCTTCGTTCTCGCCGTCTTCGTCGGCTATTTCGTGGTGTGGTCGGTGACCCCGGCGCTGCATACGCCGCTGATGAGCGTGACCAACGCGATCTCCTCGGTGATCGTGGTCGGCGCGCTGCTCGCCGGCGGGGTTGCGAATGTTTCGAGCGGCTCGGGCTGGGCGCGCGCCTTCGGCTTCGTTGCTTTGATTTTTGCCTGCATCAATATCTTCGGCGGCTTCCTTGTCACCCAGCGCATGCTGGGGATGTACAAGAAGAAGCCGAAGTGAGCGGCCACCTCGGGCTGATGGGATCAATGGGGACCTGAGATGAGCGCCAACCTCTCTGCATTTTTGTATCTCGTGGCAGGAGTGCTGTTCATCCTGTCGCTGCGCGGGCTTTCAAGCCCGGCTTCGTCGCGGCAGGGCAATCTGTTCGGCATGATCGGCATGGCGATCGCGGTCGCCACCACGCTGGCCAACCATCCGCCCGCAGACGGTCTCGCCTGGGTGCTGGTGATCCTCGGTATCGCCATCGGCGGTTCGATCGGCGCGGTGATCGCGCGCCGCGTGCCGATGACCTCGATGCCGGAGCTGGTCGCCGCCTTCCACTCGCTGGTCGGCATGGCCGCGGTGCTGGTCGCCGCCGGCGCGTTCTACGCGCCCGAGGCGTTCGACATCGGTACGCCCGGCAACATCCATGCGCAGAGCCTGGTCGAGATGTCGCTTGGCGTCGCCATCGGCGCGCTGACCTTCACCGGCTCGGTGATCGCGTTCCTGAAATTGTCCGCGCGGATGAGCGGTTCGCCGATCATCCTGCCGTTCCGTCACATCATCAACATCGCGCTCGCGATCGCGCTCGTCGTCTTCATCGTCGGGCTGGTAATGACGGGCAGCGCGCTCGACTTCTGGCTGATCGTCATCATCGCGCTGGCGCTCGGTGTCCTCATGATCATCCCGATCGGCGGCGCCGACATGCCGGTCGTGATTTCGATGCTGAACTCGTACTCGGGCTGGGCCGCGGCCGGTATCGGCTTCACCCTCGGCAATTCCGCGCTGATCATCACCGGCGCGCTGGTGGGATCAAGCGGCGCGATCCTGTCCTACATCATGTGCCACGCGATGAACCGCTCCTTCATCTCGGTCATCCTCGGCGGCTTCGGCGGCGAGACCGCGGCGGCCGGCGGTGGCGGCGGCGAGCAGAAGCCGGCCAAGCTCGGCTCGGCCGACGATGCCGCCTTCATCATGAAGAACGCGCAGAAGGTCATCATCGTGCCCGGCTACGGCATGGCGGTGGCACAGGCTCAGCATGCGCTGCGCGAAATGGGCGACATCCTGAAGAAGGAAGGCGTCGAGGTGAAATACGCCATTCACCCGGTCGCCGGCCGCATGCCCGGCCACATGAACGTACTGCTGGCTGAAGCCAACGTGCCCTATGACGAGGTGTTCGAGCTCGAGGACATCAACTCCGAATTCGCGCAGGCCGACATCGCTTTCGTGATCGGCGCCAACGACGTCACCAATCCGGCGGCGGAAGAGGACAAGACCTCGCCGATCTACGGCATGCCCGTGCTCCAGGTCTGGAAGGCCGGCACCGTGATGTTCATCAAGCGCTCGCTCGCTTCGGGCTATGCCGGCATCGACAATCCGCTGTTCTATCGCGACAACACCATGATGCTGCTCGGCGACGCCAAGAAGGTCACCGAGAACATCGTCAAGGCGATGTAGCGCGGGCAAGGGGGCCATTGCCAAAGCGACGCGCGAGCAGCGCGTCGCATGGCACACCGCTCACCAGGCGGCGTGCGGTCGGCGCGCCTTGGGCGGTGTCATGAAATTGCTGCGGAGCCGGTGCAAGCCCTCAACGGGGCCAAGCCGCGTCACCATGATCATCGTCAAGTGGATCGCCATCCTGCTCGTGACCGTCTATTGCGCCGGTCTCCTCGTGCTGTATGTCAGGCAGCGCGAGATGCTGTTTCCGATCCCGCCCGTCGGTCGCACCACGCCGGACGCCGCAGGCCTCCCTGAGGCCGAAGAGCACGTCCTGACCACCTCCGATGGCGAGAAGGTCATCGTCTGGCACGTGCCGGCGAAGCCCGGCCGTCCCGTGATCCTGTATTTTCCGGGCAATGGCGATTATCTCGCCGGTCGCATCAGCCGTTTCAAGGCCATGACGGCGGACGGCACCGGCCTCGTCGCGCTGTCCTATCGCGGCTATGCCGGCTCGAGCGGGGCGCCGAGCGAGGCCGGCCTGCTGCGCGATGCCGCGGCCGCCTACGCCTTCACCACCGCGCGCTACGCGGCGGAACGAATCGTCGCCTGGGGCTTTTCGCTCGGGACCGGCGTGGCGGTCGAGGTCGCCTCGGAGCATCGTGTTGGAAAACTCGTCCTGGAAGCTCCCTATACATCGACGGCCGATATTGCAGCTTCATCGTTCTGGTTCGTTCCGGTGCGTCTGCTGATGCGCGATCCATTTCATTCCGACGAGCGTATCCCGCGCGTCACTGTGCCGCTATTGGTGATGCATGGCACCAATGACCTTGCCATTTCGATCGTGTTCGGAGAGCGTCTGTTCGCGCTTGCGCACGAACCGAAGCAGTTCGTTCCCTTTGCAGGCGGTGGACACGACAATCTCGATGCGTTCGGTGCGATTGAAACGGCGAGGCGCTTCATTGCTTCCTAGATGGCTTGTCGTTCGGCGCGCGAGCGGGTTCATCGCCGCACTCCTCGTCGTGTTGTTGCCACAGCACGCATGGGCGGCGGCAGGGCTCGACGGCGCGGCGATGCGCTGGCCCTATGCGCTGCCCTTTGCCGGCCTCCTGCTGTCGATCGCGCTCGGCCCGCTGCTCTTTGCAAAAGTCTGGCACCATCATTACGGCAAGATCGCCGCGGCCTGGTCGCTGCTGGCACTCGCCTCGCTGGTCGTCCTTGCCGGGAGCATGGCGACGTTGGCCGCGCTCGTTCACGCCATGCTCGCCGAATATCTCGGCTTCATCGTGCTGCTGTTCTCGCTCTATGTCGTGGCGGGGGGCATTCTCGTGACGGGCGACATCAAAGCGACACCGGCGGCCAACGCCGGCATCCTCGCGCTCGGTACGGCGATGGCGAGCGTCGTCGGCACCACGGGGGCGGCCATGATCCTGATCCGCCCTCTGATCCGCGCCAACCGGCCGCGGCGCTACAACGCCCATGTCGTCATCTTCTTCATCATCCTGGTCGCCAATGTCGGCGGCGCGCTGAGCCCGCTCGGCGATCCCCCGCTGTTCGTCGGCTTCCTGCATGGCGTCGACTTCTTCTGGACCACGCGGACCATCTGGCTGCAGACGGCGATCGTTGCCGGACTGCTGCTCGCGATTTTCGTCGTCATCGACGTCTGGCGCTTCCGTAGCGAACCCTTGCCAGGCGCCGCCGGCGCCGCGAAGCCCGTCCGCATCCGCGGTCTCGTCAACCTGGTGCTGATCGCAGCCATCGTCGGGAGCCTGCTGGCCTCGGCAATGTGGAAGCCCGGCATCGCCTTCGACATTCTCGGAACCAGGCTGGAGCTGGAAGACATCGCCCGCAACGCGGCCCTTTTGGCCATAGCGGGCCTGTCGGTGTGGTTGACGCCGGACGAGCACAGGCAGGCCAACGGCTTCACCTGGGAGCCGATCCGCGAAGTCGCAAAGCTGTTCGCCGGCATTTTTATCGCGATCATTCCGGTCATCGCCATGCTCGATGCCGGCCATCACGGCGCGTTCGCCTGGCTGTTGTCGGCCGTGACCTCACCGGACGGCACGCCGCGCGAGGTTGCCTATTTCTGGTTCACCGGTCTGATGTCGGCGTTCCTCGACAATGCGCCGACCTATCTGTTGTTCTTCGAGCTCGCCGGCGGCGACCCGCAGGTGCTGATGCACGAGCTCTCGGGCACGCTCGCCTCCATCTCCATGGGCGCAGTCTACATGGGCGCGCTCACCTATATCGGCAATGCGCCGAACTTCATGGTGAGCAGCATCGCCAGCGAGAACGGCATCGAGATGCCGAGCTTCTTCGGTTATTTCGTGCGCGCCGGCGCGGTGCTCATTCCGCTGTTCGTGCTGCTGACGCTGCTGCCGTTCGCGCCGATCCTGCACCTGCATTGAATCTGCCGGCCGATTTGCTACTGCTCGCCCAAGATGCGATGAATTTGCGCGAAGCAATTGGAGCCGATGGATGAGCGCGCACAATCCGATGCCTCGGTCGGCCTGGATCTTTCCGGCGCTGGCCGTGCTGCTGTTCGCGGCCGTCAGCGCGACGGGCTACGTGTTTACGCTGTCGTTCGGCGGGCTCGTCTTCGCCCTCGTGCTCCTCGTCATCCTGTTCGGCACGGTGTTTGCCGCGGTCCATCATGCCGAGATGATCGCCGAGCGGGTCGGCGAACCCTACGGCACGCTGGTGCTGACGCTCGCGGTGACCATCATCGAGGTGGCGCTGATCACCACGATCATGTTGGGCGACAAGCCGGCTCCGGAACTGGCGCGCGACACCGTGTTCGCCGTGGTCATGATCGTCTGCAATGGCCTCGTCGGGCTCTGCATCTTCATCGGCGGCCTGCGCTATCGCGAGCAGGGTTTTCAGCTCTCCGGCGCCAACGTTTACCTCAGCGTGCTGTTCGCGCTCGCGACCATCACCCTGATCATGCCGAACTACACCACGACCACGCCGGGCCCGGTTTATTCGGCGGTTCAACTCGGCTTCGTCGACGTGGTCACGCTCGCGCTGTACGGGGTGTTTCTCTACACCCAGACCGTGCTGCACAAGGATTACTTCGTTCACGACCGGACGGACAGCGGGAGCGGCGAGGCGCATCTGGCGGGCCGGACCATGGTGCTCAGCGTCGTGCTGCTGCTGATCGCGTTGCTGGCGGTCGTGCTGCTGTCCAAGAAATTCTCGCTGGTCGTCGACGCCGTCGGGGCCAAAATTGGTGCGCCGCCTGCCTTTGCCGGACTTCTGGTCGCGCTCCTGATCCTGCTGCCGGAAGGCGTCGCGGCCGTGTCGGCCGCCCGCAAGAACGACCTCCAGAAGAGCATCAATCTCGCGCTCGGCTCGTCGCTCGCCACCATCGGGCTGACCATCCCGGCCGTCGGTGTCGCCACCTATGCACTCGACAAGGAGCTCACGCTCGGCCTCAGCGACCAGGGCAGCGTGCTTTTGCTCCTGACCTTCTTTTTGAGCATGCTGACCTTCGGTACGGGCAGGACCAATGTCCTGTTCGGGCTGGTCCATATGGTGGTATTTGCCGTCTACGTGTTCATGGTTTTCGTGCCCTGAACCGATTTCCGGATATGCCCCAGGAGAGTTCCGATGCTTGCCGCCAAGTCCGAGGTTCAGGTCGACAATGAGCAGGTTCGGGTGACCGAGTGGCGGCTCGCGCCAAACAGCGCCACCGGGCATCACACCCACGGCATGGACTACGTCATTGTTCCCGTGGTCGCAGGGGAAATGACCATCGTGGCACCCGATGGCGAGCGGTCCAAAGCACAGCTTGCGGCCGGGAAATCCTATTTTCGCAAGGCCGGCGTCCAGCACGACGTGCTTAACGAAACCGCAACCGAGATCGTGTTCCTTGAGGTTGAGCTGAAGTCGTAAGTCCGGCGTACCCCTTTGCCATTGATCTGTCGCAGTTGATCCCTCACTATGCCTCAAAGTTCCCGCATCAGATCGCGCGGGGAGTGGCCGGAATGCTGAAATACGTCGCTAAAATCTCGATGGACATCTTCCCCTCGGTGCTCGCAACGATCATCGGGGCGTACATCGTTAATCATTACATCAACGCCAAGCCGGCGGCGGATGCACCCGCGGCCGTGATGGCGCCCGCCGAGGCGGGCAAGAACGGCAAGCCCGCGGATGTGGCCAACCTCCCCGCGCCCGGCGTCAAGGCCAAGGGCATTTCCGAGAAGAAGGTGACGGACAAGCCGGCGGCCGAGAAGGCTGCGGATCAGCCCGCCGCGGAGGCCAAGACCGCGGACGTGGCACCGGCCGAGGCCTCGCCGCGCGGCAAGCCGTCCGCGCGTGAGAAGGCGGTCGGCAAGTCCACCCCGGCCGTCAGTGCCCCCGCCACCCCGGTGGTGGAGGCCAATTCGGCGCCGGCTGCTGCCGCGCCGGCCGCAACCCCCGACGCCAACGATCTCGTGCGCGCCGCGATCGAGCGCCTGCGCAAGTCGCCTGAGAGCAAAGCGGCTGAGGCCAAATCTTCCGACACCAAGTCTTCCGACAACAGGTCTTCGGAGACCAAGTCGCCCGAGAAGACTCAGGAGCCTGCGGTGCGTGAAGCCGCCCGCACCCCGGAGGCCCCGCGTATCATTCCCGTGGATACGTCATCGGTTCGTCCGTTGCCGCCGCCGATCACGGTCTCGACACCCGCAGCGGAGGCCTATGGCAATGGCGGCTCGTCGCAGCCGAGCCCGCCCTATACCGCTTCGGTCGGCAACGAGAACCCGAATCGGCTGACACCGCCGGCTGATATTCCGGTCCCGATGATTGCGCCCCCGCTCGATCTGCGCGCCGATGCCGGCGCGTCCATGCCGCGGCCGAAGACCAATGTCGCCGACGACATGCTGTCGGGCGTCAAGTCCATGTTCCACTCCGTTCTGCCGAAGGGCGTCACCCCGGATTAAGACGGCGCCTGCGCGGCGCCAGAATCGTCAGCCGCCGACGCGGGCGAGGCCGCTGCGGGCGGCGTCGTCGCGCGGACGAAGCGAGACCGCCTTGGTGTAGGACGCCGCCGCCTTGGTCCTGTCGCCCAGCCGTTCATAGGCTTGCCCGCGGATGGTCCAGACCTGGGCATTGTGGGGATCGGCCTCAGAAGCCTCATCCAGATCGGCCGCGGCCTCCTTGGCCTTGCCGAGGGCGAGATAACTGGTGGCGCGGCCGAGCAGCGGCTCGACCTTCTGCGGGTTAAGGCCGCTCGCCGCGCTGAAATCGGCGATCGCGAAATCGTGCTGGTTCCTGCCCTGGTAGATCAGGGCGCGGCCATAGAGTGCCTGCGCATTATAGGGATCGAGTTCGACCGCGTGATTGAATTCATCGAGCGCGGCCGCCGTCTCGCCGGACTTTGCCAGCGCCTGGGCCTTGGCCGTATGAGCCTGGGCTTCGCTGACGTTGACTGCGCTGACCACGTTCTCGGCGGTCGCAGCTGCCTTGGGTGCCTCCTGCGGCTTCTCCTTCTCCGGCGTCAGCGATCCCAGGTCGAAGGAGCAGCCGCACAGCGAAATCCCCACAACCGCAAGCGCAAACTGCTGCTGCAAGATCTGGCGTAGCCGCGCCAAGCCGCGCTTGGGGAAAGGGGAGGCCATCTACGGTTCGCTCGCGCCAGTGCCGCATCGGTAGTGCCCCATCCCAGCAAGGCACCGCTCACAAAACAATAACGCGGGCCAGGGGCCCGCGTCATCGAAAACTGAAGTCTCTCAAGTCCGGAAAATCAGCGCGGTCCGCGCGGACCAGCACTTGCACCTGCACCTGCACCAGCGCCCGGGCCGCCGCGACCGCCACGATCGCCGCCGGGGCCGGCGCCGAACACCGGCTTCGGCTTCATCGGCAGCAGGCCTTCGCGCTGCAGCTTCTTGCGGGCCAGCTTGCGTGCGCGACGCACGGCTTCGGCCTTTTCACGGGCCTTCTTCTCGGAGGGCTTTTCGTAGTGACCGCGGAGCTTCATCTCGCGGAAAATACCCTCGCGCTGCATCTTTTTCTTCAGCGCCTTGAGGGCTTGGTCGACATTGTTATCGCGAACGAGAACCTGCACGCGGCATCCTCTTCAGTGGATCGGATTTGAATTCTGGTAAGTCAAAGGGGATGGCGAAACGCACAAGCCCTTAACCTTGAGGGCGCGGATGTATCAGACAAAACCTGGGATGTCCACCGGCCAAGCGGGTTTTCGGGCCAAGTTCAGCCATTAAATGAGGCAAAATACCTCTGTGCGGCCCTGATTTGGGAGATTTGACGCCAAGGGTGGGGCCGTTTCCGGGGCTTTGTTCCGGAATCTTTGCAAGCAGGGGACGACACATGGATATGAAGAAATACGCAGCCGAGGCTATCGGCACCTTTTGGCTTACATTCGCAGGTTGCGGAAGTGCTGTGATCGCAGCCGGCTTTCCGCAGGTCGGTATCGGCCTGGTCGGTGTCTCCTTCGCATTCGGGCTGAGCGTGGTCACCATGGCCTATGCGATCGGCCACATCTCGGGCTGCCATCTCAATCCGGCCGTCACTGTCGGTCTTGCTGCCGGCGGACGTTTTCCGGCCGGACAGATCCTGCCTTATGTGATCGCACAGGTCGCCGGCGCGATCGTGGCCGCGTGGCTGCTCTACGTCATCGCAAGCGGAGCTTCCGGCTTCGACGTCAGCAAAGGGTTCGCGTCCAACGGCTACGACGCCCATTCTCCTGGCCAGTACAGCATGATCGTCTGCTTCCTCACCGAGGTGGTCATGACCATGATGTTCCTGTTCATCATCATGGGCGCCACCCACGGCCGCGCGCCGGTGGGCTTTGCGCCGCTGGCGATCGGGCTCGCGCTGGTGATGATCCATCTCGTCAGCATCCCCGTCACCAACACCTCGGTGAACCCGGCGCGCAGCACAGGGCCAGCGCTGTTTGTCGGCGGCTGGGCGCTGTCGCAGCTCTGGCTGTTTTGGGTCGCGCCTCTGATCGGCGGCGCGCTGGGCGGGGTGATCTATCGCTGGCTCAGCGACGAACCCACCGGCGTCGTCGCGGGCGCAAAGACGGCGTAACTGCAAAGCGGGATCGCGGCATGCGCCGCGGTCCCGTTAATTCCCGGTCGTGGGTCGCACTTCGGTGACGTGGCCCATCTTGCGGCCCGGACGCGGCGCGCCCTTGCCGTAGATGTGCACGGTCGCGCCCGGCACGCTCAGCCACTTGTCATATTCGTTGATCTCGTCGCCGATCAGATTGGTCATGGTGACGACTTCGCCGTGGCGCACGGGCTTGCCGAGAGGCCAGCCGGCAATGGCGCGAATGTGCTGCTCGAACTGCGAGACGGACGCACCGTCGAGCGTCCAGTGTCCGGAATTGTGCACGCGCGGAGCGATCTCGTTGACCAGCACCTTGGGTCCGCTGCCGTTGGCGAGCACGAACATCTCGACGGCAAGCACGCCGACATAATCGAGCGCGCCCGCGATCCTGCCGGCGATGCTGCGCGCTTCCTCGGCGAGCACGTCCGGGATCCGCGCGGGCGCACGGGAGATCTTCAGGATGTGGTCGCGGTGCTCGTTTTCGGTGACGTCGAAACACTCGACCTGGCCTGTGGCCGAGCGGGCGGCGATCACGGAAATCTCACGCTCGTAGGGCACGAAGGCTTCCAGGATCGCCGATTTGGTGGCGAGACTGGTCCACACTTTCGCGATGTCGTCGCCCTCGCGGATGATGGCCTGGCCCTTGCCGTCATAGCCGAAGCGGCGGGTCTTCAGCACCGCCGGAAGGCCGATCCTGGCGATCGCCTCGCGCAATGAGGGGACCGAGGTGACGTCGGCATAGGCTGCGGTGCCGATGCCCAGCCGCGTCACGAAATCCTTCTCGGCGAGCCGGTCCTGGGTGGTCTCGAGGATCTTGCGGTTGGGCAGCACCGGGCGGCGAGCATCCAGCACCATCGCTGCTGCGGACGGCACGTTCTCGAATTCGTAGGTGATGACGTCGACGTCGTTGGCGAACAGCTCGAGTGCTTCGACATCGGCATATTCGGCGCAGGTCGCATTCAGGACGACGTCGAAGGCCGGTGAGTCCGGATCGGGCGAGAACACCTGGCAGCGCAGGCCGAGCCGGGCCGCCGCCATGGCCAGCATCCGCCCCAATTGTCCGCCGCCGAGGATGCCAATGGTGTCGCCGGGTTTCAGCTTCACCTGCTTTGCGTCAGTCACGCCTTGTCCTCCGGACGCTCGGCCACGGCCTCGGTTTGCGCCTTGCGCCAGGCGGCGAGGCGGTCGGACAAGGCCGGATCGGACAAGGCCAGCACGGCAGCCGCCAGCAGCGCCGCATTGATGGCACCGGCCTTGCCGATGGCGAGGGTGCCGACCGGGATGCCTGCGGGCATCTGGACGATCGAATAGAGCGAATCGATACCCTTGAGCGTCCTGGATTCAATGGGGACGCCGAACACGGGCAGTTCCGTCAGCGCCGCCGCCATTCCGGGCAGGTGGGCTGCGCCACCCGCGCCGGCGATGATGACCTTGTAGCCAGCCGTCTTGGCGCCTTTGGCGAACGTAAACAGCCGGTCGGGGGTGCGGTGTGCCGAAACGATGCGGGTATCGGCGGCAACGCCGAGTCCTGCGAGCGTATCGGCGGCATGCCGCATCGTGTCCCAGTCCGACTGGCTTCCCATGATGATGGCGATCGGCGCGGTCATGACGTGAATTGTGCTCGAAAAACAGGAAGATAGGCCAGATTAGCGGTTCCGGCCGGTGGCTCGCAAGGCGGTGGCAAGGAGAAGGGAATGCACTATCCTGTCTTGGTGAATCCCCGCAAGCCTTCATTGAGCAGGATGCCCATGAAGAAACCAAAAAGGGCGAGCGCTGCGAAGGCCAAAAAGGGCCCGAAAACCAGCGCCGGTCGATCCAAAGTTGCTCTCAAGCGTCGGGCCAAGAGGCCGCCCGAGAGTCCCGCTAAGCGTCCGGCGCGGCGTCCGACCGGACCGCCGCGGCGCGAAGCGTCTGCCGATGACGGCGCCAAGCCGGCCGTTAAGGCGGCTATCAAGCCGGCCATCAACGCGACCATCCGCGAGCTCCGGAGCAAGCTCAAGGGGGCGCTGCGGCGGGTCGCGGAGCTGGAGGCTGCCGCCGACACCGACTTCTTGCTGGAAATTCCGAACCGGCGCGGCTTCGAACGCGAGCTCGCACGCGCCGTCGCCTACATGAAGCGCTACCGTGCCAGCGGCGCGCTGATCGTGCTCGACGTCGATCGGCTGAAGCCGATCAACGATTCCTTCGGCCATGCGGCCGGCGACGAGGTGCTGAAGGCGATTGCCACCACGCTGACGCGGCAGATCCGCGCCTCCGACGTGGTCGGCCGGCTCGGGGGCGACGAGTTCGCGCTGCTGCTCTGGAATCTCAGCGAGACCGACGCCAAGGCGAAGGCCGCAGCCTTCGAGCAGGCTATCGACGAATTGTCCTTTGTCTTTCGAGGCCAGCACGTGAGCGCGGGCGCTTCCGCCGGCGTTGCCCTGCTTGGGGTGCAGTCCGACGCCGCGCGCGCCCTGGAGGAGGCCGATGCCGCGATGTACGTGCGCAAGGCGCACCGGCGGCACGAGCCGCGCATCAGGCTCGTCAGCAGCTAGTCAAAGCGTGCCGAGGTCTTTCGGTACGTCGCCGAAGCTGCGGAGCAGTTTGGCGTCACCGAATTCGCCGGTCATGGGATCGCCGCTGCGGCTGAACGCGACGGCGCCGATGTGGCCGGCGCCGTGCGACATAATCTCGGCGCGCCGTAGCGCGGCCGCCGCGCTCTGGCATTCCTCGGCCGCACCTGCGACCGGCGATCCGTCCTCGTCGGTCAGGAAGGGTAATGCAACGTAATAAGTGACATCGGACATGGTCGGCTCCGATAGCTGACAGCTCAGGCGGCGCTGCTCTTGCTCCGCATCTTGCTGCGCGAGGTCTCCGGAATGCACCCGGCGGAAACCGCCGCCTGCAATTCCTCCAGCTCGGCCTCCAGATATTCATTGGCCATGATCAGCGCCTTGATGGTGCTGCGCAGATTGCCGTCGCACATCGCGATCGCCTGATCGCAGGCTTGTTCATAATGGCTGTTGTCGAGAAGGGCGGTTGCCGACATCTGCGTGTTCCTTGGACGGTTTCCCCGGGGGCTTGGGTGCTCAAATGTTCTTATTTTGTTCCTTTCGAGTCAAGCGGATTTACGTGCCGGGGGGGCCGCCAAGTTCTACCTGTGGATCAGGCGATGATGTCGGGCGTGATCTGGTCTTCGATGAACGCGATACGGTCACGCAACAACAGCTTGCGTTTCTTCAACCGCTGCAACCGCAACAGGTCGGGGGCGGGCGATTGATGCAGTGCATCGATCGCCACATCGAGATCTCGGTGTTCCTGGTGCAACCGGGCGAGCTCGGATTCGAGTTCGCGCGCATCTTCATTGGTCATGTCTGCGGTGGCCGAAAAACCGATAGGCGTGAGATTAAGGCTGTGGATGCCCTGTGGAAACTATCGTCCTTGCGCGCCGTGATCGCAAGCGATCTCCGGCTGTCCCGCGTCGATCTCCCGCGAGATATTTCTGCGGTCGCTCCGGCGTTGCGCAAGCGCATTGATATCACGGATTTTTCCCGCGTGGTTCCCTTACTCACGCTTCGTTACATATGTATTTTCAAAAATGACACTGCGACGACGGATACCCATCGACAGAACGAATCGGTGATGTACACTTCGTCGTCCGGTCGAATCCAAGGTTCACCCCTACCGAGGAGGTTTCGAATGACAATTCAGGCACATCTGGTTGAATTGGAACGGAAGCACAAAACTCTCGAAAACGAATTGCACGAAGCTCTCGTGCACCTTTCAACAGACGACCTGCAAATTGTTGAGTTGAAGCGCCGGAAGTTGATGGTCAAGGACCAGATCGAGCGTCTCAGGCACGGCGACACGCTCCACTAGTAACCCCGTAACAGCGTAGAGTTGATCGCACCCTTTCCGCGGGGATGGGAGCCTTTGCGCTCATCCCTGCTGCGAGGCGCCCACGTGCAAGGATTTGCGCGGCTCTAGCTTCTTGCCTGGACGCGGTTCTTTAAGCGCACCCAGAATCCCCTTCGCCTCGAAACTAGCTATTTGCGAGTTCGGCGACGTGATCCGCTATCGCGAGCGACGACGTCAATCCGGGCGACTCGATGCCGAACAGATTGATCAGGCCTTCGACGCCGTGATCGCGCGGGCCCTGCATCAAGAAATCCTGCGTGGCCACCGCCGGCGGCACGATCTTCGGGCGGATGCCCGAATAGCTCGGCATGAGCGCGCCGTCAGGCAGCGTCGGCCAGTATTTGCGGATCGCCGGATAGAAGCGCTCGGCGCGTGACGGGTCGACCTCATAGTCGATGGTCTCGATCCACTCGACGTCGGGGCCGAAACGGGCCTGCCCTGCCATGTCCAGCGTCAGATGCACTCCTAGGCCACCGGGCTCTGGCACCGGATAGATCAGGCGCGAGAACGGTGCCCTGGCATTGCAGCTGAAGTAGTTTCCCTTGGCGAGGTAGGCCGTCGGGATCCGATCCAGCGGCATGCCCTCGATGTTGCGCGCCACCGTGGTCGCCGAGAGCCCGGCGGCGTTGACGAGGAGGCTGCATTGCAGGGTCATCGGCGCTTCGCCGCCCGCCTCGATCTCGATGACGCCGGCGGTCGCCTTGGCACGGATCAGCGGGGTGTGGAACGCGAAGGCCGCGCCCGCATCCTCGGCTTCGCCGCGCAGCGAGAGCATGTAGGCGTGGCTGTCGATGATGCCGGTCGACGGCGACAGCAGCGCGGCGTCGCAGGCGAGCGCCGGCTCCAGCGCACGTGCCGCATCGCCCGCGAGCAGCTGGATGTCGAGCACGCCGTTGGCCTCGGCATGCGCCTTGATCGATTGCAGCTTCTCGGTCTCTTTCGGATTGGTCGCGACGATCAGCTTGCCGCAATTCCTGTGCGGGATGCCGCGCTCGGAACAGTAACGGTAGAGCGCGGGCTTGCCGTCGACGCACATGCGCGCCATCCAGCTTCCGGCGCGATAGTAGATGCCGGCATGGATCACCTCGCTGTTGCGCGAGGAGGTGATGGTGCCGATGGCCTCGGCTTGCTCGAGCACGATCACCTCGCGCCCGGCTTGCGCCAGCTTTCGAGCCACCGCGAGCCCGATCACGCCGGCTCCGATGACGACGCAATCGACCCTATCCATGGTTGTGCAGGACGTCCGCTCGAAGCGACGATGGCCTCACGCCTGGGGAGGGCGGCGCGGGGGCGTTTTCCGTTAAGGAAGAATTTATCATGTCAGGGCAATTGCCGTATTTGATGCCACATTTTTCCGTTGCGCGTACAGGCGTTTACCCGATCCAAACCCGCGAGACCAGACAATCCGACGTTGAAATCGCGGGTGGCTGATGGCTGAGAAGAACTGGCACGCGGGCAGCGCGCTTCCGATTGCGGTGCAGGCCGTCGTGTGCTTGGCCGCAGCGGTGGCGCCTGCGCGCGCCTTTGCCCTCTCCGACAGCTTCACTCCTCCGAGCTATCTCGGCGAGCTCAATCCCGACGTGATCTGGGAAGCCCTGATCGCGGGCGTCGTGATCTGCTCGTTCCTCGTCGCGATCGCGCTGTGGATCCATTCCTCGCTGCGCCGGACCAGGCGTCTGCAGCTGCGGCGCAATGCCTTTGTCTCCTCCGCCATGAACAATCTCAACCAGGGCGTGGTGATGACGGATGCACAGCGGCGCATCATCTTCTGCAACGATCGCTATCTCGATATCTACGGCTTGATGCGGTCGGACATCTGGGCGGGCATGACCGGCCACGACATCCTCGAGCTGCGGCGCCAGCGAGGGGTGCTCGGTGCTTCCGACGATGAGTTCTACGAGAAGGCGGCAAGCCCGAATGGCCTGATCACCGAACTGCCGGACGGGCGGGCCATCCTGGTGAAGTATTTCGTGCTGCCCAACGGCGGCTCGGTGGCGACGCATCTGGACGTCACCGAGCAGCGCAAGCTATCGCGGCAGCTCGCCTCCACCAAGCAGTTCCTGGAAACATTGCTGGACCACGTGCCGGCCTGCGTGGCCGCGAAGAACATCGAGGATGGTCGCTACATCTTCGCCAATAGCGCCTATGAGCGCTTCTGGGGATTTTCGCGGGACCAGGTTGTCGGCAAGAACGCGCGCGAGCTGTTCGGGCCGAAATCGGCGGCCAGCATCGAGGCGACCGATCGGGCGGCGCTGATCGCGCCCGCCGGCCAGTACCGCAACGAATTCGAGGTCGAGCGCGGCGCGACCCAGCGCATGGTGGCCTCGATCCGGATCGTGGTCCGCAACGAGAGCAACAAGCCTGAATTCCTGCTGGTGGTTTTCGAGGACATTACCGACCGCCGCTCGCTGTCGCAGGAGCTGGAGAGCACGAAGAAGTTCCTGGAGCTCGTGGTCGATAACATCCCGGTGGCGCTGATCGTCGAGCAGGTCAAGGACGGCCGCTACCTGCTCGCCAACCGCAGCGCTGAGACGATCCTCAACCGCAGGCGCGAGGAAGCCACGGGCCTGACCGCGTCCGACATTTTCAATCCCAAGGAAGCCAAGCTGATCATCGCGCGCGACGAAGCCGCGATCAAGAAGCGTGGGATGATCACCGAAGAGCACCCGATCTCCACCAAGGACGGGCTGCGGCTGTTCCTCACCCGCCGCGCCACCGTGCTGAGCGACACCGGGGAGCCGCAATATCTGATCAAGACCCACGAGGACGTCACCGATCGCCGGCAGACCGAGTCGCGCATGGCGCACATGGCCTATCACGACGGCCTCACCGATTTGCCGAACCGTGCCGCTTTCCTGCAGGCGTTGACCCAGATGATCGAGGCCTGCGAGGGCACCGGCGAGGAGTTCGCGGTTCTGTGCGTCGATCTCGACGGACTCAAGGAGGTCAACGACGTCTTCGGTCATGCGCACGGCGACAAGCTCCTGGTCGAGGTGGCCCAGCGGCTCCAGGACTCCGCGCGCGGCGGCGTGGTGGCGCGCCTGTCCGGCGACGAGTTCGGCCTGATCATCGACGGCAAACAGCCGGACGCAGGTCTCGCCCTGGCGCAGCAGATCGGTGCTGCGATCGCCAAGGAATTCCAGATCGAGGGCCGCCCGGTCCGCGCCGGCGTCACCACCGGCATGTCGATCTTCCCGCACAACGGCGCCGACGCCGCCTCGTTGCTCGCCAATGCCGGCGCGGCGCTGTTCCGCGCCAAGCAGAAATCGCGCGGCACGATCAGCCTGTTCCAGCCGGAGATGGACCAGCAGATCCGCGATCGCCGCGTGCTGCACCAGGACCTTTCGGTGGCGATCAAGAACGGCGAGCTCTCGCTCGCCTTCCAGCCGCAGGGAGCAGCGGGCCACAGCGTCGCCGAGAGCGAGATCATCGGCTTCGAGGCGCTGGCGCGCTGGCAGCATCCGGTGCGCGGCCAGGTCTCCCCGGCCGAATTCATCCCGATCGCGGAGGAAAGCGGCCTGATCGTCGAGATGGGCGAGTGGATCCTGCGCGAGGCCTGCCGCGAGGCCGCGTCCTGGCCGAAGCCGCTTCAAATCGCGGTCAACCTGTCGCCGGCCCAGTTCATGCACGGCGACGTGGTCGGGCTCGTCCATTCCATCCTGCTCGAGACGGGTCTCGCACCCGGCCGGCTCGAGCTCGAGATCACCGAGGGCGTGCTGATCGAGGACTTCGATCGCGGTCTTGCGCTGCTGCGCCGGCTCAAGGCACTCGGCGTGCGCATTTCCATGGACGATTTCGGCAGCGGCTATTCCTCGCTGAGCTATCTCCAGGCGTTCCCGTTCGACAAGATCAAGATCGACCGCGCCTTCATCATCAATCTCGGCCGCAACCCGCAATCGGCGGCGATCGTGCGCGCGGTGATCGATCTCGGCCATGGCCTGGACATGTCGATCGTCGCCGAGGGCGTCGAGACGCTGGAACAACTCGTCTTCCTCGCCGAAGAAGGCTGTGATGGCGTGCAGGGCTATCTGCTCGGCAAGCCCCTGCCGATCGGGCAATATGCCGGCCTCGTCGGTCGCGCCGAAGTCATGGAGCTTGCGCTCAAGACCGGCTAGTCATGGTGGGCGCTTCCTTTGCTCCCATACGACGGCCTCATGGCGGACTACGACCTTGCGATCATCGGCGGCGGCCTGAACGGTGTCAGCCTCGCGCGCGATGCCGCAGGCCGCGGCCTGCGAGTCATCCTGTTGGAGCAGGGCGATTTGGGCGGCGCGGCGTCCTCGGCAACACCGCGGTTGATCCATGGCGATCTCTCGGTGCTGGAACGGCGTGGCTTCCGACGGGTGCGCCGGGCGCTCGCCGAGCGCCGGACCTGGCTCCGGATCGCGCCGCATCTGGTTCGGCCGATGCGCTTCGTGATCCCGGCGCATTCCGACGAGCGTCCAACATGGCTGCTGCGCGTCGGGCTGCTCCTCTACGACAGCCTCACAAGCCGGAGCGGCCTGCCTGCAACCGCGACCCTCGACATCACGCATCATCCGGTCGGCAACGCGCTGAAACGACCGTTCGGCACGGCCTTCGAATATTCTGACTGCGTCGTCGACGATTCCCGACTGGTGGTGCTCACGGCACTGGATGCGGCCGAGCGCGGCGCCGTGATTCGGACCGGAGCGCGCTGTGTGCGCGCCGATCGAACCGACACATGGCGGCTCGCGGTGGTCGACCGCGGCCATCGTCGCACGATCACGGCCCGGGCACTGGCCAACGCCACCGGCGGCTGGACGTCGATGGTCGCCGAGACCGTGCTGCGGCAGCCGCAACCCGCCATGGCGGCGATGCAGATGAGCCAGATCATCGTCCCGCGCTTGTTTGATTTCGATAACGTCTACGTCTTCCAGAACAGCGATGGCCGGCTGATCTTCGCGAGTCCCCTCGATCGCGATTTCACCCTGATCGGAACAGTCACGCACGATTTCACCGGCGATCCCGCGATCGTCGCGATGCCGGGTGCCGACGTCAGCTATCTCTGCGAAGCGGCCAGTCGCTATTTCCGCGAGCGCGTTGCCCCGACCGACGTGGTGCGCGCGGTCTCCGGCGTCAACCTGACGCTGGCGTCCGCGCGCGGGCGTGATGGCACGACGCTGTTCCACGCGCGCCGGCGCAAGGCGCCGCTGATCACGATGTTCGGGGGTGACGTCACCACCTCGCGCCTGCGGGCGGAGCGTGCGGTGACGAAGTTGACGCCGTTCTATCCGATGTCGCCGCCCTGGACCGCAGGCGTGGCGCTACCGGGCGGAGATTTTGCCTGGGATCGTTTCGACATCGAAGTCGATCTTGCGCGTGACCGCTGGCGCTTTCTCTCGGAGACGCAGGCCCAACGCCTCGTCGCGGCCTATGGCTCGCGGCTATCGGCTGTGTTTGCCGAGGCGAAGACCCGGGACGATCTCGGCCCCACCTTCGGTCCCGAACTGACTGGGGCCGAGGTGCGCCATCTCATGGCCCACGAATGGGCGCGTTTTCCCGAGGACATCCTGTGGCGCCGCTCCAAGCTCGGCCTGACGATGTCAGCGCAGGAATGCGATGCGCTGGCCGCGTTCATGGCGAATGCGTGAACGAACCGCCTCTAACCGGTTGAGTGAGGGACGATCGGCCGCTAGCGTGCGGCGGGATTGGGGTTGGCAGGGACATGACTGACGAATTGCCCGGAACAGACGCCGCCGCGGATGCGGTCGGAGAGACGCAGTTCACGGCAGGCGAGCCGCTGCTGCGCATCGAGGGCGTCGCCAAGACGTTCGGGACGTTCCGGGCCGTCGACGGCGTGTCGCTCGACATCAAGGCCGGCGAGTTCTTTGCACTGCTCGGCCCGAGCGGCTGCGGCAAGACCACGCTTCTGCGCATGCTCGCCGGTTTCGAAGCGCCGGATCAAGGGCGCATCCTGCTCGGCGGCAAGGACATCGCGCAGGCGCTGCCGCATGAGCGGCCGATCAACATGATGTTCCAGAACTACGCGCTGTTTCCGCACCTGTCGGTGCGCGACAACATCGCCTTCGGCCTGAAGCGCGCCGGCATGGCACGCGCCGACATCGCCACGCGCGTCGCGGAGATGGTTGCGCTGGTGAAGCTCGATGGGCTCGAGAAGCGCAAGCCCGATCAGCTCTCCGGAGGGCAGCGCCAGCGCGTGGCGTTGGCGCGCGCACTGGCGCGACGCCCGCAGCTCCTTCTGCTCGATGAGCCGCTCGCAGCGCTGGACAAGAAGCTGCGCGAAAGCACCCAAGGTGAGCTGATGCAGCTTCAGCGCCGGCTCGGCATGACCTTCATCATCGTCACCCACGATCAGGAAGAGGCGATGACGATGGCGAGCCGGATCGGCGTAATGAGGGACGGCAAGCTCGCGCAGGTGGCGAGTCCCCGCGAGCTCTACGAGGCGCCACGCTCGCGCTGGATCGCGGAGTTTGTCGGCGACATCAATTTGTTCGACGCCGAGTCCAAATTACGCGACGGTCATCGTCTGGTCATCGGCACGCGTGATGCGGGACCGCTGGTTGTGGCGGAGCCGCGCGAGCCGTTCGGTGAGGTCAGATTATCGGTTGCGATCCGCCCCGAGAAGATCAAGCTGTCGCGCCGTGGTCCGGTGAGGGAAGCCGGTCATGAAACGGCGATCAACCAGCTGGACGGCGTGATCGCCGACATCTGCTATCTCGGCGGAACCACCACTTACAAGGTGAAGCTCGATGCCGGAGGGATGCTGCAGGCCTCGGTCACCAACAGCGCGCGCCTTGACGTCGACGCCTACAGCCTGAACCAGCCTGTCGTCGCCTGGTTTACGCCCGACGACTGCGTGGTGCTGCCCTCATGAGCGCGCGCCGCATTTTTGCGCGACCGGCTCGACTTGCCGCGATCGCGCCCTATGTCTGGATGGTGCTGTTCTTCCTGGTGCCGTTCGGCTTCGTGCTGAAGATCAGCCTGTCGCAGACGGCGATCGCGCAGCCGCCTTACGAGCCGGTGTTCGACCTGATGGCGGGATGGGGGGCGCTGAAGGCCGCCTTTGCCGCGCTGTCGATCGACAATTTCCGGCTGCTCGTCTCCGACGACATCTACGTGTTCGCCTATGTGCGTAGCCTCACCGTCGCCGTCACCGCGACCGCGCTGTTGCTTCTGATCGGCTATCCTATCGCCTACGGCATGGCGCGGCTGCCGGCGCGCTGGCAGGCCGTGGCGATGGTGCTGGTGATCGTGCCGTTCTGGACTTCGTTCCTGATCCGCATCTATGCCTGGATCAACATCCTCCAGCATGACGGGCTGCTCAACCAGATCCTGCTGGCGCTGCATCTGGTCAGTCAGCCGGTGGTGTGGCTCTCCACCGACAGCGCGATGTATATCGGCATCGTCTATTCCTACCTGCCGTTCATGATCCTGCCGCTCTACGCCACGCTGGCCAAAATGGAGCCGGTGCTGGAGGAGGCCGCCTCCGATCTCGGCGCACCGCGCTGGCAGGTGTTCTGGCTCGTCACCTTCCCGCTGTCGCTGCCCGGCATCGGCGCCGGCGTGCTGCTGTGCTTCATCCCCATCGTCGGCGAGTTCGTCATTCCGGATCTCCTGGCCGGCTCCAATTCCCTGATGATCGGCCAGACCTTGTGGCTAGAATTCTTCACCAACAAGGACTGGCCGGTCGCCTCCGCCGCGGCCATCGTGCTGCTGGTGGTGCTGCTGGTCCCGCTGCTGCTGTATGAACGGCTGCAGAAGCGGCAGCTGGAACAGGGGCGGTGAGGCGATGCGCAAGGTCTCCCGCCTGTCCCGCTTCAACGTCGCCTCGCTCGCGCTGGGTCTGGCCTTCCTCTATCTGCCGATCCTGATCCTCGTCATCTATTCCTTCAATGCCTCGCGGCTGGTGACGGTGTGGGGCGGCTGGTCGCTGCGCTGGTATCACGAGTTCTTCAATGACCGCGCCATGATCGAGGCGGCCTGGATGAGCCTGCGCGTCGCGTTTTCGTCGGCGACCATTGCGACCCTGATCGGCACGCTCGCCGCATTGGCGCTGTCGCGCGGCGAGCGGTTTCGCGGCCGCACCCTGTTCTCCGGCATGCTCTATGCGCCATTGGTGATGCCGGAGGTGATTACCGGATTGTCGCTATTGCTGCTGTTCGTGGCGCTGAACGCCGAGCGGGGCTTCTGGACGGTGACGATCGCCCATACCACGCTGACGATGTGCTTCGTCGCCGTCGTCGTGCAGTCCCGCCTCGGCTCGCTCGACCGCTCCTTGGAAGAGGCCGCGATGGATCTCGGCTGCGACCCCGTGCGCGCGTTCGTGGCTGTGACGCTGCCGCTGATCGCGCCCGCGATCGTCGCGGGCTGGATGCTCGCCTTCACGCTGTCGCTGGACGATCTCGTGATCGCGAGCTTCACCACCGGCCCGGGCTCCGCGACGCTGCCGATCCGGATCTATTCAGAGGTACGGCTGGGGGTGAAGCCCGAGATCAACGCGATCTGCACGCTGGTGATCGCCTTGATCGCGGTCGTCATCGTGATCGCCTCGCTCGCCTCGAAATTGTCGAGCTCGCAGGGCGAGAGCGCGGCGCCGTTGTGAGAAAGGCCTGCCTCTCAGAAAGCGGCCAACACCCATTTGGCTCCGTCGGCGCGCAAGATGTAGATTTTGCCGCGTGCCAACACGGTTTGGAAGTCGGTATTTCCCGTCCCAACGATGGCCTTGAGATCGCCGCTGGCAGCGTCGACCGTCAGGACCTGGCGGGGCGCCAGTTCGATCCTTTGCGCCACGCCGCCGACAATGAACTGAAAGCCGAGCGGCTGACCGGCATCGTTGTAGAATCCGACGCTCGTTGCGCCGACTACGGGGTCGGCCAGCAGCCGAGACGGAAGAGACGCAGCGACATTCGTACCCATCGTGGCGCCGGGGGACGTGTGGCCTGGCGCCAAAGTCGGCAGATTGGGAGAGAATACGTGCGGCGCCAGATCAGGCCTGATCGCGTTTCTCTCAATCGTGGTCTGCAGATTGGGAGCACGCAAGCCGAGATTTCCGACTGACGGGGCCGATTGACCTGATGCGATCTGCGTCGACAGGATCAGAATGAGGCCGGCGGTTGTTATGGCGGTGCGTAAGCAGTCCATGACGATACCCTCTTGTCCGACGTTAACCTCTTGCTGCCGGCGCGGCATTGCCGCCTGCCGGTGGTGCAGGTTGATTGGGAAGAGCCTCGTTGGCAGTATCTGGAGCCGGCGGACGGCTTGAGGATTCTTCGATCGCTCCCGGCGTCGACTTGCCGAAAATATATCCGACGATCGTGCCGAGAAGGCTGAATACGGGCGCTGTCTGCGTGTCGGTGTAACCGGCGACGATCAGGAACAGTGCGGCAAAAACCACGAGAAGGATCAGGAAGGCCTTGTAAAATTCCTGCGTGAGCTTGCTGATCGCCGCCATCACGCACAGCAGGATTGCCATGGCGACCACCAATGCGATCGCGAGGCCGGTTAACCAGAATTCATAGGGCGTCTTGTAGGTGACGTAGCCTTGAGGCTGCACGGTCTTGGCGGCCTCCGTTCCTGTGGATGATGATCCCGACGGTGGCGGTGCGTTGGTGATGCGCTCCTGGTTGAGGCCTGGAGCCGTCGCGGTGGCGCTTGGAGTCGGATTTTCAGGAAGCTGCTGCGCGTAGGCCAAGCTCCCGCCCGACAGAATCAGCACAATTGCGGCAAATCTCATCACTCTGCGAAGCAGCATTTCGCTATCCGTCAGGCAAATGGATGGGTAAATACGCGGTACCGACAATAGATAGAGAATATCGTGCGCGCACACTTAGGTTGTCAATCTGATTTTTATCGTTCCGCCTCGGTCAGGCATAGTGACGAAAGTCAATCATGAAGTTCGCGCTCGGCATCATCACTCATACGCCGCTCTGGGTCTTCGCATTGCTTGCCTATCTGGTCTGGCAGGGCATCAAGGCGATGCAGCCGCGCAGAACGCCGATCTCGCGCGCGCTGATCGTGCCGGCCGTGTTCATCGTCTGGGGCGTCTCACGGATCGGCTTTGGACATCAGGACGGCACGTGGCCGCTGATCGCCTGGATCGCGGCGGCACTGGCGCTACTGCCGCTCGGCGTGCTGACGCCGCGTCCGTTCGATGTCGATCACACGACCGGGGAGATCATTCGTCCCGGCAGCGCGTTTGCGCTGGTCCGCAACCTCGTCGTGTTCTCTCTGCAGTACACGGTTGGCGTGATCTCGGCGATCGATGCGGGCGATCGCGCGGTGGCCTTCATCGCCGGCCGCGCCATTTCGGGCGCGACCGCCGGCTATTTCATCGGCTCGACGATCGCGCTTCTGATCGCGTATCGCCGCAAGAGCGCGGTGGCATGATCAATGTGACCGGGATGCGCGTTTCATAGTCTTGGTGCCTGTAGAACGCGATCGCGTCGCGGAAGCCGCGGCGGGCTCCGCGAATCGCGCGCGTACCGCGCCGTGGACGGCGGATCCAAGCTGCCGCAGCGCAAGGCTGTCGAGCGGAAATTCGAGCAGGATGTGGATCAGGCTCAGCGCCAGCAGGAAGGTGAAGCCGAAGGCGTAGTCGTAGAAGTACAGCGCGGTGGAGACGGCGCTGGCGCCGGCCATCGCCGCCAGCCGCGCCTTTGGCACAGCGGTCCAGCGGATCACGTCGGCTTTGATGAACCAGTTCAGATAATGATAGGTGTAGACGAAGGCGAGCAGGCTGGTCAGCCTGACGTCGAGGACGAGCCCGGGCACGCCGAACAGCCGGCCGAGGGCCGGACCGACATTGCCGAAGTAATCCTGTCCGACGCGGGCAAAGCTCGCGATCCGGATTTCGGCGGTGGGCGGCACCAGCAGGATCGTGGCGATCGCGACGAGGTAGACGGCCACCAGCGCGGCCTGCACGCGGCTGCCGGACCGGTAGGCACCGAGCACCATGAAGATCAGCGTGAACAGGCAGACGTGGATCAAGGTCGGAATCAGGATGCCGATGACCGCGAGTGACGACCCGCTCGAATACATGATCGCGGACAGCGCGATGGCCGCCATGAACAGCAGCATGCTTTCGATCGCCGAGGTGGTGGCTGCCAGCATGGCACATACGACCAGCGCGCCCCACATTGCGGAGCCGAACCATGACGCGTTGTCGATCAGGGCCGCGACCACGGCGACAATCGCCAGGACAGCGGCAATCCCGCGGTGAGGCAGATAGTAGCTGCGATCATGCAGCCACGAGATCTCGGTGAAATAATGCGCTGGGCCGAGCACGACATAGGCCAGCAGCAACAGCTCGAACGGCACCAGATAGGACGCGGCAAGCGCCCCGAGCATCAGGCCGAGATGGAGTGCATCGTTGCTGCGCATGATGAGCCCGCTGGCTTTGCGGGCTGCAAGTTAGAGCAGGCGCGGACAACTGGCAATTGTCCGCTAGTCTGCGCGAGCGCCGTGCTTGCGGCGTCCCGACCTGTCCTGCTGCGTCAGGACTTCACCGCACCCGCGGTGAGCCCGCCCACCATGTAGCGGCGAAAGGCGTAGTAGATCGCCGCCGGCGGCAGCGCGTAGATGAAGCCGGTCGTCATCAGCAGCTCCCACGGCGAGTCGTCGGCGGCCAGGAAGTTGCCGAGCGCGACGGGAAGCGTGAGCTCGCGGTCGTTCGAGAGCAGCAGGAACGCGTAGAGGTATTCGTTCCAGGCGAGCAGCACCGCATAGGTGCCGATCGCGACCAGCGAGGGCATCATCAGCGGCAAATAGACCAGGCGGAAGATCTGCAGGGTCGTCGCGCCGTCCATCACGGCGGCCTCGTCCAGTTCGACCGGCAGCTTGTCGGAGGCCTGCTTGAGCACCCAGATCGCATAAGGGCTGGCGATCGTCACCATCGCCAGGATCAGGGACCAATGATTGTTGAGCAGGCCGTAATTGCCCATGGTGCGATACATCGGCACCGCGAGGAACGCCGCCGGGATGAAATAGGTGAACAGCGCGAGGTTCATCACGATGCGCCCGCCGGGCACGCGCAGCCGCGAGATCGAGAACGCCGCCGCGGTCGCGATGACCAGCGTCAGCACGCCGACGGCCGCCGCGATCACCAGCGAATTCCAGAACTGCACGTAGAAGTCGCGCAGGAAATAATGCTGCTGCTTGAACACGATTTCGAAGTTGTGCAGCGTCGGATGATCCGGCCACAGCTTGCCCGAGAACGCGTCCTCCTTCGGCGAGATCGCAAACAGGAACATGTGATAGATCGGTATCATCGTCCAAAGCAGGACGGGAATGCCGATCAGGAGCAGCCGCGCCTCGGTCGCGACGTCACGGAGAGAGGGAAGCTTCATCGCGACAACCGTTTCATCATGAAGTACATCAGCGGCAGGACGAACGGTATCGCGCAGACGATGGAGGCCATCGCGAGCGAAAGCTGGTCGAGCCGAAGATAGCGGATGCCGAGCGTCGACAACACGTGCGTGAGGTCGGCCGGGCCGCCGCCGGTGAGCAGATAGACGCTGTTGAAGTCGCCGAGCGTCCAGATCATCGAGAGCAGCGTGCAGGTGATGTAGAGCATCTGCAGCGACGGCCAGGTGATGTAACGGAATTTCTGCCACCAGCTGGCGCCATCGACCTCGGCGGCCTCGAACAGATCTTGCGCGATCGCAAGCCGTCCGGTCATCAGGATCAGCGTCCAGAACGGCAGCGATTTCCAGATGTGGACGGCGATCGCCATAGTCAGCGCCACGGTCGGGTCGTTCAGCCAATTCGGGCCGTCATCGCCGGTCAAGGAGAAGATGAAGTGGTTCACCATGCCCCATTCGGGGTTGAACATGAAGCGCACCGACAGGATGGTCGGGATCGACGGCACCGCCCAGGGCAGGATGAAAACCACCGAGAGCCATCTGATCCAGGTGCGCTGCTGCGCGAAGAAGCCGGACAGGAACAGCGCGATCAGCATCTTGATATTGATGCCGATGACCAGGAAGATAAGCGTGTTGACGGCGGCGCGCGCGAAGATCGGGTCGTTATAGAGCGCGACATAATTCGACGGAGCGCGCGCCAGCCATAGCCCGTAACAGACGGGGTAGACGACGAAGGCGAGGAAAACGAGCAAATAGGGTGCGAGCAGCACGATGCCCCAGATTTGCGTCGGGGTCAGCCGCGACGACAAGGGCGGTGCGGGGATCGACTGATCACCAGAGAGCGTAATCGCCATTCTTTTTGGACTCTTCAAAGAGTTGCCGGCCGCAAACCGCGGCCGGTACTGTTCTTATACCTTCACCCGCAGGGCGGGGCGAGGGGCGATGACTTAACCCGCGACCTGCTTGATGCGGGCAATCAGTTCGTCGACGGCCTTGTCGACCGGAACCTTCTCGCTGACCACCCGGTTCATCGCCTTGGCCCACACGTTCTCGTTGTTGAGAATCGTGAACTTCCAGTTCTTGGTGAAGTCGAACGGCGCGGTGCCGCCCGTGAACTGGGCGTAGACCGCCTTGCGGTGCTTGTCGGCCTGCCAGAACGGGCTGGCCTGGCTTTCCTTCGTCACCGGGAACCAGCGGCCGAGCGCGCCCTCGATATAGGGCCGGACGTTCTCTTCCTGGAGCAGGAAGCTGATGAATTGCTTGGCCTCGGCCTTGTTCTTGGCCACGCTGAACACCAGCCCGGTCTTGACGTCGGAGCGGTAGCGGATGGTCGACCCATCCGGCGCCTTCGGGAAGGACGCCGTGATGATGTCCTGTTCATAGGCTTTCTTGCCGGCGTCGCGCTGCTCTTGCGTGAGCGCCTGGTTCTGCGAGTCCTCGTACCACTTAGCCGCGATCGAGATCGTGAAGTTGTGGGTCATCACGATGGTCTTGTTGTGGAACGCGACGTTGTTGTCCGGATCCTTCCAGGTCGTGGAGGACGGCGGCGTGCAGCCCTTGATGTAGGTGTCGGTGTAGTCCTTCATGGCCTTGATCAGGTTCTCGCGGACCTTGGGATCGTCGACCGTGAGCTTGCCGTCGTCATCGACCAGCTTGACGTGGTAGGCGTCCATGAAGGTGTAGAACGACTGGAAGGCGTCGGTGGATTCCACGCCCATCGGCTGGCCGACGGCGTAGATGCGCTGGCCGGTGGCTTTGCGGATTCCGGGTTGCACCTTATCGCACCAGAACGTCCAGTACCCCGCCCAGTCGGTCGGAATGTCGGCGAGCTTGAAGCCGGCCTTCTCCAGCATGTCGTTCCAGATCTGGACGTGCATGCTCTGCTGCTTCAGCGGGAAGCCGTAATAGGCTTTCTTCTTGGTGACGTCGTTGTAGAGGATCGAGGCGTCCAGCGTGTTCTGCACGAACCGGCCCTTGATCGGCTCCATGATATCCGAGAGGTCCTCGAGCTTGCCCTCGTAGGCCCACTTGCCCTGCGCCTGGACGTCATAGGAGTCGGAATAGGCGACGTCGGGCACGGTGCCGGCATCGAGCGCCGCGACCGTCTTCGGAATCATGTCCTGGATCGCGTACTGCGACAATTCGACCTTGATTCCCGTCTTGGCTTCGAACTTCTTGATCGTATCAAGCAGCGCGTCGTCTTCGGAGCGGTAGAAGCCCTTGCCCCACCAGACCGTAATCGTCTTCTGCTGCGCAAATGCGGGTGCAGCGGCTGCGAACAGCCCGGCCGCAGCGACCGCCAGTGATACTGCGCCAATAACCTTGGATTTCACGTTTTTCTCCCTCAAACGGCCGGTGTTTTTAACCGGTCGTATAAAACACTAGCGCATGGCCGTGGTACGATCTAGCGGCTTGTTGTCAGACATAGGTCGTGGGGGATCGCCCTGTGGAGATGCTTAATGTGCGCATCGATCTAAAGGCTGCATCAATTCGTGGCAATTAATTCGCTCTGGGCATCCCGGCTTCACCCCATCATCCGCCGGATTGCCGAAAGATCCGGCTGTTGTAAGCGGTGTGACGGCCCAAGGCAACGCAACCGGCCGCGCCGCGGTGCTCCGGCGGTGATACAGAAATGCCTTTGAGAACACGACAGGGGCAGGAACAATTTAGGCAGCGCGCCGCGGCGAATTGTCAGCGTTTCCGCTTCAGACCCATCGAAGCAGCATTCGAGCTTGCCCCGGCGGATCGGGGACGCGGCTTGCCTTGCCCACTCGTTCCTAAGGGAGAGCGCCATGCCTCGAGAAGCATTTTGAGGAGCTGGCTTGCATGTGGAGATAGGGTCGCACCGTGCCTACGCACGATTCCGATCGTCCGCGATACCTCCGGCTCGACCAACGGAATGGTGTGGATGATCGGATGGCCGGCGGCTGGCGTCGCGAGCCTCGGTAGCACCGCGACGCCCAGTCCCGCTTCGACCAAGCCAAGCGAACCGGAGAGGTGAGCGACTTCGTAGGTCCAGTTGAGCTGCAAGCCGTGCCGCGCCATCGCGTTGTCGATCAATGCGCGATTGCCGCTGTTGCGACCCACGGTGATGACACGGTGTGGCACTATCTCCGACCAGCTCACCTGCTTGCGGGATGCCAAAGGATGATCATGGCGGCACGCCAGGACGAAAGGGTCTTCAACCAGTTTCTCAAATTCAATTTCGGCATGCGAAGCGCCGATGAAATTGATACCGAAGTCGGCCTCTCCGCGCGCGACCGCTTCCAATCCTTCATTGGCGCCGATGTCCAAAATCCGGATGCGGATGCGCGGATACGCTTCGGCGAATCGGCCGATCGCTCGTGGCAGGAAATAGAATACTGCTGTCGGCACCGCGGCCACCGACACAACACCTGAACTTCGCGCACCGATATCTTGGATGGCAAGCACCGACGTTTCGAACTCGTCGATGAGGCGGCGCACCTTTGGCAGGAAGTCGCGGCCGGTCATGGTGAGGTTGACGTGGCGCGTGGACCGTTCGAGCAACGGCGCGCCGAGGCTTTCTTCGAGCTTCTGAATGCGCCGGCTCAGCGCCGGTTGCGACAGGTTCAGCGCCTTCGCGGTGCGGACGAAGCTGCCCATCTCCGCCACGGTGATGAACGCCTTGAGGTCGAGCAGTTCTGCATTCATGGCAGACTCCGTTGTACCAATAACCGGAATAATACATCAGATATTTGCATTTCACAAAAGAGTTGGGCGGGTGGATGATCTCCTTCGAGCAAAGTTCCCGAACGGAAGAGCCTCATGAACGATCAGATCGCTATTCCATGCGTAGTAATGCGCGGGGGCACCTCGCGCGGGCCGTTTTTTCTGGCCAGCGATCTTCCAGCCGAACCCAGGCTGCGGGATGCGATCTTGTTGTCGGTGATGGGAGGGGGACACGATCTTGGGATCGACGGAATTGGCGGTGGCAACGCCGTCATCAACAAGGTTGCGATCGTCGGACCGGCATCCGTCGCGGGTGCCGACGTCGATTACCTCTTTGCCCAGGTACGGATTCGTGAAGGGATCGTCGATACTTCGCCGAACTGCGGGAATATGCTGGCAGCGGTAGGGCCGTTCGCAATCGAAGCCGGATTGGTCGCCGCTACCGCAGATCGCACCCATGTGCGCATCCACAATGTCAATACCGGCAAGCTGATTGACGCGACGGTTGCCACTCCCGGCGGGCGCGTGACCTATGAGGGCGAAGCGCAGATCGACGGTGTACCGGGAACGGCCGCGCCTATTGAACTGTCGTTCCCCAACGCAGCCGGCGCACGCACCGGCCGCCTGCTACCGACGGGACGTCCGGTCGACCGCATCGAAGGGGTGGACGTAACCTGCATCGACGCAGCCATGCCGGTCATGCTGGTCCGCGCGGCGGATATGGGATGGACCGGCCGTGAGGCACCCTCGGCGTTCGCCGACGGCGACTTCCGCGCGCGGCTCGAAAACCTGCGTATCGAGGCTGGACGCCGGATGGGTTTTCCGGATTCCCCGTCAATGGTGATTCCGAAACCGGTCCTGATTTCGCCCGCGGTCGAGGCGACGTTGAACACCCGGTACTTCATGCCGCACGACTGCCATAGCGCACTCGCTGTGACCGGCGCTGTCGCGATCGCGACCGCGTGTGTGACGCCCGGAACGATCGCCGCAGAGATGGTCGGACTGCTGGCGCCGCCGGTGACGATCACACTTGCCCATCCCTCCGGCCAACTCGTGGTTCGGCTGGAGCCCGGCCCAGTTGCCAAGGTGCAGCGGACAGCCCGGCGAATCTTCGAGGGCCACGTCTTCGCTCGCCGGTCGCACGTGCCTCTTTCAGTCATGGCGGCCTGAAGCCGGGCCGCCTCCGAAGCCATCAAGAAAAATCAGAGCCACAAATTCGGGGCCAAAAATTCAGAGCCATGGGAGAGATAAGAGATGCAGAAGGAAGCGCTGGTCGGGCACCCGAACATTCAGGTGCGAAAGCCATTCTACCGGGTTCTCTACGTCCAGGTCTTGATTGGCCTCATGCTGGGGATCCTCATGGGCCATTTCTGGCCCGAATTCGGCGCCGCGCTGAAGCCCCTCGGAGACGGCTTCGTCAAGCTGGTCAAGATGATGATCGCGCCGATCGTGTTCTGCACCATCGTGAGCGGCATCAACAGCATCAGCGATTCCCGCGAGGTTGCCCGCACGCTGGTGAAATCCATGGCGCTGTTTTACCTCTTGACCGCACTCGCATTGCTGGCAGGCCTGATCGCCGTATCGTGGATCCAGCCGGGCGTGGGCATGCATGTTTCCCCCAGCACGTTGGATCCGTCGGTGGCCGCGAAATTCACCAAGCAAGCTGGCGTGTCCGGATTCGCGGACTTCGTGCTGCACATTATCCCGCATTCGTTCTTCGGAGCATTTGCCGATGGTGAAGTTCTGCCGGTGCTGCTGGTCTCCGTCCTGGTCGCCTTTGGGCTGAGCCGCGCCGGCGACGGCGGTGCCGTCGTGACAAAGGCAATCGACTCGTTCTCACAGGTGCTGTTTGTGTGCTTCGGCTTCGTCATGAAGCTCGCCCCGCTCGGTGCCTTCGGCGCCATGGCTTTCACGGTCGGCCGCTACGGCGTTCGTTCGATCGGCTCGCTCGGACTGCTGATCCTGACATTCTATGTCGCCTGCTCGGTCTTTGTGATCGTCGTGCTCGGTACGCTGGCGCGGTTGAACGGTTTCAGCCTGTGGAAGACCATCCGCTACTTCAAGGAAGAACTGCTCATCGTGCTTGGCACGTCATCGTCGGAGCCGGCGCTCCCTGGGGCGCTGCGCAAGCTGGAGCAGCTCGGATGCCAAAAAGGCGTGTCCGGACTGGTATTGCCGATGGGCTATTCTTTCAACCTTGATGGCAGCGCCATTTATCTCACGTTGGCCTCCATCTTCATCGCGCAGGCCTGCGACATCCACCTGTCGTGGGGGCAGATTGCGGCGATGCTCGGATTGATGCTGCTGACGTCGAAAGGCGCGGCCGGCGTTACCGGCAGCGGCTTCGTTGCCCTTGTCGCGACTCTCTCCGTCATGCCGGATCTGCCCGTGGCAGGCGTGGCGCTGCTTGTCGGCATCGACCGCTTCATGTCGGAAGCACGGGCGCTGACCAGCATGATCAGCAACTGCGTCGCGGCTATCACCGTTTCGCTGTGGGAGGGCGCTTGTGATCGCGAGGTGTTGGCACGCGAACTGGGACAGAGTGGCACTCTCAACGTCGCGGCCGGATCGAAGATCGGCGGGCGAGCAGTGGTGCAGGAGGACAAGGCGTGGATCTCGACGACGCAATCGGCCGCTTAACTCCACCTTTGGGATGAAATCGGCCGCAGTATTCAGTTGGCAAGCCGCTGGCAAGTCGAGCTTGTTGAGTGTGGGCTGCCGAAATCGGAAAGAGCGATGTCTATAAGCCTAGTTCGACTTCGCGCCTTGCTTGGCGTTCTCCGCCGTCGGCGATTCGGCCGGTGCGGGACGTTTCCCGGTGCCGGTGATGCGCTCGATCGCGGAGCGCACCGCGTCGCCCGGCTTGCGGTCCTTCAGCACGTCGAGCAGGGGCGCAGAGGCCGGCGAACGGCGGATCAGGCTTTCCGGATCGGGAAAGACGAGGGGGTCGTCCCAGGGGCCCTGCACCACGAAGGGCAATTCGAACCCCGACGCGCTGTTGAGGCTGGCCACGCCCTTCATGTCGTATTCGCGCGTCGGCACCGAGGCGGTGCCGGTCATCGTGATCTTCGCCGCCGGTCCTTCGACGCGGATGTCCTCGGCGGTGGCGACGCCATCGGAGAACTTCACCGCGATGGTGAGATTGTCGTAGGGGGTAGAGCCGTTGCGGAAATTGCCGCCACCGGACAGCGGCCGCCGCTCGAGCCGCTTCAGGAGCTGCTCGGCATTGAAGCCCGCGATCGCGCCGTCATGCCCGGTCACGGTGGCGCTGCCGTCGAGCGACTGCACGAGGCCGAACGGGCTCGAGCCGGACGCGAGGAGCGAGACGTTGATGTTGCCACGCCCGGACAGCTTGTTGATACCGAACAGCTCGGAGGCGCAGGCCTGAAGGTCGACGTCGGTGAACTGGAATTGCGCCTTGATGTCGGCGACGGTGTCGGAGCGCGCGATGCCGAACGAGCCCTTGGCGATGCCGCCATAGACCTGGGCCTCGCCGACCGAGAGCGCCAGCGTGCCGTTGCGCAGATTCGCGCCGATCGCGGTGCGGCCGAGTTTCGACGCCCCGACCGTCAGCTTGGCGGCCGACAGGCGCATGTCGAGGTCGGTGGTCGACAAGGCGTTGAGATCGAAAAGCTGCCTGTTCCAGTCGCGCGCGCCGCTCGCGAGCAGGCGGAAGGTCGAGATATAGGGTGTGAAGTCGAGCGCGTCGGCTGCGAGCGTCGCCTGCAGCGTCTGCCGGCCGTTATTGGCGTAGGTCATCACGCCCTCGGCGGTGTTCCCATCGAGCTCGACATTGACGTTGGTGAGCGCGATCGACGCGCCGACGACATTGGCCCGTGCCTTCAGCGCGAAGCGGCCGAAGCCGCCGCTGGCGGGCTGCGGTTGGCCGGTCCAGCGTAGCGCGTTGCGCAAGGACGGGCTGTCGATGGTGAGCGTGCCCTCCATCATCGGGCTGGTGCGGTTGGCGACGCTGCCGTCGAAGGCGAGCTTGAGCGGTGCGCTCGCGATCCGCGCCTTCAACCCCGAGCGCTCGCCGGAGAGCGCGGCGACGAAATCGGAAAAGCTGATCGAGCCGTCAACCCGTTCGCCGCGCCAGTCGAATTGTCCGGTCGCAGCGAAGGAGCGCGAGATCGAGGGCCAGGCCAGCGACAGGTCGATGTCCTCGAACTTCTCGGTGCCGTGCGTGGCGGCATCCTCGTAATCGAGCACGCCGTCCTGGATCCGGATCTCGGAGAACGAGACTTGATTCTCGGCGCCGGGCTTCATGGTGCGCGCGATGGTCTGGATGAACGGCGTCCAGTTGCTTTCGCCGTCCGGCTTCAGGCTGACATGGATGCGCGGCCGGAGCAGCGTCAGGTCGGCGATCTCGAACCGTTGCAGCAGCAACGGCAGTAGCCGCAGGTTCGCGGTGAGCACGTCGACGTGGAGCGCGGGATCGCTGGTGCCGCCGCCCTTCAGGCCGACGTCATGGAAGGAGATGTAGCTTGCCGGCAGCACCGAAATGTCGATCGCGCCTGCGACGTTGACCTCGAGCCCGGTGACGTCGCGGATCTGCGTTTCCACCGCCTTGCGCAGCGCGTCGCGGTTGATGAGCCATGAGGTCGCGATCAGGGCGATCAGCGCCACGCCGAGCAGCGCCGCGATCGGCGTCCCGAGGCGCTTCATTCCTTGGGCCATGGTCAATGGCATGTCCTGATCGAGTTGGTCGCTGGAGCCAGAAGGCGGGCCGGGAAACCTGCGCGCCCCACGCCCAAGACCTATTGTGTTAAGTGCCGCAACTTGATGGGTTTTCTTGTCGCTTTCAAGGCCGGGGGAACGGTTGCGCCCACGGCTTGGGCAGCTTCTATCACCCAGGGGCGGAGCGGAGAACCCCGTATCATTGACGGCTTCGGACGATTTCGCCTAATAATCGCCGCCACTAAGGCGCGACGCCTGCAAGCCGAAGGTTCACTCGAAGGTAATTTGCATGAACAAGGTCTATCCCGACGCCAAGTCGGCTCTCGAGGGCGTTCTGAAAGACGGCATGATGATCATGTC
>NZ_JBVVPL010000032.1:11605-74859 GCF_055807615.1 Bradyrhizobium sp. MV1.5 | reverse complement strand
GACGGCTCCTGTGAATGAGTTTCTGACAACCTCATTCTGGCACACTGATGCCGTAAGGGGCCGTCCACACCATCACCCCAGGGAGTGGTTTCGCGAAAATTCGTAGTTTTCACTTCGAACGACAACGAGCGATTGGGGTAGTGGGTCCTGGCTTTCGCCAGGGCGACAACGGAGTGTGTAGTCGCACCTACCCCGGATGCTTGTTGCCCCGCACCGTCTTGTCGATATCGCTCCGCTTCAACAGATAATCCAATCCGCCGACACGGTACCAGCGATAGCCGTAGGGCTCCAGCACGACGCGGTGCTGGCCGCGCTTGTCGGCGTGGCTGTGGTCTTCCGCGAGCAGATTGATGAGGTGCTCGCCGGCCTCGCCCGGCAGCCCCGCCGAGAATGCGATCTCGCGCGGCTTCTCGTCGAGATTGTGCACGAACAGCACGGAATTGTTGCGCCAGTCGTAGCGCATGATGAACACGGCGGGATCGCGCGTCGCGATGATCGAAAAATCGCCCCAGCCGATCTCCGGCACCTCCTTGCGCATGCGGACGATGCGCTCGGTCCAGTTCAGCATCGAGTTGGGATCGCGTCGCTGCTTGGCGACGTTGACATGCGGATAGCCGTACGGTCCTTCGTCGATGACGGGCAGGGCTGGCTTGTCGCTGGTGGTGAAGCCGCCATGCGGCTCCGTCGACCATTGCATCGGCGTGCGCGCGCAATTGCGTTCCGGCAGCGAAAGGTCATCGCCCATCGCGATCTCGTCGCCATAGCGGATCACCGGCGTCCCCGGCAGCGTGCACATCAGGCTGTAGGCGAGCTCGAGCCGCCGGCGGTCGCCACCCAGCATCGGTGCCAGGCGGCGGCGAATGCCGCGGTCGTAAAGCTGCATGTCCTTGTCGGGACCGAACCTTTTGAACACGGTGTCGCGCTGCGCGGGGGTCAATCGCCCGAGATCGAGCTCGTCATGATTGCGCAGGAACAGGCCCCATTGCGCCGAGGCGGGCCGCGGCTTGGTCGCCTTCAGCGCTTTCGCCAGCGGGCGGGAATCGGATGAGGCCAGCGCATAGAACAGATGCTGGTTGACCTGGAAATTGAACATCATATGCATGCGGTCGGCATCGCGGCCGAAATATTCCATGTCGGTTTTCGGCAGCACATTGGCTTCGGCGAGGATGATGGCGTCGCCCTGCCGCCACTGCAGGAATTCGCGGAATGCGCGCAGCATGTCGTACTGCTCGGCCGGCTTTTTCACCTTGGCACCCTTGGTGGCGATCACGAAGGGCACCGCGTCCATGCGGAAGCCGGAGACGCCGAGCTGGATCCAGAAGCCCATGATCTTGAGGATCTCGGCTTGCACATGCGGGTTCGAGGTGTTGAGATCCGGCTGGAAATCGTAGAAGCGATGAAAGTAATACGCTCCCGCTTCCTTGTCGCGCGTCCAGGTCGATTTCTGAACGCCGGGAAACACCATGCCCTGATTAGCGTTGGCCGGCTTCTTGTCGGACCAGACATACCAGTCGCGGTAGGGCGAGTTCTTGTCGCTGCGCGCCGCCTTGAACCAGGGATGCTGGTCGGAGGTGTGGTTGACGACGAGATCGATGATGACGCGAATGCCGCGCTGCTTGCAGCCATGGGTGAACTCGACGAAATCGCCGAGCGTGCCGTAGCGGGCATCGACACTGTAATAATCCGCGACATCGTAGCCATCGTCGCGGCCGGGCGAGGTCTGGAACGGCATCAGCCAGATCGTGGTGATGCCGAGGCCGTGCAGATAATCGAGCCGGCGCAGCAGGCCCTTGAAATCGCCGATGCCATCGCCGTTGGCGTCCATATAGGTGCCGACGGAGAGGCAATAGACGATGGCGTTCTTGTACCAGAGATCATCGATCATGCGCGCGCAGCCTCGGTGGTTCCGCCGAGGTGCGGCGGCTGCGTGATAAGTGTTAAGAGCGAGAGCGGTTCCGTGCTCCGCCGTCGTCCTGGACAAGCGAAGCGCAGATCCAGGACCATTGCCACAGGGCAAAGTTTGACGAGGACTGGTGGCTATCAGCTCGTGCACCAACGATCCCTTGGGGTAATGGGTCCTGGCATTCGCCAGGACGACGACGGAGGAATCGGTTATCCTCGCCCCATGGACAACACCGCCCGCATTGCCCTCGTGCCGCCGACGGACCGCCGTCAATCCGAGACAGCGCTGGCCATCGCGCGCGGCACGGCGCGATTGTTGCGCTCACTCGGATTCACCTGCATCAGCGAATTGCCGCTGCCCTCCGGGCGGCGCGCCGATCTCGTCGCGCTGAACGAGCGTGGCGAGATCTGGATCGTCGAGATCAAATCGTCGGTGGACGATTTGCGGGCCGATCAGAAATGGCACGAATACCGGGCGCATTGCGACCGGCTGTTCTTCGCGTTCACCCAGGACCTGCCTTGCGAGATCTTTCCGCAAGACACGGGTCTGATCATCGCGGATGCCTATGGCGCGCACCTGCACTGCGAGGCGCCCGAGCACAAGCTCGCTGCGGCCACGCGCAAGCAGATGACGGTGCGGTTCGCCATGGCGGCGGCGTTGCGGATCAACCGGCTGGTCGATCCGCAGGGGCATGCGGAGTTTTGGGAGTGAGTCCGTAGCCCGGATGGAGCGCAAGCGTAATCCGGGATTCGCGCATACGGAACGGCTGTCCCGGATTACGCTTCGCTCCATCCGGGCTACGCAAAGATCCGCGACACCGCTATCGCGGCGCGCGCTTCGCCAGAATCCGCTGCAACGTGCGCCGGTGCATGTTGAGTCTGCGCGCGGTTTCCGAGACGTTGCGGTTGCACATCTCGTAGATGCGCTGGATATGTTCCCAGCGCACGCGGTCGGCCGACATCGGGTTCGCCGGCAACTCGGACTTGTCCGAGCTGGTCGACAGCAGCGCCGCGACGACGTCGTCCGCATCCGCGGGCTTTGAGAGATAATCGACCGCGCCCATCTTCACCGCGGTGACGGCGGTGGCGATGTTGCCATAGCCGGTCAGCACGATTGCGCGGGCGTCGGGGCGCTTCTTCTTCAGCGCCGAGACCACGTCGAGACCGTTGCCATCACCGAGCCGCAGATCGACCACGGCGAATGCCGGCGCCGCCTTGCCGATCTGCGCCAGACCGTCCGAGACGGTGTCGCATGACGTCACCGCAAAGCCGCGCGTTTCCATGGCACGCGACAGCCGCTCCAGGAACGGCTTGTCGTCCTCTACGATCAGAAGCGAGCGGTCGGTCTGTTCATTCAGTTCGGCGATGGCGTTCAAGGTTTGTCCTCTCTCCAACGCATCTACATATGGCCTCGCAATCGGGCGGTGCCAAGGCCGCCAATGGTCGATCGGCCCCGTTGTGCGACGCAAGGTCGCGGCCTATCCTATTGTTTCTTCAAAGGTCTCGATAGCCTCAAAACGCTCCCTCGGCCATGTGATCTGGACCACGGCGCCATGGTCCGGAAAAGTCCGGTTGGTAAACGAGACCTTGGCGCCGGTGCGCTCCAGCAAAGTGCGCGCGATGAACACGCCGAGCCCGAGGCCGCCGCCTTCGTCCTTGCTGCGCCGCCGCGACAAATAGGGCTCGCCGATCCGGTTCAGGATGTCAGGCGGAATGCCGGGACCATCGTCGGAGATCACGAGCTCGATCGTGTCCTTGTTCCACCACGCATTCACCTCGACGGTGGTGCGGGCGAAATCGACCGCGTTCTCGACGATGTTGCCGACGCCGTAGAGGATCGCCGGATTGCGCGAGCCCACCGGCTCGGCCACGATGACAACGGCGATGCGCACCTTGATATCGACGCCGAAATCGCGGTGGGGCGCCACCACCTCCTCGATCAGCTCCGACAGCTTCATGCGGTCGAACGGTGCGCCGGTGGAGGAGAGCTGGGTGATCTTGCTCAATATGTCGCGGCAACGCTGCGTCTGCTCGCGCAGGGTCTTCAGGTCGGCGGCAAAGTTCGGCTCCTTCACCGTCTTCTCCAGCTCGCGCGAGATCAGGAAGATCGTCGCGAGCGGCGTGCCGAGCTCGTGCGCCGCGGCCGCCGCGAGGCCGTCGAGCTGGGTCAGATGCTGCTCGCGCGTCAGCACCAGCTCGGTCGCGGCCAGCGCGTCGGCGAGCTTGCGCGCCTCCTCGGTGACCTGGAACGAGTAGAGGCTGGTGACGCCGATCGCGAGCGCGATCGAGAGCCAGACGCCGACGAGATAGATTGGCGGCAGCACCAGCGGATCGTCGGAATCCCACGGCAGCGGCAGATGGAAGAAGAACAGGATCGAGGCGCAGGCGACAGCCAGCACGCCGAGGCCGAAGGTGAAGCGGGCCGGCAGCGCGGTCGCCGAGATCAGCACGGGCGCGAGGAACAGGAACGAGAACGGGTTCTGGAGTCCACCGGTGAGGAACAGGAGACCCGCCAGCTCCACGATATTGAGCGCGAGCAGTCCGGCCGCCTGCATCGGCTCCAGCCGCTGCAGCGGATTGGATACGGTCTGGAGCGCCAGATTGAGCGCCGCCGACAGAGCGATGATGCTGACGCAGGGGACGATCTCGACATTGAATTCCAGCCCCTGCGCCACGATGAAGATCGCGGCGAGCTGGCCCAGCACCGCGAGCCAGCGCAGCCGCAGGATCGTATCCAGGCGGATATGCCGCTGCGCGGGGCGAAAGTCGGAAGCGGCAAGTTCGGTCATTTCGGCCAAGGGGGCGGTGCCTTCTCGATCACAAGCGCGCGGCTCACGGAACCACCGGATTACAAGCCTTGCGCTCTCCGCTGCAATAGCAGAAGAACGCCCAGCATGACCGAGAATGACAAGGCTTCAAGCTGGCCGACTGTCGCGGATCGCAGCCTCTCCGCGGCCATCGCGGTCGATCACCTCGTCAAGGTGTACAAGCAGACCCGCGCCGTCGACGACATCTCCTTTTCGCTTCCGCGCGGCAGCATCACCGGGCTGCTGGGCGGCAACGGCGCCGGCAAGACCACGACCATCGCAACGATCATGGGCCTGGTGCTGCCAACCTCCGGCCGCGTCCAGGTGCTCGGGCATCGGATGCCGGAGGACAGTGCTTCCGTGCTGGGCCGGATGAACTTCGAGAGCCCCTATGTTGACATGCCGATGCGGCTCACAGTGCGTCAGAACCTCACCGTGTTCGGCAAGCTCTATGCGGTGAAGAACCTCTCCGACCGCATCGCTGAGCTCGCCTGCGATCTCGATCTCACCGAGTTCATCGACCGCGCCAACGGCAAGCTCTCCGCAGGACAAAAAACGCGCGTTGCGCTTGCCAAGGCGCTTATCAACCAGCCCGAACTGCTGTTGCTGGACGAGCCGACCGCCTCGCTCGATCCCGACACCGCCGACTGGGTCCGAGGCCATCTGGAGCGTTATCGCAAGGCGAACAACGCCACCATCCTCCTGGCCTCGCACAACATGCTCGAGGTCGAGCGGCTCTGCGACCGCGTCATCATCATGAAGCGCGGCCGCATCGAGGACGACGATACGCCCGAGGCCATCATGGCGCGCTACAACCGCACCACGCTGGAAGAGGTGTTTCTGGACGTCGCGCGCGGCCGGGTGAACGGCGCGCAGGAGGCGGTGCGATGAGAAACTGTATTCGTAGCCCGGATGGAGCGCAGCGCAATCCGGGGCCTTCGCTTGTGGCACGATTCCCGGATTACGCTTCGCTCCATCCGGGCTACGGGAGAGCGGAATGAGTGAGGCCTCCCTCCACCGCGGCATCTCCCTCCATCGCATCGGCGCGATGATCCTGCGCTATTGGTACCTCTTGCTTTCGTCCTGGCCGCGGCTGCTCGAGCTGCTGTATTGGCCGGCGCTGCAGGTCATCACCTGGGGCTTTCTTCAGCTTTATATCGCGCAGAATGCGAACTTCTTCGCGCGTGCCGGCGGCACGCTGATCGGCGCCGTCATCCTCTGGGACATCCTGTTTCGCGGGCAGCTCGGCTTTTCGATCTCGTTCCTGGAAGAGATGTGGGCGCGCAACCTCGGCAATCTCATGATGAGCCCGTTGAAGCCGATCGAATTCCTGCTGTCGCTGATGATCATGAGCCTGATCAGGCTCGCGATCGGCGTCATCCCGATGACGCTGCTCGCGCTGTTCCTGTTTCACTTCAACGTTTATGCGCTCGGCGTGCCGCTGATCGCGTTCTTCTGCAATCTGATCTTCACGAGCTGGTCGGTCGGCATCTTCGTCTCCGGCCTGGTGCTGCGAAACGGCCTCGGTGCCGAGAGCATCGTCTGGACCCTGATGTTCGGAATCATGCCGCTCGCCTGCGTCTACTATCCCGTCAGCGTGCTGCCGGTCTGGTTGCAATATATCGCCTGGACGCTGCCGCCGACCTATGTGTTCGAAGGGATGCGCGCGCTGCTGATCGAAAACACCTTCAGGACCGATCTGATGCTGAGCGCGTTGGCCATCAACGCGGTGCTGTTGGTTGCATCTTTTGGGGCATTCCTTGCCCTTTTGCGCAGCGCCCGGATGCAGGGCTCGCTGCTGTCAGGCGGCGAATAACGTCACTTTCTCGTGGATTCAGCCCGGTTTTGGCACCTGGGCCACGTAGATGTACGGAACCATGCATTGACGCAATATTACGCATTCGGCAGTATGCTGCGATGCGAAGAGGAATATAGCGATGCCGATTGGTGAGTTTGGCGGCGCGCCGCCCCTGGTGGCCGAAGGCAGTCCGGTCCTGACGACGCCGATGTACTGGATGTACGAGATGGGGCAAGCCTCTCTCAATCCGGCGCGTGCGATCACGGACGCGACCAAGCTGCTGTTTCAAAATCCCCTCAATCCATGGGCACGCACCGAGGTCGGCAAGTCGGTTGCCGCGGCCTGCGAATTGTTCGAACGCACCACGCGCCGTTACGGCAAGCCGGAATGGGGCCTCAACGACACCGAGGTCAACGGCATCCGTGTCCCCGTCGAGGTCCGCTCGGTCTGGGAAAAGCCGTTCTGCCGCCTGCTCTACTTCGATCGCAAGTTCACCCGTCCGCTACGCAGCCCGCAACCGCGCGTGCTGATCGTAGCGCCGATGTCCGGCCATTACGCGACGCTGCTCCGCGGCACGGTCGAGGCTTTCCTGCCGGCGCATGAGGTCTACATCACCGATTGGGCCGATGCCCGCATGGTGCCGCTTAGCGACGGCCGTTTCGATCTCGACGACTACATCGACTACGTCATCGAGATGCTGCACGTCCTCGGCGGCAACACGCATGTGCTGGCGGTGTGCCAGCCCTCGGTTCCCGTCGTCGCCGCCGTTTCGATCATGGAAGCGCGCCGTGATCCCTTCGTGCCGACCTCAATGACGCTGATGGGTGGCCCGATCGACACCCGCCGCAATCCGACTGCGGTGAACAACCTTGCCCAGGAGCGCGGCATCGACTGGTTCCGCAACCACGTCATCACCAAGGTGCCGTTCCCGCATCCGGGCATGATGCGCGACGTCTATCCGGGCTTCCTGCAACTCAACGGCTTCATCAGCATGAATCTCGACCGGCATATGGATGCCCACAAGCAGCTGTTCGCCAATCTGGTGAAGGGCGACGGCGATCTCGTCGACAAGCATCGTGACTTCTACGACGAATATCTCGCGGTGATGGATCTCTCCGCCGAGTATTACCTGCAGACCGTCGACACCGTGTTCGTGAAGCATTCGCTGCCAAAGGGCGAGATGACCCATCGTGGAACACGCGTCGATCCCTCCAAGGTCACGCGCGTCGCGTTGATGACGGTCGAAGGCGAGAACGACGACATCTCCGGTATCGGTCAGACCGAAGCAACGCACACATTGTGCAGCTCGATTCCCGATCATCGCCGCGTTCATTACGTCCAGAAGGGCGTCGGACATTACGGCGTGTTCAATGGCTCGCGCTTCAAATCGGAAATCGTGCCGCGCATCCACGACTTCATGGTCTCGGCGGCGAATCCGAGCTCATTGCAGGCGCTCGCGGCCGAATAATCGCGTTTTTCGGCTTTCCCGCTGAAAATCGACGCCCTGTCGGAGGCTCCGACGGGGGTGAGTTCCCGCCAGATTCGCGGTATTTAGGTAGCTTTGTAGGAGTGAGTCCAACCTCACCCCTTGGGGGTGCCGCATGCGCCGGATGGGGGCGAAAAAAGCCGGTTCCGACCCCAGTCTGTAGGGTCTCCCGGACGCCAGACCCCTGTATATTGGGCAAATGATTTGTTTTTGCGCCGAGCGCTTTCCCTGGCGGCGGTTATGGCAGAATCCGGGCGCTCTCCTGCCCCCCGGACTGACAGACATGGCCACTCGCGCACTCCTCTATCGGCGGCCCCACGAGCCGAAGACCCTCCTGATCACCCATGGATCGCAATATTTTGCGATTCGGCTGCGCCGGCATCGCCGCGCGCGTCGTTACACGCTCAGAATTCATCCGAGCGATCGCGAAGCCATCCTCACCATGCCGCCGCGCGGCACGCTCGCCGAAGCAAAAGACTTCGCGCAGCGCCACGGCGCATGGATCGCGGCACGTCTCGGCCGTTTGCCGAAGGCCGCGCCGTTCCAGCCTGGCACAGTGATACCGCTTCGCGGCGTTTCTCATCGCATCGTTCATCGCGCCGGCACGCGCGGTACGGTGTGGACGGAAGTGCGCGATAGCGGTGAACGCATTCTCTGCGTCGCCGGCGGCGTCGAGCATGCCGACCGTCGCGTCAGCGACTTCCTCAAGCGCGAGGCGCGTCGCGATCTTCAGCGTGCGGCGGAATCCTACGCCGTCGAGCTCGGCGTCAAGGTCAAGCGGCTCTCGATCCGCGATCAATCCAGCCGCTGGGGCTCCTGCACCTCGGCCGGCTCGCTGTCGTTCTCCTGGCGCCTGATCCTCGCGCCGCCCTACGTGCTCGACTATCTCGCCGCGCACGAGGTCGCCCATCTCGTCGAGATGAACCACTCGGCGCGATTCTGGCGCGTCTGCGGCAAGGTCTGCCCGTCGATGGAGCGCGCCAAGAAGTGGCTCGATACGTACGGCAACGATTTGCACCGCTACGGGGTCGAGGATTAGGCCTCGTTGATGCCTCACGTGACGCTGTCATCGCCCGCGAAAGCGGGCGATCCAGTATTCCAGAGGCCTTAGTGATTAATCGAGAAGCCGCGGCGTACTGGATTTCCCGCTTTCGCGAGGAATGACAGCCCAGCGCGCGCTTCAAGCGTCTTTGCTGCCCGCGCAAGCCGTTGATTTCGCTATCCTCGGCTACTGTGCATGGGGTTGTTTTCGCAGTTTTTGTTTTGAGGTCATCGCGACCTCAAGCAGAACCTAGCGATTTCCGCCGAACAGCCGGTCCATCAGCCAGCCATCGAGTCCTGCCGCTGCTTCCGGTCGCGCATTGGCGCGCGTGGGGGGCGGGCGATAGCCGCCGTTGTTGACAGGTGCCGGTGCGGGCGCTGCCGCTGTCGGCGGCGACACCTGCGATGCCGCCTGCGCGAGATTCGACAGGCCCCAGCTGCCTTGCGAGCTCGGCAAGGCTGCCACCGGCACGCCCTCGTGCGCCGTCTTCATGAAGCGCGACCAGACTTCGACCGGCAAGCCGCCGCCGGTCGCCTTCTTGGTCGGCGAGTTGTCGTCATTGCCGAGCCACACGCCGGTGACGAGGTTGGCGGTGTAGCCGATGAACCAGGCGTCGCGGTAGTCCTGGCTGGTGCCGGTCTTGCCGGCCGCCGGCCAGCCCGGGATCTCCGCCTTCTTGGCGGTGCCGCTGATCAGCGTTTCCCGCATCATCGCGTTCATCATGCCGACATAGCGCGGGTCGACCACCTGGTTGTGCTCGTCCGCCTGGCGCATGTAGAGCAGCTTGCCACTGAGCGTCCTGATCCGGGTGACGACATGCGGCGTCGCCGCGAAGCCGCCATTGGCGAAAGGTGCATAGGCGCCGACCAGCTCGACCATCGAGACTTCGGAGGTGCCGAGCGCGATCGAGGCGTTGGGCTCGAGCTTCGAGGTGATGCCGAGCCGGTGCGCGGTGCGCACCACATTCTTCGGCCCGACCTCGAGGCCGAGGCGGATGGCGACCGTGTTGAGCGACATCGCGAGCGCCTGGGTCAGCGTCACCGCGCCGAAATATTCGTGCGTGTAGTTCTCAGGCTTCCAGCCCTTGACCTCGATCGGCGCGTCCTGGCGGAGCGTGTCGGGCGTCAGCCCCTGCTCGAGCGCGGTCAGGTACACGAACGGCTTGAACGAGGAGCCCGGCTGGCGCCTGGCGGTGACCGCGCGGTTGTACTGGCTCTCGGAATAGTTCCGGCCGCCGACCATGGCGCGAACCGCGCCGTCCGGCGTCATCGCCACCAGCGCGCCCTGGCTGACATTGAACTTCACGCTCTTGGCCGCGAGCTCGTCGATGATGGCGGCTTCCGCCACGCTCTGGAGCTTCGGATCGATCGTGGTCTCGACTTTGATGCTCTCGTCGATCTGGCCGACCAGATCGTCCAGCACCTCGCCGATCCAGTCGGCGACGTAATTGATCGTGCCGGCGCCGACCGGCTTCACATTGTAGGAGGGTTGGCCGATCGAGGCCTGCGCCTGCGCCTCGGTGATGAATTTGGCATCCGCCATCGCCGTGAGCACGATTTTCGCGCGCGCTTCGGCGCCCTCGGGGTTGCGGTTCGGCGCGAGCCGCGAGGGCGATTTGACGAGGCCGGCCAGCATCGCGGCCTCCGCGACGGTGACGTTCTTGGCCGACTTGCCGAAATAGCGCTGCGCAGCTGCCTCGACGCCATAGGCGCCGGAGCCGAAATAGACGCGGTTGAGATAGAGCTCCAGGATCTCGTTCTTGGAATGCTTGCGCTCCAGCCAGATCGCGAGCTCCGCTTCCTGCAGCTTGCGCGCCATGGTGCGCTCCTGGGTCAGGAACAGGTTTTTCGCCAATTGCTGCGTCAGCGTCGAGCCGCCCTGCGACACGCCGCGATGGAGCACGTTGGTGACGAGCGCGCGCAGGATGCCGACGGGATCGATGCCGAAATGCGAATAGAAGCGGCGATCCTCGATGGCGATGAACGCCTTGGGCAGATATTGCGGCAAATCTTTCAGCGAGACGTTGGCGCCGGCCATCTCGCCGCGCTGCGCCAGCATGCTGCCGTCGATGCCGACGATCTGGATCGTCGGTGGCCGCTTGGGGATTTCCAGCGACTGGATCGGCGGCAGATGAGCGCCGACCCAGATCACGACGCCGATCACCGCGATCGCCCCCCACAGGCCCAGCACCGCGCCCCAATAGACCAGGCGACCAAGACCAGCGCCGATGCGCGACTTCGATCGCCGCTTGGCACTGCCGCGCCCGCCCGGCGCCTTCCGCTCGCGCGGCGGCTCGTCGCCGGCATCCTCGCTCTTGCGCCTGGCAGATGATTTCGTTGATTTCTTCGGCTTGTCATCGCCGCCGGGAATGCGGTCGGCCGGGGTCAGGCGCAGATCGGCGAGTGCTGCAGGCAAGCCGAACAGCGGCTCCTTGCGCCCACTCTTTTTCTTTCCCAACCCCATACGCAACGCCCGGTCAGCCCGCCCCGCCGCACGCTAGCGGTCGCTGTTTAAGGCCCGGTTACCCAGAGCTTAACGCGCGATTAGGAGGTGCGGCATTCGCTGGCCGCAGTTCCGCTGGCTGGACGGCAGAGCTAGGATCGCCCGCATAAAACAACAGGGAACTCAGATGGGCCACATCGATCCGACCAAGGAGATTTTCGCGCAGTTCCGGGACAACGACCGCCCCGGTCCGATCCACATGCTCAACCTGGTGCGCTTGCGCAAGGAGGCGGCCTATCCCGACGGCCGCAAGGCAAGCGGCGCGGAAGCCTATGCGGCCTATGGCCGCGAGAGCGGGCCGGTGTTCGAACGCCTCGGCGGCCGCATCGTCTGGCAGGGCAAATTCGAGCTGATGCTGATCGGCCCCGAGACTGAGCGCTGGGACCATTGCTTCATCGCCGAATACCCAAGCGTCGCCGCCTTCGTCGAGATGATCCGCGATCCCGTCTATCGCGAAGCGGTGAAGCACAGGCAGGCCGCGGTGGAGGATTCACGGCTTATTCGGCATGCGGTGCTGCCGGTGGGGAAGAACTTTGGCGAGATACCGGAGTAGAGCCACGTCATTCCGGGGCGATGCGAAAGCATCGAACTCAGGTGCGCAATTGCGCACCTGAGAATCTCGAGATTCCGGGTCTGGCGCTCGCGCGCCAGCCCGGAATGACCGTGCAGAACTAACCCGCCGGACTCGCATCCTCAATGATTGGGCCGAACAGCTCCCAGCGTTCGCCGTTGAACTTCATCATCTGAAGCTGCTTGTTGACGCGGTAGTCGGTCGGTGAGGTGTTGGCCTTGATGCCGGGCAGCGCGGTGTCGCTGGTCACGTCCTTCAGCGACGCGGCCTGCTTCATCACGTTCTCGCGCGTCAGGTCGTCGCCGCACTGCTTCAGCACATGGACCAGCAGCTGCGCCGTGCTGTAGCCGTAGGTGTTGAAGTTCGAGTCCTTATCGCCATCCGGATAATACTTGGCCATGAAGTCGAAATACCTCTTGAGGCCGGCATCGTCCTTCCAGGTCGGATCGAGCGGTTCCTTGCCGTAATTGACGCTGATCAGGCCCTTGGCGGCGTCGAGGCCGGCCGGCTTCAGCACCGCGCCGACCGAGGTGGCGTTGATGTCGACGATCTGCACGGGATGCCAGCCCATCTCGGCGATCTTCTTGATCGCCTGGGCCGCCTGCTTCGGCGTGGTGGCGCTGAAGAACAAATCAGCGCCGGCATCCTTGATCTTGAGGATCTGCGAGTCGACAGTCGGATCGGAGACTTCGTAGGAAGCTTCAGTCACGATCATCTTGGCAGCCTTGTCGCCGAGGCCGGCCTTGATGCCGTTCAGATAGTCCTTGCCGAGGTCGTCGTTCTGATAGAGCACGCCGATCTTGGCGTTCGGATGCTCCTTCAGGATGTACTGTCCGTAGATGCGGCCTTCGACGAAGTAGTTGGGGTTGAAGCCCATCGTCCACGGAAAGTTCTTCGGATCCGTGAACCTCGAGGCTCCGGTCGCCGCGAACAGTTGCGGCACCTTCTTCGAATTGAGATATTTCTGCACAGCTGCGTTCACCGGCGTGCCGATGATCTGGAAGGTCAGCAGGACCTCGTCGCTCTCGACGAGCTTGCGAATCTGCTCCACGGCTTTCGGCGGCGAGTAGGCGTCGTCATACTGGATCAGATTGATCTTGCGGCCGTTGACGCCGCCCTGGTCGTTGATCATCTTGAAATAGGCGGCCTGGGTCTTGCCGATCGACGAATAGGCCGACGCCGGTCCAGAAAACGGCATCGTCTGGCCGACCTTGATCTCGGTATCGCTGGCGCCCGGATCATATTTCTTCTGGGCATTGGCCGCCGAGACCGACAGCGCCAGGGTCAGCGCCGTTGCCGTGGCCAGATGCAGAATTCCATTCCTCATTCGCATTTCCTCGGTTTGTTGTTGCCGACGGTCTGCCGGGCGCACTGTGCGTCCGATGCCATCGCTACGGGCGAGTGTGGAGGAACGATTACCGCAGGGCAAGGTGCGCGTTCGTAGGGTGGGTTAGCCCTGCGGCTGCGCAAAGCGCAGTCCGCTGGGCGTAACCCACCACTTCTTTTTCCGCGGAAATCAAAGAGGTGGGTTACGTTGCGCTAACCCACCCTACCCAGTAACTAACCCGCTGGACCCGCATCCTCCATGATCGGGCCGAACAGCTCCCAGCGTTCGCCGTTGAACTTCATCATCTGCATCTGCTTGTTGACGCGGTAGTCGTTCGGCCCGGTGTTGATCTTGATGCCGGGCAGCGCGAAGCTCGGGGTGAAGTCCTTGATGTTGGCGACCTGCTTCATCACGTTCTCACGCGACAGGTCGTCACCGCACTGTTTCAGCACTTGCGTCAGCAATTCGGCAACTGAATAAGCGTAGGTGTTGACGGTATTTAGCTTGTCGCCTTCGGGGAAATACTTGTCCATGAAGGCGAAGAAGGCTTTCACGCCCGGATCGTCCTTCCACTGGGGATCGCCGGGCTCCTTGCCGTATTGGGTCGAGATAATGCCCTTGGAGATGTCGAGGCCGGCCGGCTTCAGCGTCGCCGAGATCGGGCTCGCGTTGATGTCGAGAATGTGCACCGGCGTCCAGCCGAGCTCGGCGACTTTCTTGATCGCCTGCGCCGCGAACTTGGGTGTCGAGGCATCATAGAAAAGATCGGCGCCCAACGATTTCAGTTTGACCACCTGCGAGTCCACCGTCGGATCCGTGACCTCGTAGGACACCTCGCCGACGATCATGCCGGCGGCCTTGTCGCCGAGACCGCTCTTGAGGCCCGCGAGATAGTCGCGGCCCATGTCGTCGTTCTGGTAGAGCACGCCGATCTTGGCGTTCGGATGCTCCTTGAGAATGTACTTGGCGTAGATGCGTCCCTCGGACACGTAGTTGGGATTATAGGCGATGGTCCAGGGATAGTTCTGCGGATCGTTGAAGCGCGCGGCGCCCGTCGAGGCCAGCAGCTGCGGGATCTTCTTGCCGTTGAGATATTTTTGTACGGCGGCGTTCGCGGCCGTGCCGATGATCTGGAAGGTGAACAGCACCTCGTCGCCTTCGACGAGCTTGCGCACCTGCTCGACCGTCTTCGGTGGCGAATAGGCATCGTCATACTGGATCAGATTGATCTTGCGGCCGTTGATGCCGCCCTGATCGTTGATCATCTTGAAGTAGGCGGCCTGGGTCTTTCCGATATTGGCGTAGACGGAATAGGGCCCGGAGAACGGCACGGTCTGGCCGATCTTGATCTCGGTGTCGCTCGCGCCGGTGTCGTATTTCTTCTGGGCGAGGGCTTCACTGACGAAGGCTTGGTTGGCGGAGAACGCGAAGGCGAGCGCCGCCGTGGCAGTGATGAAGGCTCTGCGATTGCTCATGGGGGGTTGTTCCTCCTGACGGAATTTCCGGCCGACGGTCTTTTCCCGTTGATTGCCAACGGTCGCCATCGCTGTCGGAGATTGTGGAGGAACGGCAGGCGACGCGCAAGGATCGCGGCGCCGCGTTATGGCGTCTCAGGTCACGAACAAGACCAACAGCGCGAGCGCCGCCGGCAGCGCCTGCACCATCAGGATGCGGGTGCTGACGGTCGCTGCGCCATAAGCGCCCGCCACGATCACGCAGAGCAGGAAGAACGCCTTGATCTGGAACGCGAAGGCCGGATTGCCGTGCACCAGCCCCCAGACCAGACCTGCGGCCAGGAAGCCGTTATAGAGCCCCTGGTTGCCGGCCAGCACCTTTGTGATCGCTGCCTTCTCCGGCGTGTTGCGGAAAACCTTCAGGCCCTGCGGCTTGTCCCAGAGAAACATCTCCAGGATCAGGAAGTAAGCGTGCAGTGCGGCGACCAGCGCCACCAAAATATTCGCGATCCAGATCAAGTTGAGCTCCCCCAGCGTCAGCTTTCGGGTGGACGCTAGCACGGCGGGCGTGGCAAGTGCGATGGCGTGTTTCGATGCCATGGTGCCGCAATGCCCGCGCGACTGACCAAACCACCTGTAAGCTTTGGCCTCGATCGGCTGGAGACGCCGATCGGGATTGCGCTGCTGGTCACCGACGCCGCGGGCGCCTTGCGCGCGCTCGACTGGGAGGATTACGAGCACCGCATGCGCGAGCTCTTGCGGCTGCACTACGGTGTGGTGGAGCTGAATGACCAGCCCGCGCCAGCAGCCATGCGGACTGCGCTGTCGGACTATTTCGACGGCGATCTCGGCCAGCTCTCAGGCATCGCCTGGCGCATCGCCGGCACGCCATTCCAGCAGAAGGTCTGGAATGCGTTGGCGCAAATCCCTGCCGGCACCACGATGAGCTATGGCGCGCTGGCCGCCAGGATCGACACGCCCAAGGCCATTCGCGCCGTCGGCCATGCCAACGGCTCCAATCCGATCAGCGTGGTACTGCCGTGCCACCGCCTGATCGGCGCCGATGGTTCTCTGGTGAAGTATGGCGGCGGCCTCGAGCGCAAGCGCTGGCTGCTGCGGCATGAAGGCGTGGCGGTCTAGATATCCGCCTGTCGTCATTCCGGGTTCGCCGCTGCGCGGCGCCCCGTAATGACGAGAGGAGAGGCGCGCAGCCGTCCTCACGCCGCTGGCTGAACCGCCTTGTCGCCCGCCATCACGTGGGTCAGCGCGCTCTTGATCGCGGATTGCCGCGTCGGCGCGCTGATCTGTGCGCCCAGGAGGTCGGTGACGTAGAACACGTCGCGGGCGCGCTCGCCGAAGGTCGCGACATGGGCCGAGGCGATGTTGAGGTTGAGCTTCGAGATCGCGGTGGTCAGCTCGTAGAGCAGCCCGGGCCGGTCCAGGCCGGACATTTCGATCACCGTGTAGCGGTCTGACCATTGGTTGTTGATGGTCACTTCCGGCTCGATCACGAACGGCCGCGCCTTGCCGCGCACGGTGCGCCGCGCCACCACTTCGGGCAGACGCAGCTTGCCTTCCAGCACGTCCTCGATCATCTCGCCGATCCGCGTGGCGCGCCGTCCCTCGTCCTCGTCGCGGTCGTATTCCCTGGAGATCGAGATCGTGTCGAGCGCGCGGCCGTCGGTCGTGGTGTAGATCTGGGCATCGACGATGTTGGCGCCGGCCGAGGCACAGGCGCCCGCGATGATCGACAGCAGCCAGGGATGGTCGGCGGCGAAGATGGTCAGCTCGGTGACGCCGCGCACCTCGTCGAAGCCGACATTGATCGCGAGCTTGTGGCCGGCCTGCTCGCTGGCACGGACGAAGCGCGCGTGGCGGATCTTGCGCGGCAGCTCGACCTTGAGCCAATAGGCCGGATAGTGCCGGCCGATATAGGCGTCGAGCTCTTCCGCCGGCCATTCCGCGAAGGCGTTACGGAATTCGGCGTATGCGGCCGTGAGGCGCTTGCCGCGGTCGACCTCCGAGAAGCCGCCGGTCAGCACCGGTTCGGTCTCGTAGTAGAGGGAGCGCAAGAGCTGCGCTTTCCAGCCATTCCATACGCCCGGACCGACGCCGCGGATGTCGGCGGTGGTCAGGATCGTCAAGAGCTTCATCTGCTCGACCGACTGCACCACGGCGGCGAAATTTTCGATGGTCTTGCGGTCGGAGAGATCGCGCGACTGTGCGACCGTGGACATAGTCAGATGCTCCTCGATCAGCCAGGCCACGAGCTCGGTATCGGCCGGACTGAAGCCGAGCCGCGGGCAGAGCCGTCGCGCCACCTTGGCCCCGGCGATCGAGTGATCCTCGGGCCGGCCCTTGGCGACGTCGTGCAGCAGCGTCGCAATGTAGATCACGGAGCGATGCTCCGGCCGGATCTTGCGCATCAGGTCGCTCGCCACCGCGAATTCCTCGATGCCGCCGCGCTCGATGTCCTGGAGGAAGCCGACGCAGCGGATCAAATGCTCGTCGACGGTGTAGTGATGATACATGTTGAACTGCATCATCGAGACGATCTTGCCGAAGGCGCGGATGAAATGGCCGAGCACGCCGGTCTCGTTCATCCGCCGCAGCACGATTTCCGCGTTGTCGGACGTCAGGATCTCCATGAACAGCCGGTTGGCTTCGGGATTCTCGCGCATCTGCGCGTTGATCAGGCCAAGCGAGCGCGTCACGTCGCGCATCGCGTCCGGGTGGAAGGCGAGATTGTTCTTCTGCGCCAGGCGGAAGATGCGGATCAAATTGACCGGATCGTGCTTGAAGACGTCGGGTGCGGCGACGTTGATGCGGTTGTTGTCGACGATGAAGTCGTCGCTGTCGGGAACCCGCCGCTTCACCGCGGTGGGGCGCAGCCGCGCCATCATCCGGCTCAGCACCGGCGCGGGCTTGGCCTGCTGGTCCTCGAGCTTGGCGCAGAGAATGGCGGTTAGGTTGCCGACTTCCTTGGCGACCAGGAAGTAGTGCTTCATGAAGCGCTCGACGTCCTGCATGCCGGGATGCGAGGTGTAGCCGAGCCGGACCGCGATCTCGCGCTGAAGGTCGAAGGAGAGCCGCTCTTCGGCGCGGCCGGAGTGGAAGTGCAGGTTGCAGCGCACCGACCAGAGGAAGTCGGCGCAGCGGCGGAAGGTACGGTATTCCTGCGCGTCGAAGACGCCGCGGTCGACCAGCTCGTCGGTGTCGCTCACGCGGTAGACGTACTTCGCGATCCAGAACAGCGTGTGCAGGTCGCGCAGGGCACCCTTGCCGTCCTTGACGTTGGGTTCGACCAGATAACGCGATTGGCCGCCGCGGCGATGCCGCTCCTCACGCTCGGCGAGTTTCGCGGTGACGAACTCGGACGCAGTGCCTTGCACGACCTCCTTGTCGAAGCGGGCGACCAGCTCGTCATAGAGCGGCCGGTCGCCGGTGAGGAAGCGCGTCTCCAGGATCGCGGTGCGGATGGTCATGTCGCCTCGCGCCTGCCGGATCGACTCGTCGACCGAGCGCGTGGCGTGACCGACCTTCAGCCCCATGTCCCACAGACAATAGAGAATGGCCTCCGCGACCTGCTCGCCCCAGGCGGTCTGCTTGTAGGGCAGGATGAAGAGCAGATCGATGTCGGACTCGGGAGCCATCAGGCCGCGGCCATAGCCGCCGGTCGCCACCACGGCCATGCGCTCGGCGCCGCTCGGGATCGGCGAGCGGTAGAGATGGCGGGTCGCGGCCGAATACAAGATGCGGATGATCTCGTCCTGTACGTGGCACAGCCGCTCGGCGCAGCGCCGGCCGTGACGGTCCTTCAGCAGGATCGTCTGTGCCGCGGCGCGCGACGCGATCAGCTCGGCCTTGAGCAGTTGCGCCATCGCCGTGCGGAACGCGTCCTCGCGTCCCTGGTGCTTCTCGGCAAGCGCATCGACCGCGGCGGTGATCCGCGCGGTGTCGAAGCGATCGTCCACCTCGGCCTTGTGCTCAGTTGCGACGCTGTCCATGTCTCACCGGATATAAGAGGCGGCAGGCGCTGTCACCCGCCATTCTCTCGCAATAGTCGTTCCATGCTGGAAACGTGCGGCTTTGGGCAAAGCTGTTCTCAGCCGGCGCGCTTTCGAGGGGTGGATTTTCTCGTTGACCTCTAGATATAACTCATTGAAAAACAATGAAGTTTTGGAGGAGGCCGGGCATGACCAGAATTACACGACGGACACTTTTTGCGGGAGCGGTCGCTCTTGCCGTGTCCCCGGCGGCACGGGCGGCGGATCCGCTCAAGGAAATCCGTATCGACTGGGCGACCTATAATCCGGTGTCGATGGTCCTGAAGCAGAAAGGGCTCCTGGAAAAGGAGTTCGCCAAGGACGGCGTCACCGTCACCTGGGTGCAGTCCGCCGGCTCCAACAAGGCGCTCGAATTCCTCAATGCGGGCTCGATCGACTTCGGCTCGACCGCGGGCTCGGCGGCGCTGGTTGCACGTATCAACGGCAACCCGATCAAGTCGATCTACGTCTATTCGCGTCCCGAATGGACGGCGTTGGTGACATCAAAGGATTCCAAGATCGCCCATGTGGCCGGCCTCAAGGGCAAGCGCGTCGCGGTGACGCGCGGCACCGATCCGCACATCTTCCTGGTGCGCGCGCTGCTTGGCGCAGGTCTCACCGAAAAGGACATCACGCCGGTGCTGCTCCAGCACGCCGACGGCAAGACCGCGCTGATCCGCGGCGACGTCGATGCGTGGGCCGGGCTCGATCCGATGATGGCGCAGGCCGAGGTCGAGGACGGCGCGAAACTGTTCTACCGCAAGGCCGACGCCAACACTTGGGGCATCCTCAATGTGCGCGAGCAGTTTTTGAAAGATCATCCGGACGCCGCCCGCCGCGTGCTCGCCGTTTACGAGGAAGCGCGAAAGTATTCGCTGGCGAATTACGACGAGCTCAAGAAGACCTTCATCGCCGTGACTAAGCTGCCTGAGCCTGTCGTCGACAAGCAGCTCAAGGAGCGCACCGAGCTTACCCACAGCCGCATCGGCGCACCGCAGCGCGAATCGATCCTCGCCGCGGGCCTCGCCCTGCAACAGGCCGGCGTCGTCGACGCCAAGGTCGATGTGAAGGCGACGCTGGATGCGTTGATCGACGATCAGGTCCCGCTGCCGACGAATTAACCACGGGCGCGCGGCAAACTCCGGTGTCGTCCCGGGGGGCGAAGCGAGCCCGGGACCCATAACCACAGGAAGCAGTTTGGGGCCAAGGGCAACTCCGAGTCCCCGTAACCACTTCTCCCTGTGGTTATGGGTCCCGGATCTGCGCTCCGCTGCGCTGTTCGGGACGACGGCTGAGAATGCCGCGCGCTCTTGCAATCTCGTACAAGACGCGCTTCCTACCCGCCATGATCTCCGACGCGCCAGTCCTGCAACAGACCACGGAACCGGCCGAAAGCGCCGCTGCGCCTTCGTGGTTGTCGCGTTATGCGCGTCCATTGCTGGGTGTGTTGCTGCCGCTCACCCTCGCGCTCGGTTGGGAGTTCCTGGTCTGGTTCGGCTGGTCCAACGGCCGGCTGGTGCCGCCGCCCTCGCGCGTGTTCGCCACCATCGCTGACCTTGCCCGCTCCGGCGAACTGTTCCGTCACATCGCCGCAACGCTGTGGCGTGTCGGCCTCGGCTTCGCGTTCGGCGTGGTCGCGGGCACGTTGCTCGGCGCCATATCCGGCTATTGGTCGCTGGCGCGGCAGCTGCTCGATCCGACCGTGCAGGCGCTGCGCGCAATCCCATCGCTGGCCTGGGTGCCGCTGTTCATCCTCTGGCTCGGCATCTTCGAGACCTCGAAGATCGCGCTGATCGCGGTCGGCGTGTTCTTCCCGGTCTATCTCGGCGTGATGGGCGCGATCCTCATCGTCGATCGCAAGATCGTCGAGGTCGGACGCACCTTCCGTCTCTCCGGACCTGCCATGATCCGCCGTATCCTGCTGCCCGCGGTGCTGCCGGCCTATGTCGTGTCCTTGCGCGTCGGTCTTGGTCTGGGCTGGATGTTCGTGGTGGCAGCCGAGCTGATCGGCGCGTCCGAAGGCCTCGGCTATCTCCTGCTCGATGGCCAACAGCTCGGCAAGCCCGCGCAGATCCTCGCCGCCATCGTGATCTTCGCGATCCTTGGCAAGCTTACGGATTGGTTGATCGAGATTGCGGCCGCGCCCTTCCTGCGCTGGCAGGACGCCTTCGGGCGTACGACGGGAGCATAAGGCGATGCTGGCGCTCGACCGGGTCAGCAAGACCTATCCTAACGGCGTGCAGGCGCTGGCGCGCTTTTCCGCCGAGATCAGGCAAGGCGAGATCGTCGCCATCATCGGCGGCTCGGGCTGCGGCAAGTCCACGCTGCTGCGCGCCATTGCGGGCCTCGACCGCGCAAGCTCGGGCACGGTGACGCTCGACAACGAGGCGATCGCCTCGCCGCATGCCAAGATCGGCATCATCTTCCAGGAGCCGCGCCTGCTGCCCTGGCTCAGCGTCGCCGATAATATCGGCTTTGGTCTTGCCGATGGGCCCGCGACCGAGCGACGTGAGAAGGTGGCGCGTGCGCTGGAGCGTGTCGGGCTCGCCGAGAAAGCGCAGGCCTGGCCGCGCGAGCTCTCCGGCGGGCAGGCACAGCGCGTCGCGATCGCCCGCGCACTGGTGCCGCAGCCCGAGGTGCTCTTGCTCGACGAGCCGTTCTCGGCGCTCGACGCCTTCACCCGCAGGGACCTCCAGGATCATCTGCTCGATCTCTGGGCCGACACGCGGCCGACGCTCATCCTCGTCACCCATGACGTAGACGAGGCCGTGGTGCTGGCTGACCGCGTGCTGGTGATGCGGCCGCGGCCGGGCCGGCTGTTCGACCAGATCGAGATCAATCTGGGCCGGCCACGCGACCGCAATTCGCCGCTGTTCGAGAATTTCAAGCGAAGTGTGCTGACGTCACTCGACCGTTCGCTCGACCGCAGCGTGCCCGACCGTGACGCAACCCAGGGTCCCGGTCAGGCCATGTGGTGGTGACAATTTCTCTCTGAGCCGGTACATCGCAAGCCGGTACTTCGTAGAAACGATTTTCCCGGGAGAGACAAAATGGACGCCGCAGCACTGCGCCAGATGCAGGCCCCGATCAAGGAGCGCTACAAGACCGATCCCAAGACCGCGATGATCACGTTGAAGGCCAAGGGCTCGACCGACAGCGAAGGCATCGCCTGCAAGGTCGAGACCGGCCGCGCCATCGCAATGGCCGGCCTGCATCCCGGGACCGGCGGCTCCGGCCTCGAGCTCTGCTCCGGCGACATGCTGCTCGAGGCGCTGGTCGCCTGCGCCGGCGTCACGCTGAAATCGGTCGCGACCGCGATCGAGGTGCCCCTGAAGACCGGCAACGTCTACGCCGAGGGCGATCTCGATTTCCGCGGCACGCTCGGCGTCGACAAGGAGACCCCGGTCGGCTTCGCCGAGATCCGTCTGCGCTTCGACGTCGACACCGATGCTCCGCAAGACAAGCTCGACCTGCTGCTCAAGCTCACCGAGCGCTATTGCGTGGTCTATCAGACCATCAAGAACGGCCCGAAGGTCTCGGTCTCGATGCAGCGGATGTAAGGCGCGACCGCAGTCCAACAATCGGTGTCGTCCTGGCCTTGTGCGCAACTGCGCACTGGAGCCAGGATCCATTATCCCCGACGCCGATTGTGTCGCGATACTGGCGACTACGACCGTCTAACACAGCGAAGCCTGTGGTTATGGGTCCTGGATCGGCGCTCACTCCGTTCGCTTGTCCAGGACGACGAAGAAAAAATGTCCCCCGAGCTCCACTTCATTCTCATCCTCGTTCTGCGCATGATGGTTGCGGCGGCGTTCGTCGTGACGGCGTCGATCATCACCGAGCGCTCAGGGCCGGTGATCGGCGCGCTGGTCGCGACCTTGCCGGTTTCGGCCGGACCATCCTACGTCTTCCTCGCGCTCGACCACGATGCCGCCTTCATCGCACAGGGCGCGCTGTCGAGCTTGCCGGTCAATGCAGCGACGATCTTCATGTGCGTCACCTATGTGGTGCTGGCACAGCGGCGCAGCCTTCTGGTGAGTTGCGGAAGCGCGGTCGCGGTCTGGATCGTGTTCGCATCGATCATCAAGCAGTTCGACTGGCCGCTCACCGCCGGGCTCGCCGCCAATCTGATCGCGTTCGGCATCTGCATTCCGCTGCTCGCGGGCTATCGCCACGTGAAGATGCCACTGGTGACGCGGCGCTGGTATGACGTGCCGATGCGGGCTGCACTGGTCGCGACCCTCGTCGCGATCGTCGTCTCGACCTCGGACTGGGTCGGTCCCCGGATCAGCGGCATCATCGCGCTGTATCCAGTGGTGTTCACCAGCATCATGGTGATCCTGCATCCGCGCATCGGCGGTCCGCCGACCGCCGCGGTGTTGGCCAATTCGGCCTGGGGCCTGCTCGGATTCGGAATGGCGATCGCCGTGTTGCACGTCGCGGTGGCGTGGTTCGGCTCCGCCGCCGGACTCTCTCTTGCGCTTGGCACTTGCGTGACCTGGAATCTGACGCTGTGGTGGAGGGGCCGGCGGAAGCTGAGAGGCAACCAGGCCTGACAGTATCGTCCCGCAGACTTTTTGCGGCGAGCCGCAAGTCACCCGGAGTACTACGGTGGTGAGCCGACGCGCCGCAGCAATTGCAGCATGCAGTGCACTTTTCGTCCTTGCCAGGCATCGTTGCCGCGCTAAGTCATTGAACGATCATTCATCTGCCGATTCGCCGTCGCTTCGGTGCAGGTTGTTTCGAGCGTTCTTCAATCACTCGCGCATGCCTTTTATCGATAGCTTAGTTAGCGGTTTGTTTCAGCTTGCGTCCTATACTTGGACTCGTTGGCGTCCAGTTTAGCATTCAACGCCATTTTTTTTCGGCCATCGGTCCATGGCACCGAGCACAACCAGATCCAATTTGGAGAGACCATGTTCAAGCGCAAGTCGAACAGCGGTGCATTGGTTATGATGGCTGCCAAGGCCGTGAGCGCCAACCTGATGGTGGCCGACAACGACCTGAACATCGTCTACATGAATGACGCGGTGACAGACCTGCTTCGCGCCGCTGAGCCCGACCTCAAGAAAGAACTGCCCCACTTCAACGTGGCTACGCTCGTTGGAACCAACATCGATGTGTTTCATAAGAATCCCCAGCATCAGCGCCAGATGCTGGCGAGCCTCAGCGCGGTGCATCGCGCGATGATCCAGGTCGGTGGCCACAAATTCGACCTCGTCGCGACACCGCTGAAGAACGAAGACGGCAGCCGGGCCGGAACTGTCGTGGAATGGTCCGATGCGTCAATCCGCCTTCAGAACCTCGACTTCGGAGGGCAGGTTGCGGCCGCGAACCGCTCACAGGCGGTCATCGAGTTCGCGATGGATGGCACGGTCCTCACCGCCAACGAGAATTTCCTGCGTACGCTCGGATACACGATGAACGAGATCCAGGGCAAACATCACAGCATGTTCGTTCCGTCTGTCGAACGCGAAAGCCCGGCCTATCGCGAGTTCTGGGCCGCGCTCAACCGCGGCGAATATCAGGTCGCCGAATACAAGCGGATCGGCAAGGGAGCCAAGGAAGTCTGGATCCAAGCATCATACAATCCCGTTTTCGACGAGAAGGGCAGGCCCACCAAGGTGGTGAAGTTCGCGACCGACGTCACTGAACAGAAGCTCAGGAATGCCGACCTTGCGGGCCAGATCGCGGCGATCGACAAGGCGCAGGCGGTGATCGAGTTCAACATGGACGGTACGATCATCACCGCCAACCCCAATTTCCTCGGCGCGCTCGGCTATTCGCTGGCCGAGATCAAGGGCAAGCACCACAGCATGTTCGTCGAGCCGTCGGAGCGCGATGGCAATGGCTATCGCGAGTTCTGGGCGGCGCTCAACCGCGGTCAGTACCAGGCGGCCGAATACAAGCGTCTCGGCAAGGGCGGCAGGGAGGTCTATATCCAGGCCTCCTACAACCCGATCATGGATCTCAATGGCAAGCCGTTCAAGGTCGTGAAATATGCGACCGACGTCACGAAGCAGGTGCTGGTCCGCATGGGCAACGAGCGTGTCCGCGGCATGATGGAATCGGTCGCCGCGGGTTCGGAGGAACTGAACGCCTCGGTGCGGGAGATTTCCGAGGCCATGACCAAATCGCGCGAGACGGCGATGAGCGCAGTGGAGCAGGTCGCGTCCGCTGATGCCCAGGCCCAGCGCCTCACTGAAGCGGCGCTGGCGATGAGCGGGATCGTCGAGCTCATCAACAACATCACCGGGCAGATCAATCTCCTGGCGCTCAACGCCACCATCGAATCCGCCCGCGCTGGCGAAGCCGGCCGCGGCTTCGCCGTAGTTGCTTCCGAAGTGAAGAGCCTCGCCAATCAGGCCAAGCAGGCCACCGACAAGATTGGTGCCGAGATCGGCAGTCTCAACGGCATCTCCGGCGACGTCGTGAGCGCGCTCGGCTCGATCAAGACGGCCATCAGCAACGTCAGCGAATATGTGACGTCGACGGCCGCGGCAATCGAAGAGCAGAGCACGGTGACCAACGAGATGTCGACCAGCATGCAGCGCGCCGCCGCAGAAGCGGCGGCGATCGCGGCGAGGGCGTAACGGTCAGAGGCGTAGGGTGGATTAGCGCAGCGTAAGCCACCCTACGGCACCTTCACTGCTTCGGCAGCTTGGCCTTCAAGGCATACAGCGCATCGAGCGCTTCGCGTGGCGACATCTCGTCCGGATGCAGCGCCTTCACCGCGGCCATCAGCAGTTCGGCCTCGCTCGGCGGAGCGGCTTCCGCGGCGGCGCGCGAGGGCACTGCGAACAGCGGCAGATCGTCGGCGAGCGCGCGCGCGGTCTGACCGCGGTCCTGGGCTTCCAGCTTCGCCAGTACCGATTTGGCGCGCGTGATCACGGCCGGCGGCAGGCCCGCGAGCTTGGCGACCTGGATGCCGTAGGAGCGATCGGCCGAACCCGGCAACACCTCGTGCAGGAACACGACGTTGCCCTGCCATTCCTTCACCCGCACGGTCGCGTTGAACATCCGCGGCAGTTTGGCGGAGAGCGCCGTCAGCTCGTGATAATGCGTCGCGAACAGCGTGCGGCAGCGGTTGCTCTCGTGCAGGTGCTCGATTGCGGCCCAGGCGATCGAGAGACCGTCGAAGGTCGCGGTGCCGCGGCCGATTTCATCGAGGATCACGAGCGCGCGCTCGCCGGCCTGGTTGAGGATCGCGGCGGTCTCGACCATCTCGACCATGAAGGTGGAACGGCCGCGGGCGAGATCGTCGGCGGCGCCGACACGCGAGAACAGGCGGTCGATGATGCCGATCCGCGCGCGTGTCGCCGGCACGAAACTTCCGATTTGAGCAAGAAGAGCAATCAGCGCGTTCTGTCGCAGGAAGGTCGATTTACCGGCCATGTTCGGACCGGTCAGCAACCAGAGCTGGCCGGACTTTTGCGCAGGGCCCGGCGAGAGATCGCAGGCATTGGCGATGAACGGCTGGCCATTACGCTTCAAGGCCTGCTCGACCACCGGATGGCGGCCGGCCTCGATGGCAAAGCCAAGAGACGAGTCCACCTCGGGCCGCACATAGTTCTCGTCGATCGCCAGCTTGGCAAGCGACGTCGCGACGTCGAGCAGCGCAAAGGCGTGGGCGGCGGCGCGCAGCTCCTCGCTGATTGCCAACGCCTTGGCGCAGAGCCGCTCGAAAATTTCGAGCTCGAGCCCGAGTGCGCGGTCGCCGGCATTGGCGATCTTGGCTTCGATCTCCCCGAGTTCCGAGGTGGTGAAGCGGACCTGGCCGGCCAGCGTCTGACGGTGGATGAAGGTTGCGTTCAGCGGCGCCGACATCAGCTTGTCGCCGTGCTGCGCGGTGACCTCGACGAAATAGCCGAGCACGTTGTTGTGCCGGATTTTGAGACCCTTCACACCCGTGTTGTCGGCGTAGCGTGCCTGCATCGAGGCGACCACCAGGCGCGAGGCGTCGCGCAGGTTTCGCGTTTCGTCCAGCGCAGGCTCATAGCCCTGGCGAACGAACCCGCCGTCGCGCTTGATCAGCGGCAGTTGATCGTCGAGCGCCTTGGCGAATTCCGCCGCGAGCCCGCGCGATGGCCTTTGCAGCGCCGCCATCACCACGGCGATCTCCTGCGGCGGCTGGTCGAGTTCATCAAGCCGCGTCAGCAACTGGTCGGCGGCGATGATGCCGTCGCGCAGGCCGGCGAGGTCGCGCGGACCGCCGCGGCCGACGGATATACGAGCCAGCGCCCGCGACATGTCCGGGGCGCCACGCAGGATGCTGCGGATGTCCTCGCGCGCGGCGGAGTCGGCAACGAAGCTGCCGACGGCATCGAGCCGCCGCGCAATCGCCGCCGCATCGGTCAGCGGCGCGGCAAGCCGCTGCGCCAGCAGGCGCGAGCCGGCCGAGGTCACGGTGCAGTCGATCGCATCGAGCAGCGAGCCGCGGCGTTCGCCGGCCAGCGTCCGCGTCAGTTCGAGATTGGCGCGCGTCGCCGGATCGATCGCCATGGTCGCACCCGAGGCTTCGCGCGCTGGCGGCGACAGCGGCGGATGCTTGCCGACTTGGGTGCGGTCAACATAGGTGACGGCGGCGGCGGCGGCAGTGGCTTCCAGCCGCGTCAGCTGCGACAGTCCATCCATGGTCGCGACGGCAAAATAGTCGCACAGCCGCTTCTCGGCGGTGGCGCCGTCGAAGACGTCACGGGTTAGCGGCGTCACCGCCGGCAGCTCGCGCAGGGTTTGTCCGAGCTCGCTATCGTTATAGAGCGCGTCGGTGACGATCACCTCGTTCGGATTGATGCGCGCCAGCGTCGCGGCGAGTTCGCCGCCCGAACATTCCGTCACCGTGAACTCGGCGGTCGAGATGTCGATCCAGGCGAGGCCGAAGCGGTCACCGCCCGCCGATGAGCGCGCGCGCGCGAGCGCCAGCAGGTAATTGTTGGCGCGCGCGTCGAGCAGCGTGTCCTCGGTCAGCGTGCCCGGCGTGACCAGGCGCACCACGCCGCGGCGCACGACGCTCTTGTTGCCGCGCGCCCTGGCGGCGGCGGGATCCTCGGTCTGCTCGCACACCGCGACCCGGTGGCCGGCGGTGATCAGCCGGTGCAGATAATCCTCGGAGCGCTCGACCGGCACGCCGCACATCGGGATATCGGCGCCCTGATGTTTGCCGCGCTTGGTCAGGACGATGCCGAGTGTCCTGGAGGCGATCTCTGCGTCCTCGAAGAACAGTTCGTAAAAGTCGCCCATCCGGTAGAACAGCAAGAGACCCTGATGCGCCGCCCTGATTTCAAGGTACTGTTCCATCATCGGGGTCACGCGCGCGGCAGCTTCCGCCTGCGGCGCGGGCGTATCGTCGGGGGGCGGTACAGGGATCGGCTGTTGCATTGTCATGGGCGGCGCAACCTACAAAATTTCACCCCGCGCTCCTATCGCTTTGGCCGCGGAGGGGAGGTTTTCCACGTTGTCCGCACCGCGGCATGCGCAACTCGCCTGCGCACCCCTCGGAACACGCGCGCATCGGTCAATTGACCTGCCGCGGGCGCCCTCCTAAAACTCCGTCGACATTGAAGAATTTAGGCCGGATCGCGGCATTCAGGGAGAACAACGATGCGTGACGTCTTTATCTGCGATGCCGTGCGGACCCCGATCGGCCGTTTTGGCGGCTCGCTCGCCAAGGTGCGTGCCGACGACCTGGCGGCGGCCCCGATCAAGGCTCTGATGGCCAAGCACCCCAATCTTGATTGGGCTGAGGTCGACGAGGTCTTCTTCGGCTGTGCCAACCAGGCCGGCGAGGACAACCGCAACGTGGCACGCATGGCGCTCCTGCTTGCGGGCCTGCCGGATTCGGTTCCGGGCCAGACCCTGAACCGGCTCTGTGCCTCCGGCCTCGATGCGGTCGGTGCGGCCGGCCGCGCCATCCGCTCCGGCGAGATCGAGCTTGCGATTGCCGGCGGCGTCGAATCCATGACGCGCGCGCCCTTCGTGATGGGCAAGGCGCAGGAAGCGTTCTCGCGCTCGGCTGAGATCTTCGACACCACGATCGGCTGGCGCTTCATCAATCCGCTGCTGAAGGCGCAGTATGGCGTCGACGCGATGCCCGAGACCGGCGAGAACGTCGCCGAGGAATTCCAGGTCTCCCGCGCCGATCAGGACGCGTTCGCGATCCGCTCGCAGCAGCGCGCGGGCGCCGCGATCGCGGCCGGCTATTTCGCCGAAGAAATCACCCCGATCACCATTCCGGGCGGCAAGGCCGGCCCTGTCATCGTCGACAAGGACGAGCATCCGCGCCCCGAGACCACGCTGGAAGCGCTGACCAAGCTCAGGCCGATCGTGCGCAATCCCGGCACGGTGACCGCCGGCAACGCCTCCGGCGTCAACGACGGCGCCGCCGCGATGATCCTGGCGTCCGAGGCCGCCGTGAAGAAGCACGGCCTGACGCCCCGCGCGCGCATCCTCGGCCTCGCATCGGCCGGCGTGCCGCCGCGCATCATGGGCATCGGCCCGGTGCCGGCCACCCGCAAGCTGATGGCGCGTCTCGGCAAGAAGATCAGCGATTTCGACCTGATCGAGCTCAACGAAGCGTTCGCCTCGCAGGGTATCGCCTGCATGCGCCAGCTCGGCGTTGCCGACGATGCCGATTTCGTCAATCCGCATGGCGGTGCGATCGCGCTCGGTCATCCCCTCGGCATGAGCGGCGCGCGCCTCGCGCTCACCGCGGTGCACGGCATGGAAAAGCGCGGCGGCAAGCTGGCGCTCGCCACCATGTGCGTCGGCGTCGGTCAGGGCGTGGCTGTCGCGATCGAGAAGCTGAACTGACCGGATGCGCAGCGTTCGGGCATCCCGGGGCGGTGCACTTGCACCGAACCCGGGATCTCGAGATTCCCCAGTGCGCAATGGCGCACCTGAGGTCTGGTCCTTCGGACCATCCCGGAATGACAGGGAGAAAGTAGCGCCATGATCATCGCGGGCGAGCAGGACGTCACGGCCGCGGCATTGGCGGTGATGCAGCGGACATCCGATCCCCGGCTCCGTCAGATCATGGTCTCCCTGGTCAAGCATCTGCACGGTTTCGTTCGCGACGTTCGCCTGACCGAGAAGGAATTCCGCGACGCCACGGCTGTCATCGCCGAACTCGGCAAGCTCTCGACCGACACGCATAACGAGGTCGTGCTGATGGCAGGCTCGCTCGGCGTCTCGCCGCTGGTGTGCCTGCTGAACAATGGCGATCAGGGCAACACGGAAACCGACCAGTCGCTGCTCGGACCGTTCTGGCGGTTGAACTCGCCGCGGGTGGAAAATGGCGGATCAATCGTCCGCTCCGAGACCCCTGGCGCGCCACTGTTCGTCAACGGCCGCGTCGTGGACAAGGACGGCCGTGCTGTCGCCGGCGCCGAGGTCGACGTCTGGCACGCGTCGCCGGTTGGTCTCTATGAAAACCAGGACCCCGAGCAGGCCGACATGAACCTGCGCGGCAAGTTTACGACCGACCAGGACGGAGCCTTCTCGTTCCGCTCCGTGATGATGGTCGGCTATCCCATTCCGACCGACGGCGTGGTCGGCCGCCTCCTGGAGGCGCAGAGCCGGCATCCCTATCGCCCCGCGCACCTGCATGCGTTGGTTTTCAGACCCGGATTCAAGGTGCTGATCTCGCAGGTCTACGACCCCGCCGATCCGCATATCGATAGCGACGTGCAGTTCGGCGTGACCAAGGCGCTGCTCGGCAAGTTCCTGCGCCATGACACACCACACCCAACCGGGCGCGACGTCGCGACGCCCTGGTATTCGCTCGACCATGTCTACCGGCTCGAAGCCGGCGAGGCCGTCCTGCCGCGTCCGCCGATCAAATAGGGCTCAAAGCCGCTTCCCCCAATTAGTTATATCCTATAATGATTGGCGGAAACGTTGACCGGTCGGAAAAGGGCCGGGGAGGAGTTCGCCAATGACATTCATCTATCCCGTCGAGAGCAACACGGCGCATCCGCTGCCGCTGTCGCCCGAGTACAAGAGTTCGATCAAGCGCGCGCCGAACAAGCCCTTGATCCCGATGCGCCATACGCTGTCGGAGCTGACCGGTCCGGTCTACGGCCACGAGACCGTGCGCGAGGGCGACAACGACCTCACCACCCAACACACCGGCGAGCCGCTCGGCGAACGCATCATTGTGCACGGCCATGTGCGCGACGAGGACGGCCGCGGCGTGCCGAGTTCGCTGGTCGAGATCTGGCAGGCCAATTCCTGCGGCCGTTATGTTCACGTCCGCGACCAGCATCCGGCGCCGCTCGATCCGAACTTTACGGGCGCCGGCCGCACCGTGAGCGACGCCTCCGGTTACTATCGCTTTGTCACGATCAAGCCTGGCGCCTATCCCTGGGGCAACCATCACAACGCCTGGCGTCCCGCACACATCCATCTCTCGGTGTTCGGCCATTCCTTCGTCACGCGTCTCGTGACGCAGATGTACTTCCCGGCCGATCCGCTATTCCCGTTCGATCCGATCTTCAATTCGGTGCCGGACGAGAAGGCGCGCGCGCGGATGGTGTCGTCGTTCGATCTCGACAACACCCAGCCCGAATGGGCGCTGTGCTACCGCTTTGACATCGTGCTGCGCGGCAAGAACGCCACCCCTATGGAGAACCATTAAGTGCAGGACAATGGGATCACGCCGTCGCAGACCGTCGGCCCGTTCTTCAAATACGGCCTGACGCCGACCGGCGAGTATGCCTGGAACGATGCGTTCACCAATTCGACCCTGACGCCCGACGTCACCGGCGAGCGTGTCCGAATCGAGGGCCGCGTGTTCGACGGCGATGGCGTCGCCGTGCCCGATGCCATGCTGGAGATCTGGCAGGCAGATGCGCAGGGGCGCTTCGCCGATCCGCAGGACAAGCGCGCGCTGCCGAATGCGAGCTTCCGTGGCTTTGCCCGCTGCGGCACCGACAAGGACGGCAATTATTCCTTTGAAACCATCAAGCCGGGCGCGGTGCCCGATCCCGACGGCAAGCCGCAGGCACCGCATATCCTGCTTGCGGTGTTTGGTCGCGGCATGCTGCGGCATCTTTATACCCGCATCTATTTCAGCGACGAGGCCGGCAATGCCGCCGATCCCGTGCTGGCGGTGGTGCCCGCCGACCGTCGCGCCACGCTGACGGCCGTGCGCGAGGCCGGCAAGCCGGTGTACCGGCTCGACCTGCGGCTTCAGGGCGACAACGAAACGGTGTTTTTCGACGTGTGATCCTCAGCGCCGTCCCGGACAGGCGAGCGCCGATCCGGGACGACAGCGGAGGACGGGCTCAAGCTTCGCTGCCCGAAACCGTTCACCTGACGCCGTTTCCCGTATTTGTTCGGAGTTCGCGTGGGCGCAATTTCCGCGCGATGCAATCCCGTGTTTACCGTAGTCCTTTAGGGTCCGTGGGATTCGGCGCGGCCCCATTGGATTGTTTCATGAAAATTCGCCTTTCGCTTTCCTCCGCAATCATTGCTTTCGGCGTCGTTCTGGCCATCGGCTTCACCGCGGTGGTCTCCACCAGCCTTTACGCCTTGAAAGAGCTCAAGGTCGGCGGTCCGCTCTATTCCGACATCAAGCTCGGCAACGATCTCATCGCCGACATCCTGCCGCCGCCGGAATATGTGATCGAGGCTTATCTCGAGGCCACGCTTGCCATGCGCGAGCCCGACCAGCTGGCGGCTCATGGCGAGCGCCTGGTCCAGCTCCGCAAGGATTACGACGAGCGCAAGGCATTCTGGGTCACCTCCAGCCTCTCGCCCGACCTGAAGACGGCCCTGGTGTCGAAATCCGACGCCGAGGTGCAGAAGTTCTGGAAGCTGTTGTCGGACCAGCTCCTCCCCGCTCTCAAGGCCAAGGACGCGGTCGCCTCCGAGCGCGCCTACGCGCAGCTCAAGGAGGCCTACACCGCGCATCGCACCGTCATCGACAGCATCGTCGAGAGCGCCAACAAGCAGAATGCCGACATGGAAAAGCTGGCCGCCGACCGCGACCGCTCCATGCTTTATATCCTCCTCGGCGTCTCCGCCGCCGTCCTCGCCTTCATTGCGGCGGGCCTGCTCGGCGTCGCCCTCGGCGTGGTGCGCCCGATCGTGCGCATGACGAGCGCGATGCAAAAGCTCGCGACCGGCGATCTCGCCGCCGACATTCCTTTCGCGCACCGGCAGGACGAGGTCGGCTCGATGGCGGGCGCGCTCCTGGTGTTCAAGCAGTCCGCGGTCGAGAATTCCCGCCTGCGCGAGGAGCAGTTGCAGAAGGAGCAGGAGGCAACGCTCGCCAAGCGCGGGGCGCTGCACCAGATGGCCGAAATCGTCGAGCGCGAGACCGGCCGCTCGGTCGACACCGCGAGCGCCGCGACGCAAGGCGTGGAGCGTGCCGCCTCCAGTCTGTCCGAGATCGCAAGGTCGCTCTCGACACAGTCGCAGGCGGTCGCAGCCGCCTCCAACCAGGCCCTCGGCAGCTCGCAGACCGTGTCGGCCGCGGCTGAAGAACTCAGTGCGTCGATCCGCGAGATCGCAACCCAGGTCGCGCGGACCAGCACGGTTACAAAATCGGCGGTCGCCGGTCGGGAACAGGCGCGCTCGACCATCCAGACGCTGGCCGGATCGGTGAAGAAGATCGCCGAGGTTTCCGACCTCATCGGCGGCATCGCCGGCCAGACCAATCTGCTGGCACTCAACGCCACGATCGAGGCGGCGCGCGCCGGGGAGGCCGGCCGTGGCTTTGCGGTGGTCGCCGCCGAAGTGAAGTCCCTCTCCGACCAGACCGCCAAATCCACCGAGGAGATCGCGCGGCTGATTGCCGAGATCCAGGCCTCGACCCAGGCCGCAGTCGACGCCGTCGAAACCATGGGAGGCCACATCGTCGAGATCGACGGCGTTGCCACCACGGTTGCCGCGGCGATGGAAGAGCAGGATGCCGCGACCCGCGAGATCACGCGGTCGATCTCCGAATCGACTTCCGCAGCGAAGGAGGTCTCGGCCAAGATCGGTGATGTCAGCCGCGACGCCGCCTCCGTGAACGAGCGCGCCGCGGAGGTCAGGCAGGCGATCGCCGGCATGGCAGCCAATCTCGAACAACTCCGGTCGGTCGTGGTCAGGACCGTGCGCGACTCGACCGCTGCGGCTTAAGCCGGCGGCTGAAGCCGCTGGCGGCCGGCAGCGCGGTTGTGCAGAATGGAGCAACGCGACGGGGGTCGGGCGCTCATGACAGAAATACGATTGCCGGAGGTGGCGGACGCGGCAAATCTCACCGCGGCGCTGCGCAAGGCCGGCGCACTGGACGCCGGTGCCGTGCGCGAGGTCAAGGTCCTGCATGAGCGCGACACGGTCGTGTCGCATATCACCCGACTCGGCCTGCGTTATGTCGGGGAATCCGCCGGCTCGCCGCAGTCTCTGATTCTCAAGACGCCGCATGCCGCGTTCGCCAAGCCGCTGGCGAATGCCGGTCGCCACGAGGTGGCCTACTACACACAGCTCGCACCCAGAACGCCCGCGCAGTTGGTGCCGCGCTGCTTTGACGGGAATTTCGACGAGGAGAGCCTCTCCTGGCATCTCCTGCTGGAGGATCTCACCGATAGCCACGAGATCGCGACCCAATGGCCGCTGCCGCCATCGCGCGGTCAGGCGATGGCCATCGTCGCCGCGCTCGCGCGCTGGCATGCGGCGTGGTGGGACCATGCTGGTCTCGGCGAGACCGTCGGGATCTGGGCGAGCACCGACGATACAGCCGGGCACATGGAAACGTTCGCATCCCATTACGACCGGTTCGCTGATCAGCTCGGCGATCGTCTCAGTGAAGAGCGCCGCACGCTCTACCGCCGCTTCATCGATCAGTCCGACAGGATGTCACTGCGCTACCATTCGCACCGGCACCTCACCGTCACCCATGGCGATGCCCATATCTGGAATTTTCTGCTGCCGCGTGCCGGCGTGTCCGACACTGTCCGCCTCTTCGACTTCGACCTGTGGGATATCAACGTGCCGACCCACGACCTCGCCTACATGGTGGCGCTGCACTGGTACCCGGAACGCCGGCAGGCGTTGGAACGCCTTCTGCTCAACCATTACCACGACACGCTGATCGCGCACGGCGTCAGCGGCTATACGCGTGGCGCGCTCGATCAGGACTATCGCTGGTCGGTGCTCTGGCACATCACCAAGCCGGTCCGGCAATGGAGCACCAACATCCCGCCGGTGATCTGGTGGAATAATCTGGAGCGCGTGATGATGGCGGTCGAGGATTTGGGCTGCGAGGAGTTGTTGGGGTAGTTGGTGCCGCATGCTCGCCGTCGTCCTGGCGAAAGCCAGGACCCATTACCCCAGGGAAAGGTTGTGGTGCGATGCTCGAAACTACGAGTTACCACCAAACTCCTCGCCGGGCTAATGGGTCCTGGATCTGCGCTGCGCTTGTCCAGGACGACGGCGGAAGTTGTGACCCACGCTACTCCATCACCGCATGTTCCGGCCCGGCCGCCTGCTTGCGCAGGGTGGCCTTGGTCGAGCCGATCAGCAGGGCGAGCGGGATGGTGCAGAGGATGAAGAACATCACCAGCTGGTAGTCGTGCGCGAAGGCGATGATCTGCGCCTGCACGCTGACCATGCGATCGGCCATGGCGCGGCCGGCGTCGGTGGAGAGATTGATCATGCCGCTGACGCTGGGCATCTGGAGCGCATGGTTGAACGGATTGATATGCTCGGACAGGATCGCGTAGGTCCGCCGCGTGCCCTGCGTCAGTTGGGCGATGACGACGGAAATGCCCACCGAGCTCGCGACGTTGCGCATCAGGGTCAGCATCGCGGTGCCGTCGGTGCGCAGCTCGTTCGACAAGGTCAGGAACGCCACCGTCGATAGCGGCACGAAGACCAGGCCGAAGCCGAAGCCCTGGATGACGCTGACGGTCACGATCTCCGGCACCTGGGTCAGATCGGTCCAGCCGGTCATCTGGAACAGCGAGCCCGCGGTCAGCGTCAGGCCCGTGATGATCAGCGTGCGGGCCTCGACATAACGCATCATGCGGCCGACCAGCATCATGGCGAAGAAAGTGCCGAAGCCGCGGCTCGCCAGCAGCAGGCCCGCGGTAATGATGGGATAGCCGATCACGTTCTGCATGTAGGGCGAGGCCAGCGCCATGGTCGAGAACAGCACGAGGCCCATCACGACCATGAACATGCAGCCGGTGACGAAGTTGCGATCCCTGAAGAGCGCGAAGCGGATGAACGGTGTCGAGGTCGTGAAGGAATGTGCGATGAAGAAGTAGAAGGCGACGGCCGAGACGATGAACTCCGCAAGGATCTCGCCCGATTCGAGCCAGCCTAGTTGCTCGCCGCGGTCGAGCGCGAGCTGAAGCGAGCCGATCGCGACCGCCAGCGCCGCGAAGCCGAACCAGTCGAATTTCAGGCTGAGATCCTTCCTGGTCTCGTCCATGAAGACGATCAGCCCGATCACGGTGATGGCGCCGAACGGCAGATTGACGAAGAACACCCAGTGCCAGGAATAAGTCTCGGTCAGCCAGGCGCCGAGCGATGGGCCCATGATCGGCCCCATCATCACGCCCATGCCCCAGATCGACATCGCCTTGGCGCGTTCCTGGAGCGTGTAATAGTCGAGCATCACCGATTGCGACAACGGCACCAGGGCGGCGCCGAACACGCCCTGCAGCAGGCGGAACAGCACCATCTGGTTGATGTCCTGCGCAAGCCCGCACAGCACCGATGCCATGGTGAAGCCGGCCGAGCAGATGATGAAGATGCGCTTGCGGCCGAAGCGGTTGGCGATCCAGCCCACCGGTGCCGTCATGATCGCGGCGGCGACGATGTAGGAGGTCAGCACCCAGTTGATCTGGTCCTGCGAAGCCGACAGCGTGCCCTGCATGTAGGGCAGGGCGACGTTGGCGATGGTGGTGTCCAGCGCCTGCATGATGGTTGCCGTCATGGCGCAGATCGTCACCATGTTCCGGCGCAGGCCGGGAACCATCAAATGGGCATTCGGGCCGGACACCGGATCAGTCCTTGTCTTGGTCTTTGTCTTGGCTCGCGGTGGCCGACAGGCCGAGCAGGCCGGCGAGCGAGCGCTGGTGGCCGGTGTCGATGGTGGCGTAGACGCTCATGCCGGCCTTCAGCTTGCGCACGGATTTGTCGGTCTCGTCGAAATAGATGCGGATCGGCACGCGCTGCACCACCTTGACGAAATTGCCGCTGGCGTTCTGCGGCGGCAGGATCGCGAATTGCGCGCCGGTGCCGGGCGAGAGCGAGCCGATCTTGCCCTTGAAGGTATGGTTCGGGAACGCGTCGACCTCGAGCGTGACCGGCTGTCCCTCGGTGACGTAGGTGAGGTCGCTCTCCTTCGGATTGGCGTCGACCCAGGGATGAGCGACATCGATGATGGAGAACACCGGCGTGCCGGCGGCGACGTAACGGCCGAGCTGGATCTGCTCGACCTGGGTTGCCACGCCATCCATGGGCGCGCGCAGCACGGTGTGGTCGAGGTTGCGCTGGGCATCGTCCAGCTTGGCTTTGGCTTGCGCGTAGGCGGGGAATTGCTCCAGCGGCAACTCGGGATTGCCGAGCAATTGGGTCTTGGCGTTGGAGAGTTGCTGCTTGATGTATTGCGCCTGCGCGCCGGCGGTCACCAGTGCGTTCGACGCGTTGTCGAGATCGAGCTGCGAGCCGTAATTGTTCTTCACCAGCGCCTGCTTGCGCTCGACGTCGCGCTGCTTCAGGTCCATGCCCTGCTGGGCGAGATTGAGCATGTCACCGTAGATCTTGATGTTGGCAACGAGATTGTCATAGGTGACGCGGGCTTGGGCGAGTTGCGCTTTGGCTTCTTCCAATGCATGACGGAACGGAGCGGGGTCGATCTCGAACAGCTCGTCGCCGTGCTTGACGATCTGGCCCTCCTTGACGACGACCTTCTGGATTTTGCCGGAGATATCGGGCGTCACCAGCACCTTCTGCGCGCCGACATAGGCATCGTCGGTGCCGACGTAACGGCCGCCATTGAGATAAAAGGTGAAGCCCGCAACCGCGACGACGACCGGCAGCACGACCAGGAGCAGCACGCGGCGATAGCGGCGCAGGCCCGCCACCAAGCGGCGGCGCGGATTGGTGCCGGCTTTCTTGGTGGGCTTGCCGCCGTCGATTTTCTGCTCGGGCTGGAACTTGAGAACCTGATCAGCCATAGCGTTGCTCCTTACGCGCTTGTTCCGCTCCGCTGGTCTGGATCGCGGACCGCACGTTTTCCTTGATTGTTTCGAGTTGGGTGAGGAGGCGATGGGCGTCCGCCGGCGTGATGCCGTCGAGCGCGTTGGCCGTGAGCTCGGACTTCAGCCCGCTCATCCGCCCCAGCAACTGCCGCCCGGCCTTCTTCAGGTACAACCGCTTGACGCGGCGATCCGAAGGATCGTTGCGTCGCTCGATCCAGTCGCTTCCGCAGAGTTTGTCGATCAGGCGCGTCAGCGTGATCGGCTGCACCTCGAGAAGCTCGGCGAGCTCCGACTGCTTCATGCCTTCGCTGCGCTCGACCTTGGCCAGCACCGCCCATTGCGCGCGAGTGATGCCGAAGCGCGAGGCTTCCTTGTCGGCATAAACCCGGAGCAGGCGATAGACCTCGGCGAGTGTAAACAGGAAATTCTGGTCCACGGGCCCTAGGCTCATGAGCTTTGTCTCCAATAAGCTTAGGATATTATAAGCAAGCTTATGATTATTTTCATGGTGGGTTTGCGGGACACTGTCCCGCAGGGCGAGCATGGCTGATGGCCACATCACCGGTCCTGCTTTGGGTTCCCCCTTCGAAATGCTAGAAGGCCGTCGCATGACCCTCGCAAAACCGGCATTTCCCGCGCCCGACCACGATCACGGCCGCTGCACCGCGGATGCGCTGGCGCATGCCGAGGCCGTTTGCGGAGAGCGCGCGCAGAAATTCACGCCGATACGCCGCCATGTGCTGGGGGCGCTGCTCTCGAGCCACCGGCCGCTCGGCGCCTATGAGGTGATCGACGAACTGGCGAAATCGATGCCGCGGCCGGCGCCGATCACGGTCTATCGTGCTCTCGATTTCCTGATGGCCAACGGCCTCGTGCACCGCATCGAAAGCCGCAACGCCTATCTCGCCTGCGCCGCTCACGACCACGACGCGACCTCGGCGGTGACGTTCCTGATCTGCGAGCGCTGTGGCCTGGTCGGTGAGATTCCGTCGGCTTCTTTCGCCAGGGACCTCAACGCCGCCGCGCGCAGTTCAGGCTTCGCTCCCAAATTGTCCGTGGTGGAAATCACGGGCGTTTGTGCGCATTGTCAGAAAGCTGCATAGAGCAACAACGGCGCAAAAGCCGGTTTTTCGGGAAGAAATGTCCTCACCTCAAGCCATACCGTCCGCCGGTCGTCCCCTCAGTGCCGGCGCTATCGCCCTGATGCTCATGCTGTGCCTGACCTGGGGATTCAACCAGATCGCGGTGAAGCTGGTGCTGCCGGACATTCCGCCGATGCTTCAGGCCACGTTCCGCTCGATGGGCGCGCTGCCGGTGCTGTTCATCATCGGCAGCTTGCGCGGCGTTAAATTCTTTGAGCGCGACGGCACCTGGAAGCCCGGCGTGATCGCGGGACTGATGTTCGGCATCGAGTTCGTTCTGATCTTCCAGGGCCTGCGCTTCACGCCGGCATCGCGGGCGGTCGTGTTCCTCTACACCGCGCCGTTCTTCGTCGCGCTCGGCTCCTACCAGGTTCTTGGCGAGCGGCTTGGCGGGACGCAATGGCTGGGGCTCGCCATCAGCTTTGCCGGTGTCGCACTCGCGATCGGCGTGCCGCAGCCCAATGTCGATTCGCATGTCCTGCTCGGCGACCTCATGATCGTCGGCGGCGCCGCGCTGTGGGCGGCGACCACGCTGGTTGCCAAGGGAACGCGGCTGCGCTTCGCCGCGCCCGAGAAGGCGTTGGGCTATCAGGTCGCGACCTCGATCCCGATCCTGGGGCTGGCCGCCTGGCTGTTCGGGGAGACCATCCCCCACACCCCGTCGCCGCTGTCGCTGGGCCTGATTGCCTTCCAGGCGATCTGGGTCGTGGGAACCACGTTCACGCTTTGGTTCGCGCTGGTGAAGACCTATTCGGCCAGCAAATTGTCGGCTTTTACCTTCATCACCCCTTTGTTTGGCGTGGTGGGTAGCTATTTCATCATGCACGACACGCTGAACCTGACATTCGGGGCTGCCGCCGTCCTTGTCATTGCTGGGCTTTTTCTGGTTAACCGTCCCAGCCAATCCGCTGCGGCACCGCGCGATGCATTGCTGAACGTCACCAAAACCTGATATTTGGACGCCATGAACAAGCTCGAAAACACCATCGATTCCGACGTTGCGGGCCCCGCGCCCCGGCACCGGACCACCCAGGTCAAGGTCGGCGACGTCGCCGTCGGCGGCGGTGCCCCGATCGTCGTGCAGTCGATGACCAACACCGACACCGCCGATATCGACGGCACCATCGCCCAGGTCGCAGCGCTCGCCCGCGCCGGCTCTGAAATGGTCCGCATCACCGTGGACCGTGAGGAGGCCGCCGCCGCCGTCCCGCACATCCGCGACGGGCTGCTTAAACGCGGCATCACCACGCCGCTGATCGGCGACTTTCACTATATCGGCCACAAGCTGCTCGCGGCCTATCCGGCCTGCGCCGAGGCGCTCGCCAAATATCGCATCAATCCCGGCAATGTCGGCTTCAAGGACAAGCGCGACACCCAGTTCGCCGACATCATCGAGATCGCCAACAAGAACAACAAGCCGGTGCGCATCGGCGCCAATTGGGGCTCGCTCGACCAGGAGCTGCTGACCAAGCTGATGGACGAGAACGCCGCGTCCGCCGATCCGCGCGACGTGCGCGCGGTGACGCGCGAGGCCATGGTGCAGTCCGCGCTGCTCTCGGCCGCGCGCGCCGAAGAGCTCGGCATGCCCAAGAATCGCATCATCCTCTCGGCCAAGGTCTCGGCCGTGCAGGATCTGATCGCGGTCTATCAGGATCTCGCCAGCCGTTCCGATTACGCGATTCATCTCGGCCTGACCGAGGCCGGCATGGGCACCAAGGGCATCGTGGCGTCCTCGGCGGCGCTCGGCATCCTGTTGCAGCAGGGCATCGGCGACACCATCCGGATCTCGCTGACGCCGGAGCCCGGCGGCGACCGCACCCGTGAGGTGCAGGTCGGCCAGGAGCTCTTGCAGACCATGGGCTTCCGCACCTTCGTGCCGCTGGTTGCGGCATGCCCCGGCTGCGGCCGCACGACCTCGACCACCTTCCAGGAACTGGCCAGTTCGATCCAGGGTTTCATCCGCGACGAGATGCCGACCTGGAAGACGAAATATCCCGGCGTGGAAGAGCTCAACGTCGCGGTGATGGGGTGCATCGTCAACGGCCCCGGCGAATCCAAGCACGCCAATATCGGCATCTCGCTGCCGGGCACGGGCGAGGCGCCGGCTGCTCCGGTGTTCGTCGACGGCAAGAAGTTCCGCACCTTGCGCGGCCCGACCATCTCCGCCGACTTCAAGGCGCTCGTGATCGACTACATCGAGCAGCGCTACGGCCAGGGCGCCAAGGTGCCGGTGACCGCGGCGGAGTAGTATTGCTCCGCTTTTGCGGCGTGTAGCCCGGATGGAGCGAAGCGAAATCCGGGTTCTCGCAAGCTGACGAACTCAACCCGGATTGCGCTTCGCTCCATCCGGGCTACGATGCTCCCAATCAAGAACGATCGGGAGACACGCCATGAGCTCACTCGCCGGCAAGCAGGGCCCGCGCTATCGCCACACGACGGACGACGGCGCGCCTTACGAGACCATCGCGGTCGAAAAGCTCACCCCCATCATCGGCGCGGAAATCTCCGGCGTCGATATCGGCAAGCTGGTTTCGGACGATGCCCGGTCCAACCGGCAGATGGACGAGGTCCATCGCGCGCTCGCCGAAAATCTCGTCATCTTCTTCCGCGACCAGCACATCACGCCACAACAGCATCTCGCCTTCGGCCGCAAGTTCGGCGAGCTGCATTTCCATCCCGCCGCACCGCACGAGGATGAAGACCCGGCGCTGATGAAGATCTATGCGGATGCGAACTCGCCGCGCGCCAACGGCGAGGGCTGGCATTCCGACGTGTCCTGCGATCTCGAGCCGCCGATGGGCTCGATCCTCTACATCAAGCAGTGCCCGCCGCGCGGCGGCGACACGCTGTTCGCCAACATGTACGCGGCCTACGAGGCGCTGTCGGATCGGATGAAGGCTTATCTCGACGGGCTGACCGCGCTGCATGACGGCGAGCCGATCTATCGCGGGCTCTACGCCAATTACGGCGTCGCCGACCGTCCGTCCTATCCGAGTGCCGAGCATCCCGTGGTGCGTACGCATCCCGTCACCGGCAAGAAGGCGCTCTACGTCAACCGCGGCTTCACCCGCCACATCAACGGCATCCCGCGCGACGAGAGCGATGCGATGCTGGCCTATCTGTATCAACACGCGGAAAATCCGCTGTTCCAATGCCGCTTCCGCTGGACCGAGAACGCCATCGCGTTCTGGGACAACCGCTGCACCCAGCACCGCGCGATGTGGGACTACTGGCCGCACACGCGCTCCGGCACGCGCGTGACGGTGAAGGGGGAGCGGCCGGTTTAACCCGCCTGCGCACCGCGTTCCGCGTTGACGTCTTCCTGCGTCCGCGCCAAGCTTGCGGAAAACAAAAACTGGTCGGGAGGATTTTCCATGCTCCGCGCCGAGGACAACAAATTCCTGACCGAGTCGGGCCCCGGAACCGGCATGGGCGAATTGTTGCGCCGGTTCTGGATTCCTGTCCTGCTGTCCGAAGAACTCCCTGAACCCGACGGCGAGCCGAAGAAGATCGTCGTTCTCGGCGAGGAGCTGCTCGCCTTCCGCGATACCCGCGGCGTTGTCGGAATCATCGACCAGTACTGCCCGCATCGCGGCGCCAATCTTTGGCTCGGGCGCAACGAGGAATGCGGCATCCGCTGCGTCTATCACGGCTGGAAGTTCGACACCGACGGAAGGTGCGTCGACATGCCGACCTCCTATCCCGACCTCAACGCCAAGGATCTCATCCGCATCAAATCCTATCCGGTGCGCGAATGGGGCGAGATGATCTGGGCCTATATGGGCCCGGCTGACGCGATGCCCGAACTGCCCGATCTCGAAATGGCGCTGCTGCCGGCTTCGCACCGCTATGTCAGCAAGAAATGGCAGGACTGCAACTGGGTGCAGGCGCTGGAAGGCTCGATCGACACCGCGCATTTCACCTTCGCCCATCTCTCCTTCGACAAGGAGGAGAACGAGATTCTGGACATCAAGAAGCATTTCGTGAATCCGATCGCGCGGATGTCGAGCGATCACATGCGCTGGATCGCGGAGGATCCGCGTCCCGTGATCAAGATCGCGCCGCACGCGGCGGGCCTCACCATCGCCGGTGGGCGGCTCACCGGCGGCGACAACATCTACTGGCGCATTGCCCAATTCCTCATGCCGTTCCACGCCTATGCCCCGAGCGCGATGCCGGGCGAGAGCATCTTTGGGCAGACCTTCGTGCCCGTCACCGACACCAATTGCTGGATCTACACCTATGCCTGGAATCCGGAGCGGCCGCTGACGCAAGCCGAGCGTGACGCGTTTGACCGCGGCAATGGCGTGATCGCGGAGGTCGGCGGCAATTACGTGCCGCTGCGGCACAAGGGCAACGACTATCTGATCGACCGTAAGCTGCAGAAGACCAGGAGCTACACCGGCATCAAGGGGGTCTCCGAACAGGATGCGGCCGTGCAGGATAGCCAGGGCCCGATCGCCGACCGTACCCGCGAGCATCTCGGTCCGACCGATCTCGGTATCATGCATTTCCGGAAAGTCGTGATGGAGCTGGCGCGGGCGCTTCAGCAGGGCGAGCCGCCGCCGCAGGCCGCGCATCAGGATCGCTACGCCGTGCGCTCGGGTGCCTGCGTCACCAGCAAGGCCAAGGACCTTTCCGCGGTGATGCTGGAGCGTTTCGGTGACGTCACGGGCTTTGTCGGCCGGCCGCGAATCGCGGCAGCGGAGTAGCGCTTGGGGCAGCCGCGCAGCATCATCGCAAGTCTCGTCTCGACGCTGGTCGCGTCGATCTTGCTATGGTCGCTGGCGCCTGCAGGCTCCGGTCATACTGCTATCGCGCGGAAAATCGTGAAACCCAAGCCGCCGCCCGCGCCGGTCAAATGTGAGATGTCGAAATTCCGGATCATCGTGGATGTCGGGCACACCCCGGACTCCTATGGCGCGTTGAGCGCACGCAACGACACGGAGTTCGGCTTCAACTTCCGGCTCGCAAGTCTGATCACGGCGAAGCTCAAGGCCGAAGGCTTTGCCGCGACCCGGCTGCTCGTCACCGACGGCAAGGCGCGACCGAGCCTGTTCAAGCGCGTCAGCACTGCGAACGATGCCCGGGCCGATCTCTTCCTGTCGATCCATCACGATTCGGTGCCGGACAAACTGATCGAGAGGTGGGAGTTCGACGGGGCGAACAGTTATTTCAGCGACCGATTTTCGGGCCACTCCCTGTTCGTGTCGCAGCGAAATCCGCACTTCGCCGCAAGCCTGATGCTGGCCCGGATGATCGGCCGACAGCTGAAGGATCAGGACCTGCATTATGCCGGCCAATATGCCCTGCCGGTGATGGGCCGCTATCGGCGCCAATTGCTCGACAAGGATGTCGGCGTCTACCGCTATGACGGCCTCGTCGTGCTGTCGCAGACGCGGAGCGCGGCCGTGTTGCTCGAGGCGGGCTCGATCATCAACCGCGATGAGGAGATGACGATGAACTCGCCGGAGCGGCAGGAGATCATTGCGGGCGCCGTGGCGGTGGCGATGAGGGAGTTTTGCGCGAGGCGGTAGGTGGCGCCGCTGGCAATGACGGGAATCTACAGCGGCGCTCCCCGGTACTCCCGGTTCGCCAAGCTCGCCTCCTCCAAATCCAGATCCCGCTCGATTCTCCGGCGCGTCTCGTCGGTGATCTGGCCGTCGCGCAGCAGCTCGTGGATGAATTTACGCTCGGCGGCGATCAGATCGCGGGTCAAGGCGGTGCCGGCGGCGGAGACGTCGTGGTGGGTGGGATCGAGCGAATCGGGCAGCTGGTTGACCCGGATCTCGTGGCGGGCGCGCAGGAGCCGCATCACCTCGTCGGACACGTCCTTCTCCTCGGTCAGCGCATCGAGCGACTTCAGGGCGGCATCGAGCGCCTGGCGCCGTGCCGCGATCTCGGCCTCGTGCTCGGCGGCATGCTCGTTGCGACCGGCTTCCGCGACACCGAGCCAACGCACGACCGGGGGCAGCGTGAGACCGACGCCGATCAGTGTGATGAAGATGACGCCGAATGCGACGAACAGGATCAGGTCGCGAAACGGAAAGGCCTCGCCGCCCGGCAGCGTGAAAGGCAGCGCCAGTGCCGCCGCCAGCGACACCGCGCCGCGCACGCCGGTGAACGCAAGCACGAACGGCCATTGCCACGGTGGGGACGGATCGCGCGCACGCAGCGACTTGCTGAGCATTCGTGGCAGATAGGTCGCAGGATAGAGCCAGGCGAAGCGTGCGATCACGACGACCGCCAGCACCACGGCGGTCGCGATCATGATGTCGTCGAGCGGGAACGCCTTCGACTTCTCGTAGAGCGCGCGCATCTGGAACCCCGTGAGCAGGAACAGCAAGCCCTCGATCAGATAGATCACGAGGTCCCAGAAGAAGATTCCCTGCAGCCGCGTCGATGCCGAGATCAGCAGCGGGCCGTTCCAGCTCACATAGAGGCCACAGGCGACGGTGGCGATCACGCCGGAGCCGCCGAGATGCTCGGGCAGCCAGTAGGACACGTAGGGCGTGATCAGCGACAGTGTCAGCTCGACCTGCGGGTCCCCCGACCATTTGCGGAACCGCAGGGAGAGCCAGCCGACACCGATGCCGAAGGCGATCTCGCCGGCGACGATGAGCAAGAATTCGCCGCCCGCCAGAGGCAGCGAGAAATGCCCGACCATGATTGCGGCAAGCGCGAAGCGGTAGAGGATCAGAGCGGTGGCGTCATTCGCGAGCCCTTCGCCTTCGAGGATGACCATGAGCCTGCGCGGCAAATGCAGCCGGCGCGCGATCGCGAGCGGCGCCACCACATCGGGCGGCGCCACGATGGCGCCGAGCAGGAAGCCGATGGTCCAGGGCAGGCCGATGAAATAATGCGTGGCGGTTGCGACGAGTGCTGTGGTGAAGATCACCGCGCCGACCGCCAGCAGCACGATCGGGCGAAGATTCTTTTTGAATTCGCGCCAGCTCATCGCGACGCTCGCCGAGTAGATCAGCGGCGGCAGCACCATCAGCAGCACCAGTTCCGGCGGCAGCTCGACCGGCGGCATGCCCGGCACGAAGGCGAGGCCGACGCCGGAGAGCATCAGCAGAATGGCAGGCGCGATGTTGAAGCGGCGGGCGACGAGCGCGGTGCCTGCCAGCACGGCGAGCAGGATGAGAAAGGTCTGAAATTTTGCTTCCATGATGATCTGTCTTCACCCGGAAGCGGTCGTAAGGTCAATGTGTGCGGCTTACGCCAGCCGCTCGGCCACCATGCGGCCGATGCGTGCGAACACGGTTTCGATCTGCGCCGCACTCGGCGTGCCGCCCTGCGTATAGGCCGCGATCAGGATCGGTGCATCGGGCTTCGTATCGGGCTTGGGCCAGGCCACCGCGATATCGCCCGAGGCGTCCTTGCCGTTGTTGCCGGTCTTGTCGCCGATTTTCCAGCTTGCGGGGAGCCCGCCACGCAGCCGGTTCGCACCGGTCTTGCAGCCCACCAGCCACTCCGTGAGCTGCGCGTGCGAGGTGGCCGACAGCGCCTCGCCCGCGAGCAGCCGGCGCAGATTGCCTGCCATCGCCGCCGGCGTCGTGGTGTCGCGGGGATCGCCGGGCGGTGAGCGGTTCAGCTCGGGCTCGTTGTGATCAAGCCGCGAGGTGGCGTCGCCGAGCGACCGCCAGAACGCGGTGAGTGCGGCGGGACCGCCGATCCGTGCCAACAACAAATTGGCGCAGGTGTTGTCGCTGAGCTCGACGATCGCCTTGCACATCTCGGTGACCGACATTGCGCCGGCCGCAATGTTTTGCCTGGCGACCGGTGCGTACTCCAGCAGGTCGACGTTGCCGTACGGGATCATGGCCGCAAGCTCATCCTCGCCACGATCGACCCGCGCCAGCACGCAAGCCGCGAGCGAAGCCTTGAATGTCGAGCACATGACGAACCGTTCGTCAGCGCGCCAGGCGAGCTTTGCGCCGGTCGCGAGGTTCTCGGCATAGACCCCAATCCGGCCGCCACTCTCGCGCTCATAGGTTTCAAGCTCAGGCTGCGCGTCTGCGGCGAGCGCAGGGGAAGCGGCAATCCAGCACAGCGAGGCGAGCAGCGAACGGCGGTCAAGAAGCATGGGGGACTCTTGGGCGAGACGGGGGCGGGGTAGAGATGCGGCATGCACTCCATCCGCATCGTCATTGCGAGCGCAGCGAAGAAATCCAGTCTGCCTCCGCGGAAAGACTCTGGATTGCTTCGCTTCGCTCGCAATGACGGAGGATGTGGGACGAGTGTGCCCGATTTCGGGCAGCGGAAGATTAGGCCCCCCTCACTCCCGCAGGTCATACCGATAAGACTTCGACACGATCTGCCAGCCATCGGCGAGCTTCATCGCCACCAGATAGTCCGTGAAAAAACGCGGCGGCAGTTGGCACCGGACCTTGATGAAGGCGGTCTTGTCGTCCGAACGGTCGATCGTGACGATGAAATCCTCGCGCGGCTTGCCTTCGGCCTTGCCGGAGGGGCGCTTGCGCACGCGGTCGAGCCAGTCCGGCACGGTCAGCACCTGCAGCTCGCCCTTCTCGACCCAGCGCAAATCGGCGGAGGGGTGGAAGATGGCGCCGAGCTTTTCGGCGTCGCCCTCGTAAAGTCCGTCGAAGTAAGATTGCACGACGGCTTCGACGCTCGAACGGTTGTGGCTCATGGGTCATCCCTTTGAATGATGGCTCGGGGCGAACTTAGTCGTACACATCAAAATGCGCTATGGTGTCCGTACCATTTGCTAGGACGCGGTGATGACCGGATCAGAGAATTCGAACACTTCCTTCCTGATCGGCGAATGCTACTGCCGCGCCGTGCGCTACGAAGTGGCGGACGCGTTCTCCTATGCGATGAACTGCCACTGCTCGAATTGCCGCCGCACCACCGGCGCCGCCTTCAAGCCGTTCGCCGGCATCGAGCAGAGCAAGTTCCGCATCGTCAGCGGCGAGAACCAGCGCACCATCTACGGTGACGACACCACCCATGACGCCCACTGCGCCCGCTGCGGCTCGCTGCTTTATTCCCGGGTGCGCGAGGGAAAATGGGTCCATGTCGCCATGGGAACCCTGGTCGATGCCCCCTCGATCCGACCGAACGCCCACATTTTCGTGGGCTCGAAGGCGCCCTGGCACGAGATTACGGACAATCTGCCTCAATATCGGGGCCACATCGGGGATGCCTGAGGGAACCTGCTGCGCGCCTGTTTGTCGGCGAACCGCGACCGGACTGGCGCGACAAACAAAAGGGGCCTTTCGGCCTGCCGCCAGCGCCACCTTCGTGACCTCCGTCACAAGCGTCCGCGACGGACCCTGCTAAAGCCGTCCCAAAGGGGCTCGAATGGCCCTGAACCCGGAAGTCGTGTCATGCGCAAATTGCTCAGACTTTGCCCCCTTCTCCTCGCCGTCGCGCTCCTATTCGGCACCGGGCCCGCTTTCGCCGGAAAGCGCGCCGCGTTGGTGATCGCCAATTCCGCCTATCAGCATGCGCCGTCGCTGACGAACCCGGTCAATGACGGTTCGGTGATGGCCAGGACGCTGAAGGAGGCCGGGTTCGATATCGTCGATTCCCGGCACGACCTGACGGCGCAGGAAACCCGGCGCGTGCTGCGCGAATTCGCCGACGGGACCCGCGATGCCGATATCGCCGTGGTCTATTATGCCGGTCACGGCATCGAGGTCGAAGGCTCGAACTACCTGATCCCTGTCGACGCCAAGCTGGAGCGTGACACCGACGTCTTTGACGAGGCGCTCTCCCTCGACCGCGTCCTGGTCGCGGTCGAACCGGCCAAGCAGCTTCGCCTGGTGATCCTGGATGCCTGCCGTGACAATCCGTTCGCCAAGACCATGAAGCGCACGGTCGCCTCGCGCGGCATCGGCCGTGGTCTCGCCCAGGTTGAGCCGACCAGCCCCAACACGCTGATCGCCTATTCGGCCAAGGCCGGCTTCACGGCGCAGGATGGCGACGGTGCGAACAGCCCCTTTACCGTGGCGTTGTCCAAGCATCTGACGACGCCGGGCCTCGATGTCCGTCGCGCCTTCGGCTTCGTGCGCGACGACGTGCTCAAGTCGACAGGTAACAAGCAGGAGCCGTTCGTCTATGGCTCGCTCGGCGGCGAAGACGTGCCGCTGGTGCCGGTCAAGGTGACCGCTGCGGCTGCCGCAGCGCCCGCGCCGAACCCGCAAGCCGACATCCGCCGCGATTACGAACTCGCGCTCCAGGTCGGCAACAGGCCGGCATGGGAGGCGTTCCTCGCCCAGCATTCCGACGGCTTCTATGCGAGCCTCGCCAAGCTTCAGCTCGAAAAAATCGGCGCCGAGCAGGCTCACGCGGCGGCCACCGAGAAGGCGAAACAGGCCGAGGCCGAGCGCGATCGTCTTGCCGCACTTGGCGCGCAGAAGGATACGCAGGCCAAGGCAGCTGCCGATGCGAAGGCTGCCGAGCAGGTACAGCTTGCCGCGCAAAAGGCCAAGGAGCAGGCGCAGCAGCAGGCGGCCGCCGCCGAGCAGCAGCGGGTCAATCTCGCCGCCGCGGCGCCGGGTGCAGCGCCAGCCAGCACGGCAAGCCCAGCCGGCACCAACGTCGCGTCGCTGACGCCGGCCACCGCGCCGGCCGATCTCAGCCGCTCGGTGCAGACCGAGCTCGGCCGGGTCGGCTGCTTCTCCGGCGCCGCCGATGGCAACTGGAATACGTCCTCGCAGCGCTCGCTGTCGCAGTTCAACCGCTATGCCGGCACCAAGCTCGACGTGAAGGTGGCGAGCACTGACGCGCTCGATACAGTCAAGGCGAAGCCTTCACGCGTCTGCCCGCTGGTTTGCGAGCATGGTTTCAAAGCCGACGGCGACAAGTGCAGCAAGATCGTCTGCCGCGAAGGATATGCGGTCAACGCTGACAATGAGTGCGAAAAGCAGCGTGCGGCCAAGCCGGCCAAACCTGCGACCGCCAAGCGCGACGACAGCGACGAGCGTCCCGCACGGCAGCGTCGTCAGGCCAGTGGCGCTGCTGCTGGCGGGGCGGGCGGCTACGGTGCCGCGGGCGGCAGCGGTCAGATTTTTTGCAATGATCTCCTCTGCCGGCCGGTCAGGCGCGGCTGTCACCTTGTGTATCGCGGCGGCGGCGGCCCTCACGTCGATGCCAATGCCGAGGTCTGCAACTGACAAGGGCACTGGTTTCCGACATCGTCATGGCGGAGCCGCCACAATGTCGGGAATCACGTTGAAATCGCGCTCGCCGCGATGTTCACCGTCAGGGCCAGCAAGGCCGTGTTGTAGATGAACGACACGATCCCGTGCGCCGTGGCCGTGCGGCGGATCGTCTTGTCTGAGATGCCGACGTCGGAGACCTGCGCGGTCATGCCGATCACGAACGAGAAATAGACGAAGTCCCAATAATCCGCGTGGTCTTCCTTGTCGCCGCTGGGAAATTGAAGGCCGCCCGGCGTGGCGTGCCGGTAATAATCATGCGCGTAATGCAGCGCGAAGATCGTGTGAACGGCGGCCCATGACAATACGATGGTGGTGATTGCGATGCTCAGCTCCAGGACGCCGCGATGCGGCGTTCCAAGCTCGGAGACGATCGCGGCGATGCTGGCGAAGGCGCCGATCGCCGTCACCAGCAGGATCACGAAGCGACCGTCGTCCTGCATCGCTGCGGCGCGGCGGATGTGCTGGTGATCGTTGCACAGCATCATCGCGTAGACCAGCACCAGATAAACGGCGATCAACGCATCCCAGCCGAACAGAAACCGCGTGACCAGCCGGTGCGAACCCGGGATGAGCAGGCAGACGAGAATACCAACGGCAAGCGATATGAACGTCCGCGGACGCGCATAAATCAGCCGCATCGGCCGCGACATCTTGCGAAAGCGGGCGAGGGCGGGGTCTTCCTTGCTGCCGCCCGCCATCGAGCTATCAGCTCTTCCGTTCGGCCACGAACCGCGCAGCCGCTTGCAGCACGGCGGCGCGATCGCCGAAAATCGAGACCGCGCTGTCGGCGCGCGCGAGCAGGTCGCGCACGCGCTGCTTGGCGCCTTCGATGCCGAGCTGGGTGACGAAGGTGGTCTTGCCGAGCGCTGCATCGGCGCCGGCAGGTTTTCCGAGCGCGGCGGCATCGCCTTCGACGTCGAGCAGGTCGTCGGCGATCTGGAAGGCTTCGCCGAGCGCGCGGCCATAATCGTCCAGCGCCTGATATTCCTTTTGCGAGGCCTGGCCGAGGATAGCGCCGGCGATGCAGCCGTAGCGCAGCAGCGCGCCGGTCTTCATCTGCTGAATGCGGGCGACGTCGATCGGCTCGTTGCCGCCAAAGCGGCCTTCGCCGGCGAGGTCGAGAATCTGGCCACCAACCATGCCGCCGATGCCGGCGCAGCGCGCCAGTGCGCGGGTCAGCAAAAGCCTCACATTGGCGTCGCGATGAATCTCGTCGCGGGTGATGATGTCGAAGGCGAGTGTCAGGAGGCCGTCGCCGGCGAGGATCGCGGTCGCGTCGTCGGTCTTCTTGTGCAGGGTCGGGCGGCCGCGGCGCAGGTCCGAATTGTCCATCGCAGGCAGATCGTCATGGATCAGCGAATAGCAGTGGATGCATTCGAGCGCCGCACCCGCGAGCAGCGCGGCTTCGCGCGGCACGCCGAACACGGCCGCGCTCTCGACCACCAGGAAGGGCCGCAGGCGCTTGCCGCCGTTGAGGCTCGAATAGCGCATTGCGTCCATCAGTCGCTTGGGCCGGGCGATCTCATCAGGCAGGATGTCGTCCGACAGCAGGCGCCCGAGCAGGGCCTCGGTGTCATCAGCGGTCTTGTCCAGACGTTTGGCGAAATCGGACGGGGACGTGCCGGTCATCAAGAAGGACTCCAGAACTAAAATTCGGCGGGACAATCCTTTATGCGCCCGCCTCAGTCAATCGTTTGGAAGGCCTAAAAAGTGCTGGAAAAGGCCCGAATTATCACAGACTTAATGCCGGGCCCGTGGCCGCGTTTCGTTCTGCGCCGGAAAGGTTGATTTGCGCGTCGTCAAAACCCTTCTCCTGGCGCTCGCGGTCGCGGCTCTCGCGCCCTATGTGGTCGCGCCGTTCTACCGTGCCGGCCATCCCGTTTCGACGCTGATGATCTGGCGCTCACTTCGGGGTGCGCCGATGCAGCGGGAATGGATCGATCTGGCGGCGATGTCGCCCTCGCTGCCACGCTCGGTTGTGGCGGCTGAGGACGCCCATTTCTGCAAGCATCACGGCATCGACTGGGGTGCGCTGCGTGAGGCGATCGACGATGCGAAGGAGGACGGCACCCCGTTCCGGGGCGCTTCCACCATCACCCAGCAGGTGGCGAAAAACCTGTTCCTCTGGCAGGGGCGGGACTTCGTCCGCAAGGCGCTGGAATTCCCGTTGGCGCTGTGGATCGATCTCGTCCTGCCCAAGGCACGGATCCTGGAGATTTACCTCAACATCGCCGAACTGGGACCACAGGGCCAGTTTGGGGCCGAGGCCGCCAGCGCCTATGCTTTCGGCAAATCGGCGGCGAACCTCTCCCCCCGGGAGGCGGCGCTTCTGGCCTCGATTCTGCCGAATCCGGTCAAACGCAGCGCCAGGACGCCGGGACCGGGTGTCCGGCGGCTGGCGGGGACCTATGTGGCGCGAGCACAGGCGAGTTCACTTTCGACCTGTTGGCGGGAGAATCGCTGATTTCGGTCCTTTTCGGGCGTATTTTCCGGCCCCGGAGCCCTAGATTTAAGGCAGGCCTTCCTCTATAAGCCCGGCCTTGACCGGCATTCAGCTCGCCTCGGTTTGCGGGTGCTGAGCCGTCCCTCAGCGGACGATGCCCTGATGACACCAATCCCTAGAGGATACTGAAATGGCCGTTCCGAGAAGAAAAACCTCGCCGTCGCGCCGTGGCATGCGCCGCTCGGCTGACGCCATCAAGAAGCCGACCTATGTGGAAGACAAGGATTCCGGCGAACTCCGTCGTCCGCACCATCTCGACCTCAAGACCGGCATGTACAAGGGCCGTCAGGTCCTGAAGAAGAAAGAGTCCTGAGTTCGGGACCTTTCTGTGGGCAGGACGATCGGGCCTGCCTGATTTCGGCCAACCCATGAGATATGACAGTGACGGCGGCGGAGCCAATGCTTCGCCGCCGCATTGTCCTGTCTGGATATCTTGATCGAGAAGGCATTTCGCCGATGGTCGGTTTCCCGCTGCTCCTGATCCCGCTCGCGGTCTACAACATCATCGCCTTCCTGATGCCGAGCGTGTCCTTTACGGACGTGCTGTTCAGGGTGCCGATGATCACGGGCGAGGCCTGGCCGGTCACGCTCGCCGACGTGATGCTCGCGCTAGGTATCGTGCTGCTGCTGCTCGAAGTGGTCAAAGGCGCGCGGCCCGGCGCGAAATTCCTGATGGATCATCTGCTGTCGCTGATCGTGTTCGGCGCGGCTGCGGCCGAATTCGTGATGTGGCCCAAATTCGGCAACTCCACCTATTTCCTTCTGGTGCTGCTCGCGATGGCCGATTTCCTCGGCGGCATCGCCCAGCGCACCCGCCGCCGCGTCGCTTATGTCGCCGAAACGACGGTGCCCGCGCGCCGCAAGGCCAAGCGCCAGGCCGAGACGCCGGCGGATGAAGGGACGTTCGAGCCCAAGTTCGAGCCAGTGTCCGCTCCGCAACCAGCTCCGGCGGAGCCGCCGGCGCCTACGGCACAATCGGTCGCCGAATCCGTGCTGATGGATCACCCGGCGCCGAAGCCTGTGAGTACGCCCTCGCCGGAAATTCCCTCGCCGCATTTGCAGCCGGGCAACGGCACCCAGCCGTCTCCCGACGCGCCGCGCTGATTCAAGCCACCTGCCGCGTGCGCGCGGTGACGCTCGGAAGCGGGCGCTTGCCGCCATAGGCGACCTGCGCATCCTCGGAAGACACGCGGCGCAGCCGGCTCGCCTGGGGAAGGTGCTCGGCATTGGCAATGAGCTGGGCGACGAAGCTGGGGTCCGGGCGCGGCAGCGGTGCCTTGTGGACCCACTGCAGAATCGGCATCAGCGGCACCAGGGCCGAGCCCATGCCGTTGTCCGAGGCGTTCGATCGATCGGTACTCAACATCGCAATCACCGTTGACCCGGCCTGGATTGTCGCGTTTCGAGACGCTGGCGCCGGTGCGTGTCATGTACTCGCAAGGCCTATGCCGGGCGGGCCGGTTTGGTTCCTGCACGCGAAGAAACGTGGTTTCCAAATTGTTTATCAACTTTGCCTAGGGTCAATGGCGAATCTGGCTTTATCCTGTGCCGGCTCAGGACTCCCCGCTGTCCCGAAACGAGGCGATTTTGACCCCCGCATTGCCGCAAGCCTCCGACATCCTGGCCGCCCTCGGCCAGGCCGTGTTCGCCTGGGACATCGCCAGCGATGTCATCGTCTGGGGTGAGCAGGTCAGCGCCATCTTTCCCGGGATTCCCGCCGAACGGCTGGCCACCGGCGCCGAATTCGCCAGGCTGATCGAGCCCGCGCAATCACAGCGAACCGCCGCGCTGGCGCAGACCTCAGCCGTGCATGGCGCCGACGGCACGCCCTACCGGGTCGAGTACGGCGTGCGCATGAGCGCCGCCGATCCCATGGTCTGGATCGAGGAGAACGGCCGCTGGTTCGCCGGCCCCGACGGCCGCCCGGTGCGTGCGATCGGCTCCGTCCGCATCAACAATGAACGCCACGCCCGCGACGAGGAACTGACGAAGCTGGCCCGGCTCGATCCGCTGACCGGCGAGCTCAATCGCTCGCATCTGATAGCCGCGCTGGCCGAGGCCATCGAGGAGACGACCCGTTTCCGCTCGACCGCGGCCTTCATGCTGGTCGGCATCGATCATCTCGCGCGTGTCAACGAGGCCTTCGGCTTCGACGTTGCCGACGCCGTGATCCTCGACGTCGCCACGCGCATTCGCGCGCGCTTGCGCGGTGGCGACGTGCTCGGCCGCTTCTCCGGCAACAAGTTCGGGCTGATCCTGAAGAACTGCACCGTCGACGACATGAACGTCGCCGCCGAGCGCTTCCTCGTCGGCATCCGCGATGAGGTGGTGCCGACCAAATCCGGCCCGGTGTCGGTCACCGCCTCGATCGGCGCGGTCAGCGTGCCGCGCTATGCCCGCAACACCGATGAAGCCGTCAATCGCGCCCATGAGACCCTGGACACCGCGAAACAACGTCGCGTCGGCTCGTTCGCCGCCTGGCGCCCGGATGCCGCGCGCGACGCCCAGCGCCGCGTCAACATCCGCGTCACCGACGAGATCGTCACCGCGCTGAACGAGCGCCGCATCAAGCTGGCCTATGAGCCGGTGGTTGCTGCTCTCTCGCGCGAGTGCGCTTTTCACGAATGCCTGGTGCGGATGGACCAGGGCGACGGTCAGGTGCTGCTCGCGCCCGACATCGTGCCGGTCGCGGAAAGGCTCGGCCTGATCCGCCTGGTCGATCACCGCGTGCTCGAGCTCGTGGTCGCCGAGCTCGCGGCCGCGCCCGACATCTGCCTCAGCCTCAACATCTCGCCGGACACCACCATGGATCCGGATTGGTGGGCCGGAATCGAATCGCTGATGCGGGCCCATCCCGGCGTCGCCGAGCGGCTGATCGTCGAGATCACCGAAACCGTCGCGATCCAGGACATCGACGACGTGCGCGGCTTCGTCACGCGGCTGAAGAATTTCGGCAGCCGCATCGCCATCGACGATTTCGGTGCCGGCTACACCTCGTTCCGCAATCTGCGCAAGCTCGGCGTCGACATCGTCAAGATCGACGGCGCGTTCGTGCAGAACATCACTCGTTCCGCCGACGACCGGGCCTTCGTGCAGACCCTGATCGACCTCGCCCGCCGCCTCGACATCAAGACGGTGGCCGAATGGGTGCAGGACGAAGAAGCTGCGAACATGCTGCGCGACTGGGGCTGCGACTACATTCAGGGCCGCCTGATCGGGCTCGCCTCAGCCGACCGCCCCTGGGGCGCGCCGCCGCCGGACAGCGCGTTGCCCGCAGCAGGTTAGGGGTCAATCTGAGCCGGATCCCTACGCCACCCGCAGTACTGCGTTAAGGCCCTCGATAACTCGCACGACCTCCGCGGCCGGGCACGGCCTGCCGAAATAATATCCCTGTACGGCGGTGCAGCCGCATTCGCGGACGAAGTCGAGTTGTTCAATCGTCTCCACGCCTTCTGCCGTGGTCTCGACGTTGAGCACCGAGCCGAGGCTGGCGATGGTGCGGACGATCGCCATACTCTCAGGGCTTTCGCCGAGCGTGCCGACGAAGGAGCGGTCGATCTTGATGCGGTCGAACGGAAACTTGCGCAAATAGCTCAGCGAAGAATAGCCGACGCCGAAATCGTCGAGGCTGACGCGCACCCCCAACGCGCGGAGCTGGTGCAGGATCTCGATCGTCGCTTCGCTGTCGTCGAGCAGTGCCGTCTCGGTGAGCTCGAGTTCGAGCCGATGCGGCGGCAATCCGGCCTCCGCAAGCGCGCTCGTCACCATCGTCACCAGCCCGCGCGAGCGGAATTGCACCGGCGAAAGGTTCACGGCGACGGTGAGATCGGGCCAGGTCGCGGCGGTCGCACAGGCCGTGCGCAGCACCCATTCTCCGATCGGAAGGATCAGCCCGTTCTCTTCCGCAATCGGAATGAATTCGGTCGGCGAGACGAGTCCACGCGAGGGATGTTTCCAGCGCAGCAGCGCCTCGAAGCCGGTAAGTTCGGTGGTATCGAGCCGCACCTGCGGCTGGAACGCCAGGTGGAATTCACGGGCCTCCAGCGCGCCGCGCAGATCGCGCTCCAGCGCGTGCCGGCTGCGAGCCTCTTCCTCCATTTCGGGCTCGAACATCCGATAGGCGCCGCGCCCTTTGGCCTTGGCCTGGTAAAGCGCGAGGTCGGCGCATTTCATCAACTCGTCGGCATCGAGCCCGTGATCGGGCGCGATTGCGATGCCGACGGAGACGCCGACATGGATCGACTGGTTCTCCAGCGGCGGCGGGTGACCGATGATCCCGACCAGGCGGCATGCGAGCCTTTCTGCCGATTGCGGCTGCGGTCCGCGCTGGAGAACCGCGAATTCGTCGCCACCGAGCCGCGCGACGGTGTCGTGCTCGCCGATATTCTCCTGCAGCCGCGCCGCGACCCAGCGCAACAGCCGGTCGCCGGCCGCGTGGCCGAGGCGGTCGTTGACGGTCTTGAAATTGTCGAGGTCGAAGCACAGCACGGCCATCGCGCCGCCGGCGACCGCGACCTGGTTCAGCCCCTCGCCCATTTTTTCGCGGAATAGCGTGCGATTGGGCAGGTCGGTGAGCGAATCGTGCCGCGCCATGTGCGCCACGCGGGCCTGGGCCTTGTGGCGTTCGGTGACGTCCTCATAGGTGACGACCCAGCCGCCGTGCTCCATCCGCTTGTGATTGAGCTTTATGATGCGGCCGTCGCTCAAATAGCGGTGCAGCGTGTGCTCGCCCACGCGCAGCCTCTCGACATAGTCGGCATAGAGCCGCGCGGCGGTGGTGTTTGGATGGATGCCGAGCTCGCAGCTGTGCTCCATGATCTCACGCATCGACACACCCGGCTTCACCAATTCGGGTGACAGTCCGTACATCTCGATATAGCGCCGATTGCAGACGATGACACGCAAGTCCGAATCGAGCATGCACAGGCCCTGGCTCATGTTGTTCAGGGCCGCGTCGAAGCGCCGATACTGCTCGCTCAGCTCTTCGACTGCGTGCTCGCGTTCGGTGATGTCCTCGTAGGTGGCCACAAAGCCACCCTCGGCCAGGGCGCAATAGCGCACCGAGATCGTAGTGTCGTTCGACATCCGCCGGCGCATCGGCGAGGAGTTGCGGTCCGCAATTCTTGCGCTGGCGGCTTCCAGGAGTTGTTGCGGACTATACTCGGACGAGAACGCGCCGTTTGCCATCGAGCGTTCGATCAGTTCGCCGAGATGCGTGCCTGGCTTGGCTTCCTCCGGCGAGAGCCGATAGATCTTCCGGTAGGTGGTGTTGCAGACGCGCAGGCGCATGTCGCTGTCGTAGAAGGCGAGCCCGTGCGCCATGTTTTCCAGCGCCGCATCGAGCATGAAATTCTGCTGCCTCAGCGTCTCCTCGTATTGCAGCCGCTCGGTGACGTCTTCGTGCACCGTCACCCAGCCGCCGTCGGGCAGAAAACGGGAAACCACCTGCACCATCCGTCCGTCATAGCGCATCACCAGCAAGGTTTTCGTCTTCCTGGTGCGCACGTCCTCCAGCCTGGTGTCGTGGAATTCCTCACCCGGCATGCCCGGCAGGTTGCCGCGCGACATCCAATGCTCGATGACCGTACCATGCGAGACGCCCGGCTTCACGATGTCCGGGTCGAGATTGTAGAGCTTCAGGAAGCGATCGTTGCAGACGACGACGCGGCTGTCGGCGTCGTACATGATCAACCCGTGCGACATGTTGGCGAGCGCGTGCTGGCTGCGCTCGGTCTGCACGCGCAGCTCCGCCTCGACCCGGGCGAGGCGGCTGATGTCGTCGCAGATCGTCATCCAGCCGCCGCCGGGGAGCGGCTTCAGCTCGAGCGCCATGACGAGGCCGCTCGCGAGCGTCTGTTGAGTCCGGAACGGCCGGCCGGCTGCGATCCGCGCCATGCGCGCGGCATAGAGTGCGTCGACTTCCCCCGCGGGGATGTTGCCGAGTGCCACGCTGTGGGCGAGCACGTCACGGTAGCTCGTGCCGACCCGCACCTTCTCGGCCGACATGTTGAACAGGCTGAGATAGCGCTGATTGACCAGCACGATCCGGTTGGCGGCATCGTAGACGCAGACGCCTTGCTCCATGTGGTCGAGCGCAAGCTGGCTCAGCCCGACCAGGGCCTTCGGGCCTTGCTCGCGGCGTGCATCAAGCTCGTTGTCGCGGATCGACGTCATGGGGGCGGCGGGGCCTCGGCGGGCAATCGACCTAACGCAAGGTAATTCAGTCGCCGAGGCTAGCGAAGAGACGGGAAAATTCCCTTAAGCGCCGTAGTTTACGGAGGGTGGCCGGCGATGCAGGGATGCTGCCAATGTGGAGGGCGTGCGAGGCGGCCTACGGCCCGTACAGCACGAGTTCCGTATCCGTGAGATCGGCGAGCTGCGGCCGGTGCGGGCCCTTGAAATATTTGCGGCCGCGACGCTCGGTGTAGATGCCGACGAGGCCGGGAACCGGGCCGTTGGAATCGACGGCGACCGCGATCTTGCCGAGCCGCAGCAGCAGCCGGCCGATGCGGCCCGCGCATTCGGTGTATTCGGCCGCGTTGCGGCAGTAGATCAGCTTCATCGCGGGCGGCGCAATGATGCCACGGCGGATGCGCACCGGTTGCAGGATGAAGGGGAACGCTCCCTTCGGCGTGCGGCAGACGAGGCTGAGGCAATTGTACCGCGCATGCCGCGTCAAGAGCTCGGTCTCGGCATCGGAAAGCCCGTCGATCGTCTTGGCGTGCTGCGAGATGACTTCGATCGTGCTCCAGCGAGGGACGCGCGCCAGCGCAGGCACCGAGAAGAATATACCCCTGCAATAGGCGCGAAAGCCCTGCGTCTCGATGATCGGCCAGGTCCATGGCGCCGGGCTGATGTTGAGATAGGTGACGTCCTTGTGCCGCTGCGCGATCTTGGTCAGGAGCGGGGCGTAGTTGCGGTAGGCCGGATCGACGTACCAGCTCGACAAATTGCACTGGATGGCGGTCTCATCGTCGTCCCTCCGCGCCGTGTAGATCAGCAGCAGCACACCGACCGGCGTACCGTCATTGTCGAGCATGTAGCCGAAGCGCGGGTAGCCATCCGGTACAGGCCGGAAGGCTTGCCGGCGCAGGCCCTGGATCCAGTAGCTGCGCGAGCGGCCGACGAAGCCGCGCGTCAGCAAGTCGGCGACCGCATCGACGTCGGACTCGGTGATCTCGCGGCATCGGACCTTGGTATGGATCACGCTCGTCTTTCCCGTGGAAATGACCGGCCTCGTTCCGTTAGCGCCAGCCTTCGCCGTGGGCATCGGCCGCGATCTGCGGCTGCAGGCCCATGATCTCCCGCACCTTGGCGGGCCAGGCGGAAGGGTCGGTGCCGTGGGTGTGGAACATGGCGACGGCCAGGCGGTCCATGCCGAAAGCGACGCAGCCGGTGTGGGCCGGCTCGCCATTGGCGTCCTTGATGTCCCAGGTCGTGCCGAAATGCTCGCGGTGATAATTGAAGCTCATGCAGGCGGTCGGCTGCTCTTCCGAGCGCAGCGGGATCAGCAGTTCGAACTTGAGCTGCTGCTGCTTCTGGCTGACCGCCTTCATCTGACCGACGCGGCCGAAGAACGGATCGCTCGCGTAATCGACGCGGAAGGTGAGACCGAGATCGGTAGCAATCGCCTGCGCCCGCACCATCCAGCGCTCGCGGAAATCGGCGACGTCATCGGGGCTGCCGATGCAGACATATTCCCGCATCCGGAACGATTGCAGCCGGTCGAGATGTTTTGACGGTTCACGGCGGAAGCAGTCGGCGGCGACGTCGAAGCGCAGGCCGCCCTTCGGCAACTGGCCGCGGCTCGCCGCGATCGGATAGACGGGATAGCAGGCCGCCGGCGACAGCACGAGGTCTGCCGGCGAGAGCGAGCTGGTCCAGTCGCCGCCGGCATCGAAGCGGCTGACCGCGGCGTTGATCTCGCGCTCGGTGCCGTGCAGGCCGCAGACGCAACCGAGTAGGTTCGGAAAGCTCTTGAGGTAGCCGGATTTTTCCAGCTGAGACCGGCTCATCACCGGCGGGAAGCGCATCACTTCAGTGCCGGCCTCGCGATGGCTCGTGATCAGCGCGGCGAGCTTTTCGACGATGCCCTCGTAAAGCGCGGTGCGGGCATAGACGCCGTCCGAGCCCATGGGATGGAACAGCTTCTCGGCGAGATGATCCAGCGGATCCACGATCTGCGGCGCGGTCTCAGGCGAGTTGGGGAGAACAACAATGTTCATGTTCGGCTTCCTGCTATCTGAAATTATTCTTATTGAACGAAGGCACGTCGGTCTCGAAAGCTCGTCAGTCCCGAAGGCTTGTCGGCACGCCGCTCATCAGGGTCGATGTTGCGGCATTGGCCAGAATGCGGTCGTTGTTGATCATGATCGGCGACGACAGCACGTCGCGCAGGTGGCGGCCCATGGTAAACTCACCGTCGTTGCGGTAGCCGGAAAGGCCAGCGGTGCGCATCGCATGCATCACGGTCTCGACCGCGAGCTCCGAGGCCTGCACCTTCAGAAGCGTGATCGAAGACTGGAAGTCGAGCGAGCCGAGCGCGCGTTCGTCGTGCTCGGCGCGAGCAAAGGCGTCGATATTGGCCGATATCAGCGCCCGCAGCTTGGCCAGCGACATCTTGGCGGCGGTGAAATGCGCGGCTGCCGGGGGCATCTGACCGCCTGAGGTGCGGGCCGCCTTGCGGACGAAAGCCTGCGCGCGGGTGACTGCGGCTGCAGCGATACCAGCCCAGGCCGAGGACCAGCACAGATGCGCGAACGGCGTCATGGTCTGGGCGTGGATCTTGTCGTAGGATTCCGGGAAGACGCGGTCGGTCGGGCAGTCGACCTTCAGCTCGAAACCGGTCGAGCAGGTGCCGCGCATGCCGAGCGTTTCCCAGCCCAGCGTCCGCTTCAGCGAATAATCGTCCCTGGCGAGCGCCAGCAGCACCTGGTCGGACGCAGACGCGTTGGTGGCGCGGCGGGCGATGGTGACGAGGCCGTCGGCCTCGGCACCGTAGGAGATCACGGTGGCGTCGCGCAGCAGCGAGACGGTATCGCCGGCGACGTCGACGGCGGCGGCGCTGGCGCGGATGTTGCCGCCGTTCTGGCCTTCGGTGGTGGAGGAGGCGAGCAGCCACTGGTCGCGCGCGACCCGGCGCATCATGGTTTCCATCCAGGGGATGCCGTGGCCGTGCCTGACGATGCAGGCGACTTTTGTCGTGTGCATGGCGTAGATCATCGCGGTGGAGGCGCAGGCGCGTCCGAGCGTGTAGCAGACGTCGGTGACGTCATGGATCGAGGCACCGAAGCCGCCGAACTCGGCCGGGATCATGACGCCGAGCAGCTTTTGCTCACGCGCGACCTCGAAAGCCTTGTGCGGGAAGCGGGCATCGCGATCGACCCCGTCTGCGTCGGCTGCCGCCACGGTGGCGGTCCGGGCGGCGCGCTCGACGAGGGACGGACCCTGCTCGAGAAAGCTCGTCTGCGCCTCGTCGACAGTGAGGACTGCTTCACGCACGTTCATACTCGTCCGCCTCCGGTTTGCCGTTCAGGATCGCCGGCATCATTCGCGATGCCGCTTGAGCGATCCTTCGACCATCTTTGCTTATGAGATGAGGCTACGGATTTAATTCAAATTCGTCGATGAAATAGAGGGTAAACAAAGCCCAATTCCGAACGAACAGTTAAGTTCGGGTTGTTTGCATCGTCCGGATTCCCGCGATCGCGTTAGGGATCTGTAAGAAGCCGGAAATCCAGACAATCTGAGTCATCGTTTACTAAGAAACGCGAAGTAATGGTGGCGTCCATTGCGGGATCGGCCCGCCGTGCCCATCGTAGCGGGCAACCGGTCCGACCTATGTCGACAGATGGGAATTTACCGATGCAGGCTTTCGATACCGAATTGCGCAATCGCATCATCAAGCTGGTGAAGGGCATCCTTGCCCAGAACTCGCTCTCCGCCGAGATTACGCCGCAGGCCAAGCTCGTCGACGTCGGCCTGACCTCGATGGACATGGTCAATCTGATGCTCGGCGTCGAAGCCGAGTTCGACTTCACGATTCCCCAGTCCGAGATCACACCGGAGAACTTCCAGTCCGTCGAGACCCTGGAGCGCATGGTCGCGACCCAGCTGCAGTCGGCGGTCGCGGCATAATCGAGATTTCCGGCGTGGGGGGGGGGGGGGGGGGGGGGGGGGGGGGGGGGGGGGCGGGGGGGCGGCCGGGGGGGGGGGGGGCGGCGCGGGGGGGGGGGGCGGGGGGGGGGGGGGGGGGGGGGGGGGGGGGGGGGGGGGGG
>NZ_JBVVPL010000032.1:0-11595 GCF_055807615.1 Bradyrhizobium sp. MV1.5 | reverse complement strand
CCCCCCGCGCCGCCCCCCCCCCCCCCCGCCCGCGGCGGGCGCGCCCCCATAATCTGCCCCGCGCCCGGCGCCCCCCCCCCCCCCCCCCCCCCCCCCCCCCCCCCCCCCCCCGACACCGGATGTGTGGCGAGCGCTTTCCGCTCGTCTCGGCATCGGACCCCATCACCCGTTCCAAAACCGACGTAAAACTGGCATAGCTTCCCCACGGGATTGCGAAGGCGCGAACGGGGTGGAGCAGGCATGACGCAGGCGGTATTGGGCATCATCGGCGGCTCCGGCATCTACGATTTGCCGGGGCTGGAGGACGCTCGCGAAGAGGTGATCAAGAGCCCCTGGGGTGAGCCGTCGGCGCCGCTGCGGCGCGGCTCCATTGCCGGCCTCCCGATCGTGTTCCTGCCGCGCCATGACAAGGGCCACCGGCTGTCGCCCTCCGACATCAACTATCGCGCCAATATCGACGTCCTCAAGCGTGCCGGGGTCACCGATCTGATCTCGCTGTCGGCATGCGGCTCGTTCAGGGAGGAACTGCCGCCGGGAACCTTCGTTCTTGTCGACCAGTTCGTCGATCGTACCCACAAACGCGAGAGCTCGTTCTTCGGGAGGGGATGCGTCGCGCATGTGTCGATGGCGCACCCAGTCTCGCCGCGGCTGCGCATCCATCTTGCCACGGCGGCCGAAGCCGAGGGCATCGCGTTTGCGCGCGGCGGCACCTATGTCTGCATGGAGGGACCGCAGTTCTCGACCTATGCGGAAAGCATGACCTACAAGACGCTGGGCTATTCCGTGATCGGCATGACCAACATGCCCGAGGCGAAACTCGCGCGCGAGGCCGAGCTTTGCTACGCCACCGTCGCGATGGTGACGGATTTCGATTGCTGGCATCCCGATCACGACGCCGTCACCGTGCAGGACATCATCCGCGTTCTGAGCTCGAATGCCGACAAGGCAAAAGCGCTGGTGGCGCGGCTGGCGAAAGACTTCCCGCGCGAGCATGAGCCGTGCCCGATCGGCTCGGACCGCGCGCTCGATACCGCGCTGATCACCGCGCCCGAGGCGCGCGATCCCGAGCTCTTGAAGAAGCTCGATGCGGTGGCAGGGCGCATCCTGCGGACGTGATACGAAAGGCAGAATGCCATGAAGGTCGACGGCAAACATTTCCGCAGCATCTGGCGTGAGCGCGACGGCTGGTCGGTCGGCGCGATCGACCAGCGCCGGCTGCCGCATGAGTTCATCGTTGCGAAGCTGACCTCATGCGAGGACGCGGCCCTCGCCATCCGCGACATGCTGGTGCGCGGTGCGCCGCTGATCGGCGCGACCGCGGCTTACGGCATGGCGCTGGCGATGCGCGAGGACGCCTCCGACGCCGGCCTGAGGCGTGCCTACGACACGCTCGTGGTGGCGCGGCCGACGGCGATCAATCTGAAATGGGCGCTGGACGAGATGCGCGCGAGCCTCGCGCCGATCGATCCGCTGGAGCGCGCCGAAGCTGCCTATGCGCGCGCCGACGAGATCGTCGAGCAGGACGTCGAGATCAACCGCGGCATCGCCGGCAACGGCCTGAAACTCATCGAGGCGATCGTCGCAAAGAAGAAGCCGGGCGAGACCGTCAATTTGCTGACCCATTGCAATGCCGGCTGGCTTGCGACCGTCGACTGGGGCACGGCGACGGCGCCGATCTATCTCGCGCATGAGCGCGGCATCAAGATTCATGTCTGGGTCGACGAGACGCGTCCCCGCAACCAGGGCGCCTCGCTCACCGCCTGGGAGCTCGGCCATCACGGCGTGGCGCATACTGTGATTCCCGACAACACCGGCGGGCATCTGATGCAGCACGGCATGGTCGATCTCGCCATCGTCGGCACCGATCGCGTTGCCGCCAATGGCGACGTCTGCAACAAGATCGGCACATATTTGAAGGCGCTCGCCGCGCACGACAATAACGTGCCGTTCTATGTCGCGCTGCCGTCGCCGACGATCGATTTCGCCGTCGATGACGGCATCCGCGACATCCCGATCGAGCAGCGCAGCGGCACGGAAGTTACCGACATGACCGGCCGCACCGCAGACGGAAGACTTGAGACGGTGCGCATCGTGCCGGAGGGCTCGCCGGTCGCGAATTATGCCTTCGACGTCACCCCGGCGAGGCTCGTCACCGGTCTCATCACCGAGCGCGGCGTGCTGAAGCCTGATCGTGCTTCACTTGCCGCGGCGTTTCCGGAGCGGATCGCCGCCGCGGCGGAGTAGGATGTGTAATCCCTCACCCTGAGGAGCCGCGCTTGCGCGGCGTCTCGAAGGGCGAGGAGCCCCAGTGAGGCCTTCATCCTTCGAGACGCGCGCAAGGGCGCGCTCCTCAGGATGAGGCACAGGCAGCGCGGCTAGCTCAGCTTCAATCCTGTTGCTGCCTCGAGCTCGGCGATCGCCTGGGCGCCGCTGGTGACCTTGATCGTCGTCATGCCCATCTCGCGTGCCGGCTTCAGGTTGACGCCGAGATCGTCGAGATAGACGCAATTCTCTGGATCTACCTTCAGCGTTTCGACCATCATCTGATAGATGCGCGGGTCGGGCTTGCGCAGGCCGATCTTGGCGGACTCGATGACATGGTCGAACAGCACCATCACCTCGGCGACATAGAGTGAACGCCCGGTCATGCTGCCGATCGCATTGGCCGGCAGATTGTTGGTAATGCAGCCGGTCTTGAATTGCGCGTTGATGCGCTTCAGCGCTTCCACCATCTCGGGGCGCAGATCGCCCTGAAGCAGCGGCAACACATCGCGGCCACGCACCTCCGCGCCGAACGCGAGTGACTCCGTCGCGAACAAATGATCGAACGTGTCGATATCGACCTCGGCGCGCTCGAACTTGGCCCAGGCATTCTCCAGATGATTGGCGGCGTTGGTGCGCCGGATGATGTCGATGGGCAGGCCACGCTCTGTCTCGAACCGCGTGAACGCCTCGAACGGCGAACTCGTCAGCACGCCGCCAAAATCAAAGATCACAGCCTCGATCGTCAAGATCCCGCCCTCGTCAATTCCTTTCCAAGAGCGCTAGCATGCGCTATCGGCAAGGGCCAGTCCGAAGCCATTCCTGCGCCGTCACCGAGGCCGATACCAAAGCGTGTTCCCATGAAGAAGCTCGTAACCCTCATTACGGCCGCGCTGCTGCTCGCCACGCCCGCTTATGCCATCGTTGGTGGCGGCACGCCGCAGGCCGACGGCGTCGCGCGCGCCGTCGTCACGATTGTCGGCTCGCGCGGCAATTTCTGTACCGGCACCCTGGTTGCGCCGAAGCTGGTGCTCACCGTTGCCCACTGCGTGCAGCCCGGCGCGGACTACAAGATCGTCGATCGCGGCACCGACGGGCAGCCGCAACTGCTGAATGTCCGCACCGTCGCGATCCATCCGAATTTCAACATGCAGGCGATGCAGGCGCATCGCGCTACCGCCGACCTGGCGCTGCTGCAATTGGAAATTCCACTCAAGGGAAAATCGACGGTGCCGGTCGGGGCGCCGAATATTCCGATCCAGGTCGGCAGCCGCTTCGTCATCGCCGGTATCGGCGTCACCGTGCGTGGCGACGGCAAGAGTGGCGGCGCGACGCGCGTTGCCGGCCTCGTTGCGACGGGGCAGCCCGGCACGCTCCAGATCCGGCTGGTCGACCCCGTAACCAACGGTGTTCGCGACGGAATTGGCGCCTGCACCGGTGATTCCGGCGGTCCCGTGTTCGAGGACAAGCCGAATGGAGCCGTGCTCGTCGGCATCATCAGCTGGTCCACGGGGCCGAACGGAGCCGCCGGCTGCGGCGGGCTGACCGGCGTCACGCCGCTCACGCTCTATCGCGACTGGATCTTGCAGACCGCGCGGAGCTGGGGTGCGGCGCTGTGATTTGACCGCGCCCTGATCTATGTCATCTTGAAGCGGAAGCGCGATGGGCAACCACGTCCGTCGCGGAGGAAACGCGTTGCCCAATCAAGGGCGGCCACAAAAACAAGCAAGGCATAGAAGCAACAATGAATGTCGCTGTTCGCAGTCACGCCACGGCCAAACAGGCTTCTGAACATTTCGACGTGCTGATCGTCGGTGCCGGCATCTCGGGCATCGGCAGCGCCTATCACATGACCAGGCAGCTTCCGGGTGCGAGCTTCGTCATCCTGGAAACGCAGGCGACGTTCGGCGGCACCTGGACCACGCATCGCTATCCCGGCATCCGCTCCGACAGCGATCTCCACACCTTCGGTTATAGCTTCAAGCCCTGGGTCGGGCCGCCGATCGCGACCGCAGAGGAAATCCTCGCCTACATGAACGAAGTGATCGACGCAAACGATATCGCGCGGCATATCCGCTACAAGCACAAGATCAATTCGGCGAGCTGGTCGAGCGAGCAGAACCTCTGGACCATCGAGGCGGTGACGACCGACACTGGCGAGCCAAAAACTTTCACGGCGAATTTCCTCTGGATGTGCCAGGGCTATTACCGCCACTCGGAAGGCTATACGCCGGAATGGAAGGGCACGGATCGCTTCAAGGGCCGCATCGTTCATCCGCAGACCTGGCCTGACGGTATCGACCTCGCGAACAAGAAGGTCGTCGTGATCGGCTCCGGCGCGACGGCGGCGACGCTGGTGCCGAACATCGCCGACAAATGCGCGCATGTCACCATGCTGCAGCGTTCGCCAACCTATTTCCGTTTGGGGCGCAACGCCATTGAGATCGCGGAGGAGCTGCGCAGGCTTCAGGTTGACGAAGCCTGGATCCACGAGATCGTCCGGCGCAAGATCCTGTTCGAACAGGACGCGTTCACCAAGCTTTGCTTGTCAAAACCCGAGCAGGTGAAGCAAGAGCTGATCGGCCAGATCAGCGCGGTGCTCGGTCCGGAGTACGATGTTGACACACATTTCACGCCGAGCTACCGGCCGTGGCGGCAGCGCATCGCCTTCGTGCCCGATGCCGATCTGTTCAAGGGCATCGCCAGCGGCAAGGCGTCCGTCGTCACCGACGAGATCGAGTGCTTCGTCGAGAACGGCATCCAGCTCAAATCCGGCAAGCTGCTTGAGGCCGACATCATCGTCACCGCAACCGGCTTCAATCTCGCGGCGCTTGGCGACATCGCCTTCGAGGTCGACGGCAAGCCGCTGGCCTTCGGCGACACCGTCACCTATCGCGGCATGATGTTCACGGGCGTGCCGAACATGGTCTGGGTGTTCGGCTATTTCCGCGCCAGCTGGACGCTGCGCGTCGACCTCGTCGCCGACTTCGTCTGCCGCCTGCTCGGTCACATGAAGACCAAGGGCGCGAAGAAGGTCGAGGTCAAGTTACGCGCCGAAGACCACAACATGCCGATCCTGCCCTGGATCGATCCGGAAAACTTCAATCCCGGCTACATGATGCGCAACATGGACCTGCTTCCCAAGCGCGGCGACAAGCCGGAATGGCAGCACAGCCAGGATTACTGGACCGAAAAGGACGAGATCCCGAAGACGGATCTGGATGGCGGGGAGTTTGTGTACGGGTGAGGAGAGGCGGGCGGCGCTACAAATTTCTTCGTCGTCCTGGCGAAAGCCAGGACCCATTATCCCAGGGAGAAGTTGCGGCGCGAGCCTGTCATCAAGAGTCATCGCCAAACCACGTACTGTGGTAATGGGTCCTGGATCGGCGCTCCGCTTCGCTGCGCTTGTCCAGGACGACGGCGGGGGGCGTCAGGAATTCCTTCTTGTCGCATTCGTTGCAATCGCCGCAGCCGCAGTCCGGTTCTCGACCCCAAGCTTGGAATAGATCTGCTCGAGATGCTTGTCGACCGTGCGCGGGCTCAAGCCCAGAATCTGCGCGATGTCGCGGTTGGTCTTACCCTTGCTGAGCCAGGCCAGCACCTCGCCTTCGCGTGTAGTGAGGCCAAGCTCGCTGGTGAATTCGGGTGGTGGCGCGGTGCCGGACTCCTTGGAGAGCCGCAGCAGGAACTCGTTCGGCGCGGTCTCGCCCATGTAGTACAGCCGGAGCTGAGGATTGTCGGGCAGGGAAGCCGCCTGGGACTTCGAACTGCCCTTGCCCTTCGCCTGCTCCAGCCATTGCAGCAATGATATCGGCAGGACGAAGTCGTCGTCGGCCTGCGCGCCGTGGTGGTCCGCCAGCAGCTTCTGCGCCTGCGGGGTCGCCCACAACAATTTGCCCTGGCGGTTGACCGCGAACAGGAATCGGCCGGACACGTCGAGCGCGGCGCGTGCGCTTTGCGTCAGACGCGCATTGCCGAGATGAACGCGGATGCGCGCCAGCATCTCCTCGATCACGATCGGCTTGGTCACGTAGTCGACGCCGCCCGCCTCCAGCCCGCGCACGATGTGCTCGGTCTCGGCGAGCCCCGTCATGAATATCACCGGGACATTGGCAAGGCCCGCATCGCGCTTGAGGCGGCGGCAGGTCTCGAACCCGTCCATGCCCGGCATCACCGCGTCGAGCAGCACGATGTCAGGCGTGATCTGGTCGACGATGCGCATCGCGGCCGCGCCGTCGAGCGCCACCATCACCGTCATCCCGGCGTTGTCGAGCGCGTCGGTGAGCAGCCGCAGCGTCTCCGGGGAGTCGTCGACAACGAGCGCGACGTCGCGCTTTTTCGACTCAGTGCTCATACGCATGCAACGTCTTCAATGTGGCCATGTACTGGTCGAGATCGAAGCGGTCGATCAGCGACCGCATTTCCGCGACGAAGTCGGCATGTTCAGGATGCTCACCGCCGATCTCGTCCAGCTTCAACTGGATAGCCTTGACGTAGCCGATCTGACCAAGCCCGATCAGCGCCTCGATGTGTCGTACAGGCGGCCGCGAGCCGCTCTCCGGCCGCCATAGCGGCACGGCGATCTCGTCCGTGCCGTATTGCCATTCGATCTTCAGAAGCTGGCGGATGCCTTCCAAAAGCCTGGGGATGTCGATCGGTTTCATCAGATAGCCGTCGTGGAAGGGCTGCGCCAGCGGTGTGCCGTGGGCCTCGAGCGCGCTGGCCGACACCATCAGGATGCGCGCCTGATGGTGGCCGTTCGCGCGCAGCGTTTCCGCGACTTTCCAGCCGTCCATACCCGGCATGGAAATATCGAGCAGAAACAGATCGGGCCGGCAGTGCTGGGCCAGCGCCAGGCAACCAGGTCCGTCGGGCGCGCTGAGCAGGATGAAGCCGAGTGGTGTCAACACCTCACGCAGGAGGTCGCGATGCACGGGATCGTCGTCGGTGATGAGGATGGTCTTGCGCGCGCCGTGATAGCCGGAGATCGGGGCCTCCACCGGCGCGATGCGCTGCGGATTGGTGACTTCCGAGAGCAACATCTTGACCTTGAACGTGCTGCCGCTGCCGACCGTGCTCAAGACCTTGATGTCGCCACCCATGACTCCGGCGAGCAGCCGGCTGATGGTCAGGCCCAGCCCGGTGCCGGTCTGCGGCTGCGAGACACCTAGCGCACCGCGTTCGAAGGGTGCGAAGATGCGTTCGAGATCGTCGCCCTGGATGCCGGGGCCGGTGTCGATCACCTCGAACTCGGCGACCGGGCTGCGATAGTGCACCACGAACTGCACACTGCCGGCCTGGGTGAATTTGATCGCGTTGGACAGCAAATTGATCAGCACCTGGCGGAGCCGCTTCTCGTCGGCATAGACCACGACCGGCAAATGCGCCGGCCGCCGGAACACGAAGTCGATGCTCTTGGCTGCGGCTTGAAGGCGGAACATGCCGACGAGCTGGTCGAGGAATTCGGTCAATCGCACCTCGTCGCGCGACAGGTACAGCCGCCCCGCCTCGATCTTGGAGATGTCCAGAATGCCGTCAATCAGGCCGGAGAGGTGGTCGGCGCTGCGGCGGACGACGCGGACCTGGTCGCGCGGCTTGGTGTTGAGCGTGGTGTCCTGCTCCAGGAGTTGGGCATAGCCGCTGATCGCATTGAGCGGCGAACGCAGCTCGTGGCTCAGGCCGACCACGTAGCGGCTCTTGGCGAGGTTGGCGGATTCGGCGATTTCCTTGGCGCGCTGGAGCTCAGCGTCGGTGCGCTTGTGGGCATCGATCTCCTGGATCAGCAGCGTGGTCTGGCGCCGGGTCTCGGCCTCGGCGGCCCGTCGGCTCTGCTGCGCCAGCACGAACAGCCAGGCCACCACGCCGATGATGATGCTGAGCGAGAAGAACACCTTCCAGAGCACGTTGGAGACGAGCATGTTCTCGCCAGGCACGCTGACCGAGGTCTGGAGGTAGATCAGCCCCAGCACCAGCGCGACGAGGCCCGCCGAGACCACGAACACACCGATGTAGTGGCCGAACTGCGAATTGATCCGCTGATAGATCGACTGCGGCAAGATCCTGGCGAGCGCGTCGGCGAACTGCACCTGCGCGCGCGCATGCGGTTTGCACAAATCATGGCAGCGCGCATCGAGCGAGCAGCATAGCGAGCAGATCGGGCCGGCATAGGCAGGACAGGATGTCATGTCCTCCGGCTCGAAATGGTGCTCGCAGATGCAGCACTGGATCGATTCGATATTGGCCCAGCTCCTCTTCGGCTTGCGCGCGATGTAGTATTTGCCGTCGGTGAGCCAGGCGATGACGGGCGCGGTGACGAAGGCGACCGTCAGCGCGACAAAGGCCGCGAGCGCTTTCATGGTCGAGCCGAACAGGTCGTAGAATGCCGCGATCGAGACAATGGTCGCGATCGTCATCGCGCCGACGCCGACCGGGTTGATGTCGTAGAGATGGGCGCGCTTGAATTCCATCTGGGGTGGGCGCAGGCCGAGCGGCTTGTTGACCACGAGATCGGCCACCAGCGCGCCGACCCAGGCGATTGCGACATTGGAATATAGCGCGAGCGTCTGCTCCAGCGCCTTGTAGACGCCGATCTCCATCAGCAGCAGCGCCACCATCACGTTGAACACCAGCCAAACGACCCGGCCGGGATGGCTATGCGTCAGACGCGAGAAGAAGTTCGACCAGGCGATCGAGCCTGCATAGGCGTTGGTGACGTTGATCTTGAGCTGCGACAGGATCACGAACGCGCCGGTGAGTGCCAACGCCATGTCCGGCTGCGACAACACGTAGCGAAACGCTTCGAGATACATGTGCGCAGGCTCGGCCGCCAGCTCGCTGGAGAGACCGTGGCTCAGCGCGAAGAAGGCGAGAAACGAGCCCAGCAGCAGTTTCAGCGCGCCGAAGATGATCCAGCCGGGGCCCGCGATCAGCAGGGCGGTCCACCACGACGTTCGCGACGTGCGGCGGTCGCGCGGCAGAAACCTGAGGAAGTCGACCTGCTCGCCGATCTGGGCCACCAGCGAAAACACCACGGAGGATGCGACACCGAACAGCAGCAGATCGAAATGTCCGCTGGGGTCGCCGTGTTCGCCGGCGAATTTGCGCCACTCCGTGAACGAGTAAGGGTTGGCCCAGGCGATCGCGGCGAAGGGCAGGATGTGCAGGATGATCCAGATCGGCTGCGTCCAGAGCTGGAAGCGGCTGATCAGCGTGATGCCATAGGTGACAAGCGGGATGATCGCGACCGCGCTGATGAGATAGCCGATCGGGCGCGGAATGCCGAAGCACATCTCGAGCGCCGTCGCCAGGATCACGGCCTCGATCGCGAAGAAGATGAAGGTGAAGGAGGCGTAGATCAGCGAGGTGACGGTCGAGCCGATATAACCGAAGCCGGCGCCGCGGGTGAGCAGGTCAATGTCGATGCCGCATTTGGCGGCATAATAGGCAATCGGAACGCCGCAGCAGAAGATGATGGTGGAGACGACGAGGATCGCGGCGGTGGCGTTGGTCACGCCGTAGTTCAGGGTGATGGTGCCGCCGATCGCCTCCAGCGCGAGAAAGGAGATGGCGCCCAGTGCGGTGTTGGCGACGCGGGCGGCGGACCAGCGGCGCGCGCTCTTGGCGGTGAAGCGCAGCGCGTAGTCTTCCAGCGTCTGGTTGGCGACCCATTGGTTGTACTGGCGCCTGACGCGATCTATCCGCTGCCGCCCTGCCACTTAACCCCCACTCCCGAACTCCCGGATCCCTCGCAAAACCTGTACCAAAACCCTACGTCGTCATTTTGCGGTGCAGTATACGCGATCTTGCGTATGCTTGCAGTGCACAAATTCGAGCCATCCTCACGGCACCAATCGCGTGTCCTCGAACAACAGTGGGGTGCTCATGTCAGACGAAGCGAACAAGGGCCTGTTATCGCCGCTCCGGCGCAAATTATTGATGGGAATGGCGGCCGTGCCGGCCATTACCATGCTGCCGCGAGCATCTTTTGCGCAGGCCCCGGCGACCTCGGCGGTCAATACCACGGGCCTCGCGGTCACCGACACCGAGGTGACGGTCGGCATCCTGCATTCGGCGACCGGCACCATGGCCATCTCCGAGACCGGCTCGATCGAAGCCGAAAAGCTCGCCATCGAGCAGATCAACGCGATGGGCGGCGTGCTCGGGCGCAAGATCAAGTTCATCCAGGAAGACGGCGCCAGCGACTGGCCGACCTTTGCCGAAAAGGCCAAGAAATTGCTGGTCAACGACAAGGTCGCGGCGATCATGGGCTGCTGGACTTCGGCGTCCCGCAAGGCCGTGCTGCCCGTCATGGAACAGTACAACGGCATGCTCTATTACCCGACCTTCTACGAAGGTCTCGAGCAGTCGAAGAACGTGATCTACACTGGCCAGGAAGCCACTCAGCAGATCCTCGCCGGCCTGAACTGGATCGCCAAGGAGAAGGGCGCGAAGTCGTTCTTCTTCATCGGCTCCGACTACATCTGGCCGCGCACCTCGAACAAGATCGCGCGCAAGCACGTCGAGAACGTGCTGAAGGGCAAGGTCGTCGGCGAAGAGTATTATCCGCTCGGCAATACCCAGTTCAATTCGGTCATCAACAAGATCAAGCTGACCAAACCCGACGTGATCTTCACTGACGTCGTCGGCGGTTCGAACGTTGCGTTCTACAAGCAGCTCAAGGCCGCCGGCATCGACCTCTCCAAGCAGGCGCTGCTCACGATCTCGGTGACCGAAGACGAAATCGACGGCATCGGCGGCGAGAACATCGCGGGCGCCTATGCCTGCATGAAGTACTTCCAGTCGCTGGACAATCCGAACAACAAGAGCTTCGTCCCGGCGTTCAAGAAGATGTGGGGCGAGAAGACCGTGATCGGAGACGTCACCCAGGCTGCCTATCTCGGCCCGTGGCTGTGGAAGTTGACGGTGGAGAAGGCGGGCTCCTTCGACATCGACAAGATCGCGGCGGCGTCGCCGGGCATCGAGTTCAAGGGCGCTCCGGAAGGCTATGTGCGCATCCACGAAAATCATCACCTCTGGTCGAAGACCCGGGTGGGACGCGCCAAGCTCGATGGCCAGTTCGAACTGATCTACGAGACCGCCGATCTGGTCGAGCCGGATCCGTTCCCCAAGGGCTACCAGTAAGACTGGGATCACCAGTAAGACGCGGCGCCTGCCGCGGCTTCCCCTGAGATCAAGCGTCTCCCTGGCGTGGACCGCAAATCCACGCCCAAGACCCCCCGGGGGGGGGGGGGGGGGGGGGCCGCGGGGGGGGGGGGGGGCCGGCGGCGGCGAGGGGTGGGGGGGGCGGGGCGGGGGGGGGGGTGGGGGGGGGGG
>NZ_JBVVPL010000031.1:36085-80681 GCF_055807615.1 Bradyrhizobium sp. MV1.5 | reverse complement strand
GGAGGTGGAGGTGGAGGTGGCGACAAGCCCCACAATCCGAGAGACCCGCGCGATTCTCCAGGTCCGACGCCGGATCTCCGCAATCGCGCGCCGCGGCTTTCCGGCCCGATCCACCTGCCCGATGTGGCCGGATGTCAGGCGCTCACCATCACCATCATGGCGCTGCTGGCGGGTGCCACCGATCCGGATGGCGACCATCTCACCGTTGTCGGTCTCTCCTCCTCGTCCGGAACTTTGACGCGGACTGAGGACGGCGGCTGGGAATTCGAGCACGAACGCGGCATGCTGGGCGAGGTCACCCTGAGATATGCGATCAGCGACGGCAGCCATTTCGTGGTTCAGACTGCGTCCTTCAACGTGGTCGAGGCGCCTCCGATTATCGGGACCGAAGGCGACGACAATTTGCTGGGCACCAAGTGCGCGGACACCATCATCGCGCTCGGCGGTAACGACAACATCGATGCCCGCGAGGGGAATGATAAGATATTCGGAGGGGATGGCGATGATCACATCCTGGCCGGAGCGGGCGACGACGTCGTCTACGCGGGCGCAGGTGACGACATCGTATTTGCGGGCGCAGGAAACGACATCGTGTTCGGCGGCGCCGGAAATGACCGGCTGTTCGGCGAAGCGGGCAACGACACACTGTACGGGGAAGATGGTAACGACCACCTCGAAGGTGGCGCTGGGCGCGACATCCTGTTGGCAGGCTCTGGCGACGATTTTCTCCAGGGAGACGAAGGCGACGACACGCTCGACGGTGGCGCAGGCGATGACCAGATGTCCGGTGGCACCGGCAATGACGTGATGGTTGGAGGCGCGGGCGACGACGTCATGACCGGCAACGCCGGCAATGACACCATGGCCGATGGAATGGGCTCCGATATCGTCCAAGGCGGGGAGGGCGACGATCACGTCCTGGCTGCGGCAGATACTACCGACGATAGGTTTGAAGGCGGCATCGGGATCGATACGCTGAACTACTCGTCAGCAGTGCACGGCATCGCCGTCGACCTCGGCAGCGGCCAGGCTGTCGGCGAGGACATCGGGCACGATACTGTCGCCGAGTTCGAGAATATCGTCGGCGGTTCCGGCGATGATACTCTCAAGGCGGCCGCGACCGGATCGTCGATCGATGGCGGTGCGGGTAACGACGTGCTGACCGGAAGCGACGGCGATGACTTTCTCAACGGAAACGACGGCCACGACCTCATCGCAGACGGTGCGGGCTCGGATGTCGTAAACGGAGGCGACGGCAACGATCGTGTCGTTGCGTCCGCCGATGCAACTTCGGACCATTATGTCGGCAACGCAGGCTGGGATACGTTGGATTACTCGGCCTCTACCCTGACCGTTACCATCGATCTACGCCATGGAACGGCGCAGGGCATTGAGGTCGGCGAGGATCTGATTTCGGGCTTCGAGGAGATCATCGCTGGCTCAGGCGACGATCGGATCGTGGCCGGCGACACTTCCGTGACGATGACGGGCGGCGTCGGGAACGACATCTTCGAATTCCATCGCGGCTCCAACGAGGGGCCCGGCCACGACCTGGTGCGGAAGATCACCGACTTCACAATCGGAGACCGAATCGTCGCTGCCAACTACCAGATCATTCTGAGCGACGACGACAGCGTGGAACATCAGATCGAAGACTTGTTCGAGCAAGTCTACAATGACGAAGACAATAGCGGCCATGGCAGAGCGGTGCGCTTCCGTTTCGAAGACCTTGCAGATGGCCAATATACGGCCATCGAGGTGGCCGACCGCCCCGACCCGGAGGATGTCATAACCATCGAGATTTCCGGTCACCACCAGCTGCAGTTCGCGGCCATTCACCCGTGAGGGACGCCAAGCCATGAAGCACGTCGATGCATCGGAATTCGTACCAGCGCCGGCACCCGCCGGGGTCGAGAGACCGGACGCGTCCGCGAAGCCTTTCCGCCTCTGGCCGCGTATTCTCGCCGGCACCCTGTTAAGCGGAATGCTGGTGGCTGGCTGCGGCGGATGGGCTGCGATGGCGATGCTTGAGGGCGCAATCGTCGCTCCCGGTTCCGTCAAAGTCGACCAGAATCTAAAGGAGGTGCAGCATCGGGATGGCGGGATCGTCAAGTCGCTTGCGGTGCGTCAGGGGGATTTCGTCCGTGAAGGGCAAATCCTGGCGACCCTCGATGACGTTCAAATCAGAGCGGAGCTTTTGATCGTGCGCTCTCAGCTTGTCGAGTCACTTGGACGCCGAGCGCGATTGCTCGCCGAACGCGATAATCTCACAACCGTTGAATTCCCACCGGACCTTCACGCGATGTTCGCAAGGACCGCCGCCGACGTTATCCACGGAGAGACCCGCCTCTTCACCGGCAATAAGGTGGCCAGGGACAGCCAGAAGGAACAGCTTGAACTGAGCATCGGCCAGACCGGCGAGGAGATCCGGGGCATGGAAGCGCGTCTGGCCGCGAAGGAAGAGGAGATGAAGCTCGTATTGAGTGAACGAGACAAACTACAGGATCTGTTCGAGCGCAAGATCGTCGAGCACCAGCGTGTCTATGGAGCTCAGCGCGACGCGGCGCGCCTGCTCGGCGAACGGGGCGAAATCCAGGCCAGTATCGCCCGCGCCAAGGTGCGGACCAGCGAGATCCGGGTTCAGATCATTGCGGTCGATCAGAATGCGACCACCGAGGCTCAAAAGGATCTGCGTACGGTTGAAGCGCGCATCGCAGAACTCCAGGAGCGGAGGCTTGCCATCGAGGATCGTCTTTCGCGTACCGAAATTCGCTCGCCGACTTCCGGCTACATCAATGAACTGTTCGCCTATACGGTGGGCGGCGTGATCACGCCGGCAGCCAAGATCGCAACGGTGGTTCCGGAAAACGCCGAGCTTAAGTTCGAGATCAAGGTTTCGCCAGCTGATATCGACCAAGTACGACTAGGGCAGCCGGCTCGCATCAGGCTTACCGCTTTCAATCGCACTACGACTCCGGAATTGAAGGGCAAGGTGGTGATGGTGTCGCCGGCATCGGCGCGCGATCCCGCAAACGGTCAGGAGTATTATCTGGCCCAAATCCAGCTGCTTCCAAGCGAAGATGCGATTGTCGAAGGGAAGGGACTGAAGCTCGTCCCGGGCATGCCCGCTGAAGTGTTCGTATCCACGCAGGAACGCACCGCGGCCTCCTATCTCCTGAAACCTTTAGGTGATCAGATGAACCGCGCCTTCCGCGAGAGATAGATCCTTTTGCCTAACATGGCTGGAACGGCCCATTGTCCACGAGTGGTAGCAAACCAATACCAACTTGTAATGTGCTGAAGGCACCGTAGGTGTAACTAGCGAAATTGCACGAAAGCCGCTGCTCGATCTGCTAAGTTTTTATACGTAAGCTTTGCCGCTAAGGAGCTTACGGCCGCCCGCGACCTAGCGGCTGGCTCTATGCACGTGGGCCGCGCCCTGAGGGACGTTGATCAGTGGCAACGGATCGATTTCCCTCTTCGGGACAGCCCCGGCGAAACACGACACAGTGAGCGGCATCATCACCAAATCATCACCATCATCATAATCATCACGGCTATGGTTCGGCCGAGATGCTGGCCTAGCTTTATCTATGATCACGGCATCAAGCCGCACGTTAAGTGTTCGGCAAATCGACCCGCAGAGATAGGACGCTTTCGTGCGACGATGCTGGTGAATGATGGTGCCGCCATGCTTCACCTTGCCATCAAGCGCGATGTTGCAGCCAGGCTAGGCAGTAGAGGCCTCACGGAAGGTTCCTTATTCGTTCTTCTCGAATGCTCCGCTGGGCAGCTTGGGCCACACTTGTCGCCGGTACATGATGCAGACCCGTTTCTAACGGGCGCGATCGGCCAGATGCCACCGCCTACCCTCAACTCCGGATATGTGGCACTATCGCGTGTGTTCTAGCGTGAGCAGGGCATCCCATGGTCGTCGGAGACAATCGCCCAGAAGCAACCGCACGCGGATCTGGGCAAAAACTCGTAAGACGGCTGGCTGCCGTTCTTGCATGGGACATCGTTGGCTACAGCGCAATGATGGGCCGCAATGAGGAGGGTACGCACCGTCGCGTGGGCGTCGAGGTCAAACGAATCGCCAAGGACATTGAGAGAACAAGGGGCCGCATATTTAGTTTCGCGGGTGACGGCCTGATGGCCGAATTCCCAAGTGCGGTTGAAGCCGTTAAATGCGCGCTACGTATCAGGGCCGAAACTCGCAAGCGCAACGCCAGGCTTCCGACAAAAGAAAAAATTAGATTTCGGATCGGGATCAATTCCGGCGAGATTATTGTGCACAATGGCCGCACAGGTGGGAACGTCGTAAATGTCACAGCGCGTCTTGAGCAGGCCGCTGATGCAGACAGTATCTATCTGTCACGAGCAGTCTTCGATCAGGTCAAGCGCACGGTTCCCGCCGACTATATTTGGGTGGGCGAACGACGACTGAAAAATATTCGCGAGTCGATAACTATTTATATGATCAGCCCCGACGCATGCGCATCTGGAGAGCCGGTACCGGCGGTCCATGATCTTACTTCCGCGCCAAGGGTCGATGTCGATGCAGACTATCGACCATCGCTCGCGGTCTTGCCGTTTCGCACAGCAGAGGCGGAGCAGGCGGATGCATACTTCGCCGAAGGCATGGTTGACGACATTGTCAGAATGCTTGGCGGTCTGAAGGATCTTATCGTTGTGTCGCGCACCTCAACGATGGGCTATGCGGGCGCGGCTCCGGACCTACAAAAAATCAGTCGGGAGCTCAACGTGAGCTACGTGTTGCGTGGCAGCGTTCGTCGGGTGGATGACCACGTTCGTATTGCCGTGGAACTCGTTGACGCAAATACGCACCAGTTGATCTGGGCCGACCGCTTCGATGGTCACACGGCGGATATTTTTGACCTCCAAGATCGAATTGCGCTGCGAACGGCAAGCTTGATAGCACCATATGTGCGCGAGCGGGAATTACGCCGCGCATCCTACAAGGACCGTAATACGCTAACCGCATACGACTTAACATTGCAGGCTTTGGATCAACTTTATGTCAGGGATCCCAGCGCTCTTTCAAGGGCACAAGACCTCTTGAAAAGAGCTATCGGCCTCGATTCTCACTATCCTACCGCACTTACGCATCTGGCATACCTTCAGCTTTTTCGAATCGGACAAGGATGGTCGCTCAACGAACATGCGGATCGCCTCGCCGCCGCTGAAGCTGCGCAGCTCGCGGTACAACGCGACCACAACGACGCTCTCGCGTTGGCCATCCATGGTCACTTGCACGGATTTCTGCACAAGGAACATGAGGCGGCCCTTGCTATCTTGGAGCAGGCGATTGCGATTGGGCCAAGCTGCGCTCTTGCCTGGAGTTTCAGCAGCTACGTTTGCGGGTGGATGGGGGAACCGGCTGCAGCGGTGGAGCGAGCGCGGCAGGGACTTCGTTTGTCACCAATCGGGCCCGATGCTGGCTGCTGGCACGAACACGCTCTGTCACAAGCACACTACATGGCTGGAGAGTACGACGAAGCGATCGTCTGGGCAAATAGGGCTGCAAGCCACGGAAGACAGTTGTCAAATTTGCGCTGTCTCGCCGCAAGCCTTGTAGCCGCCGATCGATTGGCCGAAGCGCGGACTGTCGCACTCCAGATAATACGAGCTAAGCCTGATTTCCGCCTGAAAGCATATCGGTCACAGACACCACTGAGGGGACCGATTTCCGATCTTTTTATCGAACGGCTGCGCCGCGCAGGGTTGCCAGATTAAATCGCACGGCGAGCTCTCATAACGCGCCAAGAGGTAGTGCCATCGCCCATCTAGCCCCACGAACGAGAGGTATCCAATGGCAGGGAATGCAGGGAATGCAGGGAATGCGGGGAATGCAGGAGGCGTTGGTGCCGTCAACAGCGGTTTGCGGGTCACTTCAGTTCTTTCGGACCGCGTCGATTTGCCATTTGTCACCGTCGATGAACCACCAGGGCAGCCGATTGCAAAAAACAGGGTCAGAATTCGTCGCTATCCTGAACGTCGTTGGGCAGCGGAGTGGCGTGCATGGTATGCCCTAAGCGAATATGCCCGCACAGGGTGGACAAGAATAAGGGTTGCGCGTTGGGATCGATCACAAAGCAACACGGACCGCGAAATTGAAGAGCTTGTATCTGCCGCGCGCGACGAGCGCGCCGATGCGCTTAACGAGATAGTCGCACAGCATGATGAGTTCGCCAGCTATTTCATGAGTTTGCTGACGATAACTCCCAACGGCTATCCCAATACGTTCCGACTCGTAAATCTGGCCAGCATCGTGGCGACCTTCACAGTTCTACACTTCAAGGCGGGAATACGCGGAGCCAGGGGTTACGCCCCGCGTCCCCGCCCGTCGCAAATCTGCCCGGCCCTCCTGCCGCCGGTCCCCGTACCGGGACATCCGGCCTACCCAAGCGGACACTCGACCGAAGCGCATTTGGTCGCAGCTGTCTTGAATGATGTTCTTTCCCAGGCTCCGCAGAAAGCCGCGATGAAAATCGACCTCGAAGCTTTGGCGTCACGCATCGGGCGTAACCGAGAGATCGCGGGGCTCCACTACGCCTCGGATACGCAAGCGGGGAAGAAGCTGGCGGCAGATATACTGCCTTACCTCAAGCTAACTGACGAATATCGGGTCGTGCTCCGGCTCGCGCGAAGAGAATGGCAGTGATCGCGGGTTTGCTGCGATAGCATAGGAGGTCTCTGTGCCTACTAAGCCTAGCTTCCCATTTCCGCCTCGTGACTTCAGACCTCTTGAGGCATCGCCGGCCGAACTCCAAAGGTATGGTTTACCTCAGAGACCAATCGGTCCCGGTCAGCCGGAGTTGCTCAAGGCGTGGCTTAGGTTATTTGAGGAACCGCTCGCCTTTCGTCGACCGGGCAAGTCGCGAAAATTTCCGTTTTTGCAGCCTCCGACAATTAGGCGAGTCCTTCCTTATGAGACGCGCGTTCAGAACAGTCCTAACTGGAGTGGCGCTTCTATCGTGCCAAACGGTGGCCAACGATTTGTGCAGATGTTCGGCGAATGGACAGTCCCAAAGCCCGAACTGCCGCCCCTTTTAGACCAGGGCCCCCTCGGCCAAACCAACCGCTATCATTGCGTCGCATGGATCGGCTTAGATGGTAACAGGCGATACCTAAATTCTTCGCTTCCGCAGATCGGGACGGAACAGATCTTGTGCGTAGATTCGGGTGGCAAACAAACTTACGAATATTTCGTCTGGTTTCAGTGGTGGGCACGCAATCAGCTTAAAATTAAGAGACAAGAGCTCACAAAAATCAAAATTGAGCCGGGCGTTTCCGTGATGGCCATGCTCTCGGTGATTGACCCATATCATGTGGTGGCAGTGTTTCGCACTTTTGGTCCTCGGAATGACATCACTGTGCTCGTCAGGGGGGCACCGCAAGTCCAATTGCCGGGAGTCAAGACGACCCCCGCAATATCCGGCGCGATGGCGGAGTGGATCCTGGAGCGTCCACAAACCCTTCAACTCGTCGATGCCAAGCTTCAGCTCTTCCCGAAATATAATCCAGTGAGGTTCCGGCACTGCGTTGCCGGAGCAGCGTCGAGCGCGGGCCCTCCGACATGGGAAAATACACTGACGGGCGCACGTTTGTTCCGACTATTCGAAGTCCCCGAGATGGTCAGCCCCCGGACCCGATTCATATCAATGCCAACACGGATCAGCACAACTTCGGTTGAGGTCCACTACGGCGGATTTTCGGACTGACGGGAGTTCCTCCTACTGCGGCATGAGACTCGTGAAGAATAATGGTCTTAGCGACGTGCAATCATCCAGACCTTCAGTGGAGACGCGATCATGCTCGTATCCGGAAAGACCTCAGACGTCGAGATCTACATTGAAGTGGCAGATCATGCTGAAATTGTGGATCATCCTGAAGCGATCGGTGGTCAGCCTGAAGAGAAGCGGGATAGAGTACGCGAAGTTAGCAGAGCCATAACTGCGATCTGTGCGACGATCTATGATTCGGTACAAAGCTCGGAAAGACGACCGGACGAGATTACGCTGGAATTTGGAATAAAGCTGGCGGGCAAAATTGGGCTGCCGTTCGTGACCGAGGGATCTGCCGAAGCCAATTTCAAAGTGACTGCAAAGTGGACAGGGATAAAGAAGGAAGGGGAGTCTGAAGGGTAACGGAACAAGCCAACCGACCACAGCCCTGTCCGGCGGAGTACAGGCGGACGTTAACCGACGCCGGGCTCGCGGATCCGGTGAATCGGGGTGCCGACGGGCGGGTCGCGTGGTGCGGCAGGCTGTAGGACCGTTGGGCCAACTGCGGTCTGACCGGGGAGTTGGGCATGCCGAGGCTTTCAAGCGGAACCTGGTCCGTCGGGTCCCCAGGCTACTCTGGGCTACGCGGAGAAGGTTCGATCCCAGTTCGTCTCTCTCCGCCATCAGGCCCGTCCGGCCAACCCATACCTCCCGTCCCTCACGCGACACCCTTCCATCGGCGATCGCTGCCGACATCGCGATGCTATGCGGCTGCAGGCACGTGCTCCAATTTGTCGTTGTCCAAATGGCGGCGTCGAAGCCCGGTCGCTATGCGGCAATCTGGCGGCAGTTTTTTCCATCATTCAACCAGTACATGCGTCATGGGAAAAGACCCAAGGCTCATGAGCGTCTCTCCCGCGCCTTCGTCCACCACAGCGCGGCGCGATCGCTCGCCATGCAGAAACGCGCCTGTACACGGTGGCGTGACCTCCATAACTTCCGCGACGCAATGTGAGGAGATGCGACGTGGCGAAGAAGACGGCGACCAGGAAGAAAACTGCTGCGAAGAAGGCAGCGAAGACCTCCGGCAAGACAAACGCCGTTCGCAAGGGCAAGGTTGCGAAGGCTGCAACCAAGCCGGTCAAGCAGGCCGCTCTGCGCAAATCATCGGCACCACGCCGCCCAAAGGGTCCGGCCTGGCAATGGTCGGCGGTCGAGACCGCAGCCGCAATCCGCTCCGGCGCCATCTCCGCGGTCGAGACCGTCGAGGCGCATCTGGAGCGGATGCGGGCCGTCAATCCGAGGCTGAACGCCGTCGTCGTCGATCTCTCGGAGGAGGCGCTGGCTGCGGCGCATGCGGCCGACAAGCGGCGCGCCAAAGGCGGCGAGCTCGGCCTTCTGCATGGCGTACCGATCACGATCAAAGAGAATGTCGATTACGAAGGCCGTCCGAATTTCAACGGCGTTCCCGCCAACAAGGATCTCATCGCACCGTCGGATTCACCCGTGGTGCGCAACCTGAAGAAGGCCGGTGCGGTCGTCATCGGCCTCACCAACACGCCGGAATTCTCCTTCCGCGGCTTCACCGACAATCCCTTGCACGGGCTGACGCTCAATCCCTGGGATCCGGACATCACCTGCGGTGGCTCCTCGGGCGGTGCGGGTTCGGCGGTCGCCGCCGGCATCGGCACCATCGCGCATGGCAACGACATCGGCGGCTCGCTGCGCTGGCCGGCGCATTGCAACGGCGTTGCGACCATCAAGCCGACGCAGGGGCGTATTCCGGCGTTCAACGCGAGCGCAACCGCCGAGCGGCCGATGCTGGCGCATCTGATGTCGGCGCAGGGGCCGCTCGCCCGCCACGTCTCCGACGTCAGGCTCGCGCTGGAGGTGATGAGCCAGCGCGATCCGCGCGATCCCTGGTGGGTGCCGGCGCCGCTGGTCGGGCCGAAGCCGAAGGGGCCGATCAAGGTCGCGCTCGCCAGGATTCCTGAAGACATGGACGTCGATCCGCACGTCGCGGCGGCGTTGCGTCAGGCCGCCGATCATCTGGAGCGTTCCGGCTACCGTGTCAGCGAGGTCGATGTGCCCGACATCGACGGCGTCTGGCAGACCTGGTGCGACATCATCACCAACGAGACGGTGGTGATGCAGGAAGCCGGCATGCTGAAGGTGACGTCGGAAGACTTCCACAAGGCGTGGGGCGGCATGAAAGCCAAGGCCAACGTGCTCGACCTCAAGGCCTGGATGCAGGCGACCGCCGCGCGCAACGGTCATATCCGCGCCTGGCAATTGTTCTTCGAGGAATATCCGGTGGTGCTGGCACCGACCACGGTGAAGCCGACGCCTAGCCCGCGCGAGGACACAGTCAGCCCCGAGCGCGTGCGCGAGATCTTCTGGGGCGAGATCCGCTTCATATCCGCGATCAACGTGCTGGGCCTGCCCGGCGCCGTGGTGCCGGTGACGCTGCACGATGGCAAGCCGATCGGCGTGCAGCTCATTGCCGGGCGCTATCGCGAGGACCTCGCGCTCGATGCAGCGGCCGCGATCGAGAAGCGCGCCGGCGTGCTCGCCCATCGGCTGTGGGAGCAGATGGACTGACAGCGAGAGAAGGGTGTTTCCCTCCGGACGAGATCGGCCTGCATGGTTCGAGACGCCCGCCTTGGCGGGCTCCTCACCATGAGGGTCTAGAATCCGCAGTAAGTTGCGACCTCATCCTGAGGGCCCGCCGCAGGCGGGCGTCTCGAAGGATGGCCGCAAACGAGCTTTCGCCAAGTATCGTTTCATTAATCCAATTTGACTCGAATTTTAGCCAATTCCCCAACAAGTGTTAGGGTTACTTCCTCGATCTCTAGACGAATTATTGTCCGCTTTACCACCCGCCTCTAACAGAGGGACGGCGGACAACGCACATGCCTCATACAGGCCAATAAGTGCGGCCCGCTCCACGCGGAGGTGGCACGATGCGCAACGAGACGATCGCTATTCACGCCGGCTACGAGCCCGAAGCCACCACGCACGCGGTTGCCGTGCCGATCTACCAGACCGCGGCCTACGCCTTCGACAGCGCCGATCACGGCGCGGCGCTCTTCAATCTCGAGACCGAAGGCTATCGCTACAGCCGCATCGCCAATCCGACCAGCGCGGTGCTGGAGAAACGTATCGCCGAGCTCGAGGGCGGCGTCGGTGCGCTTGCGGTTGCGACCGGGCAGGCCGCGCTGCATTTCGCCTTCGTCAATGTCGCCGATCACGGCGGCAACATCGTTTCCGTGCCGCAGCTCTACGGCACCACGCATACGCTGCTCTCGCACATCCTGCCGCGGCAGGGCATCACCGGCCGCTTCGCCGAGAGCGACAAACCCGAAGCGATCGAAAAGCTGATCGACGAGAACACCCGCGCCGTGTTCGCCGAAACCATCGGCAATCCCGCCGGCAATGTCTGCGACATCGAGGCACTGGCGAAGATCGCCCACGCCCATGGCGTGCCGCTGATCGTCGACAATACCGTGGCAACCCCGATCCTGCTCAAGCCGTTCGACTACGGCGCCGACATCGCCGTGCATTCGCTGACGAAGTTTCTGGGCGGCCACGGCACCACGCTCGGCGGCGCCATCGTCGACTCCGGAAATTTCCCCTGGGCCAAGCACGCCGATCGCTTCCCCGGCTACAACAAGCCTGACGCGTCCTATCACGGCCTCGTCTATGCCGAGCGCTTCGGCAAGACGGCCTATATCGAGCGCGCGCGCAGCATCTATCAGCGCACCATGGGTTCAGTGCTGTCGCCGTTCAACGCCTTCCTGCTGCTCCAGGGCATCGAGACCGTCGCGCTGCGCATGGAGCGCCACTGCGAGAATGCCCGCAAGGTAGCCGAATTCCTGCGCAAGGATCCGCGCGTGGCCTGGGTCAACTACACCGGCTTCCCGGACAGTCCCTATTATCCGCTGGTGCAGAAATATCTCGACGGCAACGCCTCGTCGCTGTTCACCTTCGGCATCAAGGGCGGCATGGAAGCCGGCAAGTCCTTCTACGATGCGCTGAAGCTGATCACGCGCCTCGTCAATATCGGCGATGCCAAGTCGCTGGCCTGCCATCCGGCCTCGACCACGCACCGGCAGATGTCGGCGGAGCAGCAACGGGCCGCCGGCGTTTTGCCGGAAACGATCCGCTTGTCGATCGGCATCGAGCATTGCCAGGACATTATCGAGGACCTCGACCAGGCTTTGGAAAAGGCCTGCCCGTCCGCGCGCCTCCAGGCCGCGGAGTAGGCGGCCGCGCCGATGACGATCCTGATCGACGGGGATCAAGCCATATCGAGCCCGGCACTGGTGCCGGCAGAGGGCGATCTGACGCGCGAGCACGGCGACGCCGAGCTCACCATTGGGTTGATCAACAACATGCCGGATCCGGCGCTGAAGGCGACCGAGCGGCAGTTCATGAAGCTGCTGCAAGCCGCTGCAGGTCCGCGCCGCATCCGCTTTCACTGCTTCTCGCTGCCCTCGGTGAAACGTTCGCCGGAAGCGAAATGGCATGTCGAGAGCGAATATTCGGAGCTCACCGAGCTCAGGCGGCACAAGTTCGACGGCTTGATCGTGACCGGCGCCGAGCCGATCGCGCCCGAGCTCGACCAGGAACCGTACTGGCGCGATCTCACCGAGCTGATCGACTGGGCCAAGGTCAACACGCGCTCGACGATCTGGTCGTGCCTCGCCGCGCATGCCGCGGTGCTGCATCTCGACCGCATCGAACGGCGGCCGCTCGCCGCCAAATGTCACGGCATTTTCGATTGCGAAGCCGTGACCAGCGACCCGTTGACGCGGGCCGCGCCTGCGCCGCTCAAGGTCTCGCATTCGCGTCTCAACGAGATCGCCGAGAGCGATCTCGCGCAGGCCGGGTACCAGGTGCTGACGCGTTCGGCAAAGGCCGGGGTCGATATCTTCGTCCGGCAATATGCCAGCCGCTTCGTGTTCTTCCAGGGCCATCCGGAATATGACGCGCTGTCGCTTCAGCGTGAATATCTGCGCGACATCGGCCGTTATCTCGCGCGTGAGCGCGACTATTACCCGCATTTGCCCGTGAGCTATTTTGACGCTTCGACGGAAGAGAAGCTGGTCCGCTTCGAGAAACAGGCAAGGCACCAGCGCCACCCCGCGCTCAGCAACGAACTGCCGGCGCTGAATTTGCGTGCCGATATCGCTGCCGGCAGCGCCGCGGCGGCATTGTTCCGGAACTGGCTGCAATATCTCGGCGCGGAGACCGACGCGTCGGTGCTTGCCCGTTAGGTCAGAACGACGGGATCGACGTTAGGACTAACGAAGTGTGAAGCTTGCCTCGAGCGGCGCACGAATGCTTCAGTGAGGGGCGAGACAGACAGGAAATGCGAGTCGTGTGGTCGGCACTCCAGGGACGCGTGAGCAATCGGCTGGCCCGGCATTTTCGCGCCGCGCCGCACCGGCTGCCCGCGCATGCGCCCATGGTGAGCTTCACCTTCGACGATGCCCCCGACAGCGCCGCAGGCGAGGGCGCCGGGCTTCTGGAGCAGCATGGCGGCCGTGGCACGTTCTATCTCGCCGGCAGCCTGGTCGATCGTCCCTCGGACCATTGGCATGGCCTGTCCAACGACGCCATCGTGCGGCTCCACCGGGCCGGCCACGAGATTGCCTGCCACACCTTCTCGCACCTGAGTGCGGTCAATCTCGACGAGGCCGCCATGGCCCGCGAGATCGCGCGAAACCGCAGCCATTTTCGCGGCATCGATTCCTCGATCACGCTGGAAAATTTCGCTTACCCCTATGGCATCGCGTCGGTATGGCGCAAGCCGCAGCTCGCCAAGACCTTCCGCTCGGCGCGCGGCATCCTTCCCGGCGTCAATCGCGATGTCATCGACCTCCAGTTCCTGCGCGCCTCGCCCCTGGTCGATTGCGAGATCGACATTGCGGGCGTCGATCGCTATTTCGATGAGGCGGTCGAGAGCGGCGGATGGCTGATCTTCTACGGTCATGACGTCGCCAACGTGCCCAGCCCGTATGGTTGCACGCCGGACCTGATGCGCCATGCGCTGCAGGCTGCCGGGAAGCGAAACATGCCGATCGTGACGGTCGCGGAAGCGCTGCGAAGGATAGGGGCCTAGCGACTTCTTCCCTTCTCCCCTTGTGGGAGAAGGTGGCATAGGCGGCCTTCGGCCGCCGTTCTTAACACGAACGCCGATGCTTCGCATCGGCTATGGCGCCGGATGAGGGGTTGTTTCCGCGAATTCAACTGCAGCAGGCGCGCGGAGAGGTACCCCTCACCCGTCTCGCCGCTACGCGACGAGCCACCCTCTCCCACAAGGGGAGAGGGGAAGACTCGCGTCTCGCTCTGCAAACAGTCTTGCCACGCCCGCGCGGTCATGCGACTGGCCTTGTGACGAATCTCACGGCCTCCCCGACGTGCCCATGTCCTCTCCTTCCACCGCTCCGCTGCCTGCGCCGGCCCATGGCCGCGATGCGCTGTCGGTGCTGCGTTCGGTGTTCGGCCTGCCCGGGTTCCGTGGCGCGCAGGGCGAGATCATCCGGCACGTCACCGACGGCGGCAATTGCCTGGTGCTGATGCCGACCGGCGGCGGCAAGTCGCTGTGCTATCAATTGCCGGCACTGCTGCGCGAAGGCTGCGGTGTCGTGGTGTCGCCCTTGATTGCGCTGATGCGCGACCAGGTCGCCGCCATGCACGAAGCAGGCGTCAACGCGGCCGCGCTGAACTCGTCGCTGACCCCGCAGGAAGCCTCCGACATCGAGCGGCGCCTGATCGCGGGTGATCTCGACCTGCTCTATGTCGCGCCGGAGAGACTGGTGACACCGCGGTGTCTGGCGCTGTTGGCGCGGGCGAAGGTGGCGCTGTTCGCGATCGACGAGGCGCATTGCGTCTCGCAATGGGGCCATGATTTTCGTCCCGAATATGTCGGCCTGTCGATCATCGCCGAGCGCTTTCCCGACGTGCCGCGCATCGCGCTGACCGCGACTGCCGACGAATTGACTCGCAAGGAGATCGTCGAGCGGCTTGCGCTTGCAGACAGTCCGCACTTCGTCTCCAGCTTCGATCGTCCCAACATCCGTTACGAGATCGTCGACAAGCGCAACGCGGTGTCGCAGCTCAAGGATTTCATCCGGGAGCGTCACGCGGGCGATGCGGGCGTCGTCTATTGCCTGTCCCGCAAACGGGTCGAGGAGGTCGCCGCCGCGCTCGACGACGCCGGCATTGCGGCGTTGCCCTACCACGCCGGGCTCGACAGCAGCGTGCGCTCGCGCAACCAGGACCGCTTCCTCAACGAGGACGGCATCGTCATCGTCGCGACCATTGCCTTCGGCATGGGCATCGACAAGCCGGACGTGCGCTTCGTCGCGCATCTCGATCTACCCAAGAGTATCGAGGCCTATTACCAGGAGACGGGACGCGCCGGCCGCGACGGCAAGCCGTCGGCAGCCTGGATGGCCTACGGTCTCTCCGACATCGTGCAGCAGCGCCGCATGATCGACGAGTCGAGCGGCTCTGACGAATTCAAGCGGGTCTCGATCGGCAAGCTCGATGCGCTCGTTGGCCTTGCCGAAACGCCGCACTGCCGGCGCCAGCGGCTGCTCGCCTATTTCGGCGAGATCGTGATGGGCGGGGGCTGCGGCAATTGCGACAATTGCCTGACGCCGCCGAAAATGCGCGACGGCAAGGTGCTGGCGCAAAAGCTTCTGTCCTGCGTCTACCGCACCGGGCAGCGCTTCGGCGCGATGCACCTCATCGACGTGCTGATCGGACGGCTCACCGAGAAGGTGACGCAGTTCGGCCACGACAAGCTCACGGTGTTCGGCATCGGACGCGAGCTCAACGAGAAGCAATGGCGTACCGTGCTGCGGCAGCTCGTGGCGATGGGACATTTGCTGAGTGACAGCGAAGCTTTCGGCGCGCTGAAGCTGACGGATTCGTCGCGCGGCGTGCTGCGGGGCGAAACTGAAGTGTGGCTGCGCGAGGAAGCGCCCGGCGCCCGGATCCGTTTGAGCCGCGCCAAGTCCCGCCGCGGTGATCTGGCGCCGGCGGCCGGTGCGCCGCAGGGCGGTGTTGATCCTGAATTGCGCGCGCGGCTACGAGCCTGGCGCTCGGAGATTGCCCGCGAACGCGGCGTGCCGGCCTACGTCGTGCTGCACGACGCCACCATCGACGGCATCGTTCGCGCATGGCCGACCACGCTGGACGAGCTGCGCAATGTGCCCGGCATCGGCGACAAGAAGCTCGAGCATTACGGCGACGAGCTGCTGCAGATTGTCAGGACGCGGTAGGGGCTACCGACCTCAGCCGTTCCGGAACGCATATCCATAGCCGTTCAGCGCCGGCGCGCCGCCGAGATGGGCGTAGAGGATCTTCGCGCCCTTCTCGAAATAACCCTTCTGCGTGAGGTCGATCAGGCCCTGCATCGACTTGCCCTCGTAGACGGGGTCGGTGATCATGGCTTCGAGACGCGCGGTGAGGCGGATCGCCTCCTTGGTCTCTTCCGATGGCACGCCGTAGGCGGGATAAGCATAATCCTCGATCAGCACGACGTCGTCGGCGACGAGATCCTGGCCGAGCTCGACGAGCTTGGCCGTGTTCTGTGCGATCGAGAGCACCTGCGCCTTGGTCTGCGCCGGGGTGAAGGAGGCGTCGATGCCGATCACCTTTCGCGCGCGGCCATCGGCGGCGAAGCCGACCAGCATGCCGGCGTGGGTCGAGCCGGTGACGGTGCAGACCACGACGTAGTCGAACTTGAAGCCGAGCTCGGCTTCCTGCTTACGCACTTCTTCGGCGAAGCCGACATAGCCAAGGCCGCCGAATTTGTGCACGGAGGCGCCGGCGGGAATCGCATAGGGCTTGCCGCCCGCCGCCTTCACCTCCTCGATCGCGTCCTCCCAGCTCTTGCGGATGCCGATGTCGAAGCCGTCGTCCACCAGGCGCACGTCGGCGCCCATGATGCGCGACAGCATGATGTTGCCGACGCGGTCATAGACGGCGTCCTCGTGCGGCACCCAGGCTTCCTGCACCAGGCGGCACTTCATGCCGATCTTGGCCGCGACGGCCGCGATCATGCGGGTGTGGTTGGACTGCACGCCGCCGATCGAGACCAGCGTGTCGGCGTTCGAGGCGATCGCGTCGGGGATGATGTATTCGAGCTTGCGCAGCTTGTTGCCGCCATAGGCGAGCCCGGAATTGCAGTCCTCGCGCTTGGCGTAGACCTCGACATTGCCGCCGAGATGCTTTGACAGCCGCTCCAGCTTCTCGATGGGTGTCGGACCAAAGGTCAGCGGATAGCGCGCGAATTCTTCGAGCATCGTCAGGTCATCCCGATTGGTGTTGGTGTCTGCGAAAACCCTAGCATCGCGCTGCAAAAAGGTGCTTTCAAATATTGCGGCCCTGTTGCGCACGATCTTGCAGAAATTGCGCCATAGGGTATTCTTTCTTTCGTAGAATACGCAAATTACGGAAGCTTCTTCCATGTCCGCCCGTCTTGATCGCATCGACCTTAAGATGTTGCGATTGCTGCAAAATAACGGCCGGCTCAGCAACGCGGAGCTGGCCGAAACCGTCGCCATCAGTCCTGCCACCTGCCATCGGCGCACCCAGCGCCTGTTCGAGCACGGTTTCATCGCCGCCGTCCGCGCCATGGTCGCGCCCAAGAAGGTGGCCAAGGGCACGCTGGTGATGGTCGGCGTCGTGCTCGACCGTTCGACGCCGGAGAGCTTTGCGATCTTCGAGCAGGCGATCACCAGGCTGAAGTTCGTGCTCGACTGTCACCTCGTCGCCGGCGACTTCGACTATTTCCTCAAGATCCGCGTCGGCGACATGGAGGACTTCAACCGTATCCACGGCGAGCAGCTGATCGCGCTGCCCGGCGTGCGCCAGACCCGCACCTTCTTCGTGATGAAGGAAGTCATCGACAACGCGCCGCTGGAGTTTTGAGCGGAAGCTATTGATGCGCGCTCCGCATCATGAGAGATTCAGGTGATGCAGACAGTCCCCTTCCGCCACCTCAATCCGGCCGGACCGGCCTATCGGCGCGGCTGGGTCGACGAAGCCGTGGCCGCGATCGAGGCTGACCAGTGCCGCACGGCTGACACGCATCTGATCCGGCTGATCGTGCCGGCGCTCTCAGGCATCGACATCTATCTGAAAGACGAGTCTACGCATCCGACCGGCAGCCTGAAGCATCGGCTCGCGCGCTCGCTGTTCCTTTACGCGCTCTGCAACGGCCACATCCGCGAAGGTACGCCCGTCGTCGAGGCCTCGTCGGGATCGACCGCGGTGTCGGAAGCCTATTTCGCGCAGATGATCGGCGTGTCCTTCTATGCCGTGATGCCGCGCACGACCTCGGCGGAGAAGATCGCCGCGATCGAGCATTACGGCGGCAACTGCCATCTGATCGATGACGGCCGCGCGCTGTATGCGGAGGCCGGCGCGCTGGCCGCACGGCTGGGCGGCCACTACATGGACCAGTTTACCTTCGCCGAGCGCGCCACCGACTGGCGCGGCAACAACAACATCGCCGAATCCATCTTCACGCAATTGCAGGGCGAGCCGCGCCCGCTGCCGGACTGGATCGTGATGGGGGCGGGCACCGGTGGCACCTCGGCCACCATCGGACGCTATTTGCGCTATCGCCAATATCCGACACGGCTGTGCGTCGCCGATGTCGAGCATTCCGCTTTCTTCGACTGCTTCAGCTCGCAGGACCGCTCTCATGTTTGCGATCGCCCTTCGCTGATCGAAGGTGTCGGCCGGCCGCGCTGCGAACCCTCCTTCGTGCCGGGCGTGGTCGACCGCATGATGAAGATCCCGGATGCGGCGACGATCGCGGCGATGAACGTGTTGTCGCGCCGGCTGCGCCGCGCGGTGGGTGGCTCTACGGGCACCAATTTCCTGGCGCTGTGCCGGCTCGCCTCGGAGATGCGAAGGACGAATCAGACGGGGTCGCTGGTGACGCTGATCTGCGATTCCGGCGAGCGCTACCGGCAGACCTATTATGAGCCCGCCTGGCTGAAAGCGCGCGGTCTCGATCCAACGCCGTTCGAGGCGGCCTTGTCGTCGTTCCTCGATACGGCGCAACCGCTGGCGCTTGAGTTCGAAGACGTAGCGAATCCGCAGAACTTGCGAAATCCTGGCGCCTGATAGCTGGCGCTTCCCGGCCATTTGCAAGATTGCACGGCCGTCACGGCAACTTCACTTGCCTTGCGCGCGCGTGCGGGCGAGTTTCGCGGCTTCTCAACGAGGAGACCTGCCGTGCGCCTTCCCATTCTCGATCCGAAGGACCTGAGTGCCGAACAGAAGCCGCTCTATGACGACATGCGAGCCGGCATCAAGGACCACTTCAAGGGCTTTGTGAACATGCGCGACGATGGCGCGCTGCTCGGGCCCTGGAATCCATGGATCCGCGAGCCGCGCTTCGGCAAGCCTGTGTGGGAGCTGGTCAAGGCGATCGCGTCGAACCCGCTGCTGCCGGCACCGGTGCGCGAGGTCGCGATCCTCGTCACCGGCTCGCATTTCCGCTCCGGCTACGAGCTCTATGCGCATGTGCTGGTCGCCGAACAGCGCGGCCTCTCCGACGAGAAGCTCGCGACCATCGTCGCCGGACAGCGGCCGGTCGATCTCACCAAGCAGGAAGCCGTCGCCTATGACGTGGCGTCCGCACTGGTCAGCGGCGGCGTGCTGCCGGAACTGACTTATCGGGCCGCGGTCAAGGAGTTCGGCGAGCACGGCGCAGCCGAGCTGTCCTATCTCGTCGGCATTTACTGCATGGTGTCGGTCACGCTGAACACGTTCGACGTGCCGGTGCCGGACTAGATCTACGGAGCGATCACTCCGCCGCCTTGTTCATGGGCGGCGGCGGCGACCAGGCCACGCAGCGGTTGCGACCTTCGGCCTTCGCCTGGTAGAGCGCGTGATCGGCCGCGCTCATCAAGGCGTCGATGCCGGACATGCTGACACTGGCTTCCGCAATGCCGATGCTCACGGTGACACCGAACTGAACCTGATGGGCAACGATGCGCGAGCTCATCACGCGCTTGCGGATTCTCTCAGCGACGATCCTTGCGCGCGACAGGCTGGTCTCGGGCAGCAGAATCGCGAACTCCTCGCCACCGAAGCGGCCGACGACGTCCGATTTGCGCTTGCCATCGAGGCATGCGGCCGCCACGGCCTTGATCGCCTCGTCTCCGATCGCGTGACCATAGCGGTCGTTGACCGACTTGAAATGGTCGATGTCGAGCATCAGGACCGAAACGGAGCGATAGTAGCGCTGGAAGCGGCTCCACTCTGCATCGAGCGCGCTCAGCAAATGGCGGCGGTTGTAGAGCCCCGTGAGCGGGTCGGTGGTGGCCAGACGCTCCAGCATGTTGGCCTTGTTGGTGAGATCGGTGATGTCGACATAGGTCAGCATGCGGCCGCCGTTCGACATCGTGGTGCAGTGGGCCCTGATCCGGCGCGCATCCGGCGTCTGGAGATCGCGCACATGATCGCCCGCCTTGACCTCGGCGACGCGCTTGACGGGAAATTTCACCAGTTCGTTCGCCGGCAGATCCGGCGCGCTCGCGCGATGCACCCGGCTCACCAGGGATGCATAGGTCGGGCGGGCGGCGGCTTCCTGCTCGCTCACCTCCCAGAACCGCCGCATGCGCCGGTTCATGAAGCTGGCGTTGAGATCGCGGTCGAGCAGCAGCACGCCGTCCTCGACGTTCTCGAGGGCGTCGCGCAGCAATTTCAGCTCGTCGGAATAGCGCACGATGTCGGTGACCGGCGTATAGGTCAGCATCCGCCCGCCGTTGGGCAAAGGCGTGCATTGCATCCGAACGACGTCGCCGCTGGTACGGCGCAGGTCGCGCGGAGACGCATCACCCGCCTGTATCTGACGGACGCGTTCGGCGACATAGGCCTCAAGCTCGGCCGGCGGAATCTCGTAGGCGAGCGTATCGCGGCCATGATGCATCAACGTCACAAATGACGGATTGCTGTTGGCAACTTCCTCCGGCAAGAGCCACATCTGCCGGAACGCCCGATTGATCAACTGCGCGCGGAGATTGGCATCCAGCAGCACGATGCCAAGTGGGACGAAATCGAGAGCCGCCCGAAGCGCCAACATCTGTCCGCGCATCAGCGAATCGGTCGGCCGCTCCTGCTCGTCCACGGCCTTCGGCTCGACATGATCTTCCGCTCCGAGCGCAACCCCGATCTGACGGTCCGACCGCCAGAGCACATGGCAGGAGAGGATCTCCTGGCCTGCGAGCCGGAGCTGGAACCGATCGGGCACGCCGATGCTGCTCTGCATCTCCAGCGTCGCGCCGTCTTCGGACATCCGGCGCACGACGCAATCGATGGTCGACTGACCGAAGTTGAAGAAGATCTGGCCGGCGAGGAACGTTCGTTCCGATACCAAGCGGGGCATTCCAAACCTCCCAAGCGACATCGGCCCAGTTTGCCCGAAGCTTACTTGCCGAAAGGTAAGGTGGTGCGCGATTGTGCGAGAGGGCTAATAATTGGTTCACGCATCCGGCCGTCGTCACGTCAGCGTTGAACGCGAAAAGCCCTTCATCATCAACGATGAGCGGGAGCGGCCCTTGCTCTGATGTCCGTGAAAATGCGGTTGCTCCGCTTTACGGAAAATCCACCACGGTCCGCAGTCAGTTGCGCACCGCGTAGAGCGGCGTCCGCAACGTCAGCTGGTAGGACGGTTTCGGCATCCAGGCGATCTGTGCAGTGATGCCGAATAGTCGGTTGTCATTGTCGTCCATGCGATCGAGATCGAGGCGCAGGATCGGCTGCGTGAAGGGTTCAGCCAGCACCCTGCCTGCGAGTTGCGCGCCGCCGAACGATTGCACGCCGAGACGGCCGGTGAATTTCCAGTTGCTCGGCCATTGGTAGTAGCCGCCGGCATAGAGGATCGTGTTCGGCCGGATGCGGACGACCGCGCCGGCAATGTCGGTGATGGTATATTGCACCCCGGCAAGCCATCCGCGTGTCTCGTCCTCGTCGAGCGCGTAGTCGAACTCCAGGATGTTGTTGAATGACGTTGTCATGCCGGGGTCGTTGGGCACTGACTGCGTCAGGGTGGATTGCAGCGTGATTGTCGGGATCTTTCCGCCGTTTTGCTGGTAGAGATCGGCTTGCACACCGATGTTCCAGCTGGTGATGTCGAACGCCGACCAGCCACCGCCTAGGTCCGTGGTCGAGCCCGAGACGCCGCCGTAGAGCGAGACGCGATCGCTGACGTCGACGGTCATCGGGAGATCGAGGGCGATTGACTTCGCGGCCGGCAATCCGTTCGGCAGCGCATCGCCCCTGCGCGCCGCCAACGCTTCGAATGCTGCAGACAATGATGTGTTGCCGAAGCCGAGCCCGAGCGTGCCCGCGGGGATCGTGGCGTACGTTGTGCGCAGGTCGAGATAGATATTCGGAACCGCCGGCTTCGCGACAGCGTCTTGGTCACTATCGGCGGCCAATGCGCCAGCCGGCATCATCAGGCAGAGCAGTCCCATCGCGAAAGCGCGCAAGGCCGAGCGGGGCGATTGGGTTCGATGGGACACGTGACAATCCGACGCGTCTGCCGTGATGGCGAAACTGCCTGCTAGATGGAATGTGATCGCCCGTATGGTCAAGTGGTATCCGCAATCGGTGGACGGTGCGAATGCACGCAGGTACGTTGCCGTCACCGCACTGACACATCCTCCGCCAGAGTGCAGGCCGGACACTGGAGAACGACAGCCATGGACACGTCACGCCGCATCCTGCTCGCCGGACTGGCGGGACTCGCCGTTGCGCCGACCGTCGCAGCAGCCGCGCCCTCGGCCGCGTCCGACGACGTGACGGTCGCCGAAGAGCGCTTTGCGCGCATGATCGCGGCTGCGCATGCGCCCGACGTCACCTGCGCGTGGGAGGCCGAGCGCTATGCGGATTCGCATTGGCCAAGCTATGTCGCGGCGGCGCGTTCCGTCATCGAGGCGAGAGCGTGAGGCATTCTCTTTCCTCTCCCGTTGCGGGAGGCGGCAAGACCAGGTGCTTCACGTCCCCACCGCCCGCCTGACCTGCTCCCCGATCTGCGACAGCACGAGCTGCGCTTGCGGCAGGATTGCGCCCATAGCGTGGAAATTGTGGACCATGCCCTCATGGCAGACGTGCTCGACCGCGACGCCCGCGGCGAGCAGCTTGCGGGCATAGGCATTGCCCTCGTCGCGCATCGGGTCGAACTCGGCGGTGTGGATGATGGCGGTCGGCAGGCCCGCAAGCCGTGTCGCGCGCAGGGGCGAGATGCGGGGATCGGCGGCATCCAGGTCCTCGGGCAGATAGTCGGCGAGATCAGCTTCGATCGTGACGCGGTCGATCAGGTGGCCCTCGGCGAACGCCTGGCGCGAAGGTGAGGCCTCCTCGAAATCCAGCACCGGGCAGATCAGGCATTGCGCTACGATGGAAAGGCCTGCGGCCTGCGCTGCCTCCTGGCACACGATCGCAGCGAGCGTTGCACCCGCGGAATCGCCGCCGAGCACCAGACGCCCCGCGTCGATACCGAGCGATGAGGCCTCGCGCGCCACCCATTCGGTGGCAGCGATCGCATCGTCCACGGCGGCGGGGAATTTGTGCTCGGGCGCCAGCCGGTAATCGACCGAGACGAGGCGGCAGCCGGTCGCATGTGCCAATGCCGCTGCGATGCGGTCATGCGTGACGATGCTGCCGGCAACGAGCCCGCCGCCGTGAAAGAACACGAAGCCGGGCGCGCGATCGGCGGCGCTTGCCGGTGAATAGAGGCGATAGGGCAGCGCGCCGCCGGGACCAGGCAGCATGCCGTCGGACGACGTCACGTCAGGCGCATCGGCGCGCGCAAACTGCATCAGTTTTGCCAATGATTGCCGCCGTGCCTCCACGCTCGGCCGGCTCCTTGCCTGCGGCGCGGCCGCAGCCATCATGGTCAACAAACGCTTTGCGAGTGGATCGAGCGGCATGGTGCTTCCTTTCCCTTCCGGGAGGGTAACTCACCATTTTCCCGCAGGGAATCATTTAGAAATTGCGCCCAATAGTGGCGCTATAATGCGGCACCACGCCAAGGGAGAGGCCGGTCATGGCCGAGATCAAAAAACCCATCGCATATTCGCCGAGCTGGACCTTCTTCGAGGGCAAATGGCATGACGGCAATGTGCCGATCATGGGTCCGCGCACGCATGCGGCCTGGCTCGGCTCGGTCGTGTTCGACGGCGCGCGGGCGTTCGAAGGCGTCGCGCCGGATCTCGACCGCCACGTCGCCCGCGCCAATCAGTCCGCGACCAACTTTGGGCTGAAGCCGGTGGTCGATACCGGAACCTGGATGACACTCGCAAACGAAGGCATCGCGCGCTTCGCGCCGGATGCCGAGCTCTACGTCCGTCCGATGTACTGGGCGCAGAATGGCTCGGGTGGCGGCGTGCTGTTCGACCCCGAGACCACCGATTGGTGCCTGTGCATCTACGAGGCGCCGATGCCAAAACCCGTCGGCAACGCGATCACGCTATCGCCGTTCCGCAGGCCCACCGCCGAATGCGCCCCGGTCGAGGCCAAGGCCGCCTGTCTCTATCCGAACAATTCGCGCGCGCTTGCCGAAGCCGCCTCGCGCGGCTTCCAGAACGCGCTGATGCTCGACATGCTCGGCAACGTCGCGGAGTTCGGCAATTCCAACGTGTTCATGGCCAGGGACGGCGTGGTCTACACGCCGGTGCCGAACGGCACCTTCCTCAACGGAATCACCCGCCAGCGCGTCATCAGCCTGCTTCGCGCCGACGGCGTCACCGTGGTCGAGAAGACGCTGCGCTACGCCGACTTCGTGGCCGCCGACGAGATCTTTTCTACCGGAAATTTCGCAAAAGTCGCGCCGGTGATCCGCATTGACGATCGCGAGCTGAAGCCGGGTCCGCTCTACATTCGCGCGCGCAAGCTCTATTGGGACTTTGCCCATGCGGTGAAGCTGGCGGCTTAATAGCACCGCCCTAGCTGTGCCGCTTGAACCGGCTGAACTGAAACGCCTGCGTCGAATTCCACGGCGTATGGTGCGCCTCGTTGCGCGTTTCGACCAGCTCGAACCCCGGCCCGAGCTCCGCCGCAAGGCTCGCGCTGTCATGACGCTGCACCGGCAGGCCGCTGCACTTCTCGGGACCGTCGAGCGCAAACGTCGCAATGATGACGTGGCCGCCGGGCGCAACCGCCGACCGCAGCCGCTCGATGTATGCGGTCCTGTCGCGGGAATCGGTCAGGAAGTGAAACGCCGCCCGATCGTGCCATAGGTCGTATGTCTTTGCCGGGTGCCATGTCGTGGCGTCGGCAACGATCCAGTCGACCGTCGAAGCGGCTGGGCCGATTCGCTTCTTTGCAGCGTCAAGCGCATTGGCAGAGAGATCCAGCACAGCGACGTCGCGATATCCGTCCAGCAGGAGAGCATCGACCAGCCGCGATGCGCCGCCGCCGATGTCGAGGATGGCAGCCTCGCGGCCTGGATTAGCCGCTCTGATCATCGCGAGCGAAGTCGCCGGACTGTTCTGAAACCAGCTGACCTCGGCTTCGCCCTTGGTGGCGTAGACATTGTCCCAATGGGTGCTTCGGTCGGACATGGCGCGTCCTCCGGCCTGCCGGGAGCCGGCGCAGAGGGACGACCTACTCGTCCTTCTTCGACATCCGCTCGAGGCGTTCCTGCATGTCTTTCATCTGCTGGCGCAAATCGTCGATATTGCTGTCCTTCGGGGCTTCGGCGGTCGCCTCAGGCGCCGGCTCAGCGGAGCCTGCGGGGCGGCCTGCGCCGGGCGCGAAGGGCTTGAACATCGAGAAGGTCTGCTGGAACAGCTCCATGTTGCGGCGGACCTGTTCCTCCAGCGGCGCAAACGGGGTTCCGGACAGCGAGGTGGCGATCTGCTTGCGGAACTTCTCCTGCTCCTGCGTCAGCGACGCGATGGCCTGCTCCAGATATTTCGGCACGACCATCTGCATGCTGTCGCCGTAGAAGCGGATCAACTGGCGCAGGAAGGTGGTCGGGAGCAGGTTCTGGCCGGCCTTGTTCTCCTGTTCGAAGATGATCTGGGCAAGCACGGAGCGGGTGATGTCGTCGCCGGTCTTGGCGTCGTAGACCAGGAAATCTTCGCCGTCCTTGACCATGGAGGCGAGGTCTTCCAGCGTCACGTAAGTGCTCGTCCCGGTGTTATAGAGCCGGCGGTTCGCGTATTTCTTGATGGTGGTGGGTTGGTCTGATTTCGCCATGGGCTCTCACTTGCAAGACGCGGAGAACGGGAACCTGACGGGCTATGCCGCAGGGCGGGAAGAGTACGCAACGCAACAAAATAAGCATTTTCAAAGGGGTCACGCTACCGTTTTGTGCGCCACGGTTAATCGGGCAGCAAAAACGTGCTTGCGAAAGCGCCAAGAACGCTATTTTGAATGCGCTGCGGGATGAATTCGGCCGCCGGCCGATTGACATGCCTCAACGACGTTAACAGGATGCCGTCCGAGACTGGCGAGCCGTTTCCCCAGCCCCGTCTGCCCCCATTCAACCCAGGAGATGCCCATGTCAGACGATGTCGTCATCGTCAGCGCCGCCCGCACCCCGGTCGGAAGCTTCAACGGAGCGTTCGCAACCCTTCCCGCCCATGACCTCGGCGCCATTGCCATCAAGGCCGCGCTGGAGCGCGGCGGCATCGAGCCCGGCCGGGTCTCCGAAGTCATCATGGGCCAGATCCTGACCGCCGCCCAAGGCCAGAACCCGGCCCGCCAGGCCTCGATCAATGCCGGCATTCCGGTCGAGAGCCCGGCCTGGGGCGTCAACCAGCTCTGCGGTTCGGGCCTGCGCACCGTTGCCCTCGGCTATCAGGCGCTGCTCAACGGCGATTCCGAGATCGTGGTCGCCGGCGGCCAGGAATCCATGAGCATGGCTCCGCACGCCCAGTATCTGCGTGGCGGCGTCAAGATGGGAGCAGTCGAATTCATCGACACCATGATCAAGGACGGGCTGTGGGACGCCTTCAACGGCTATCACATGGGCAACACCGCCGAGAACGTCGCGCGGCAGTGGCAGATCACCCGCGCCCAGCAGGACGAGTTCGCCGTGGCCTCGCAGCAGAAGGCCGAGGCCGCGCAGAAGGCCGGTAAATTCAACGACGAAATCGTCCCCGTCACCATCAAGGGACGCAAGGGCGATGTCGTCGTCAGCGCCGACGAATATCCGCGCCATGGCGCAACGGTCGACGCGATGGCGAAGCTCCGTCCCGCCTTCGAGAAGGACGGCACGGTCACCGCTGGGTCTGCGTCCGGCATCAATGACGGCGCTGCGGTCGTGGTGCTGATGACCGCCAAGCAGGCCGCCAAGGAAGGCAAGAAGCCGCTCGCGCGCATCGTGTCCTGGGCGCAGGCGGGCGTCGATCCGAAGATCATGGGCTCGGGCCCAATCCCGGCCTCGCGCGCCGCGCTGAAGAAGGCCGGCTGGAACGTCGGCGATCTCGACCTGATCGAGGCCAACGAAGCCTTCGCGGCGCAGGCTTGTGCCGTCAACAAGGATCTCGGCTGGGATACCTCCAAGGTCAACGTCAACGGCGGCGCTATCGCGATCGGCCATCCGGTCGGTGCCTCCGGCGCACGCGTACTGGTGACACTGCTGCACGAAATGCAGAAGCGGGACTCGAAGAAGGGCCTCGCCACGCTGTGCATCGGTGGCGGCATGGGTATCGCGATGTGTGTGGCGCGCGACTGAAGATAGTGACGCGTCATCTGCGCGTGCGCTGCACGCGTGGCTGAGTGCGTTGCACGCGATTAAAAAGGCGGCGGTTGCAAATCAAATATTCTTCGCAACCGTACAAGCCTCGACTAAATAGAAACGCCCGGCTCGACGCCGGGCGTTTTGTTCTTGATGTCCGTCAAACGTCCCCCATAATCCGCACTTAAAAACGATCACTCAGAAACGTCCGAAGAGTCCAAGGGAAGGGAATACGATATGGCACGTGTTGCATTGGTGACGGGTGGTACGCGGGGCATCGGAGCTGCGATCAGCAAGGCGCTGAAGGCGGCCGGCTACAAGGTTGCGGCGAGCTATGCCGGCAACGACGCGGCGGCGGAGAAGTTCAAGGCCGAGACCGGCATCGCGGTCTACAAATGGGACGTCAGCAGTTTCGATGCCTGCGCCGAGGGCGTGAAGAAGGTCGAAGCCGAGGTCGGACCGATCGACGTGCTCGTCAACAATGCCGGCATCACCCGCGACACTGCCTTCCACAAGATGACGCTCGAGCAGTGGAACGCCGTCATCAATACCAATCTCGGTTCGCTGTTCAACATGACGCGTCCCATCATTGAAGGCATGCGTGCGCGCAAGTTCGGCCGCATCATCTCGATCTCGTCGATCAACGGCCAAAAGGGACAGTTCGGCCAGGTCAACTATTCCGCGGCGAAGGCCGGTGACATCGGCTTCACCAAGGCGCTCGCGCTCGAGAACGCCAAGGGCGGCATCACCGTCAACGCGATCTGCCCCGGCTACATCAACACCGAAATGGTGCAGGCCGTGCCAAAGGACGTCCTGGAAAAGAACGTGATCCCGCAGATCCCGGTGAACCGGCTCGGCGAACCGGAAGAGATCGCGCGCGCGGTCGTGTTCCTGGCGGCGGACGAAGCCGGCTTCATCACCGGCTCGACGCTGACCATCAATGGCGGCCAATATCAGGCCTGATGGCGCCCATTCTCTTGGCGCAACGTCGCTGAGCCAAAATCTGTAGCTTCAGGCGCGACAAGGCGATAGTGAAGACGAAAATGCCCGGCCTCGTGCCGGGCATAAACGTCCTCAGAGCCTTTTGATCGATGACTCCCCGCACCGCGACGCTGATCGGATTGACCGCGATCCTGATGTGGTCGCTGCTGTCAGTGATGACGGTGGCGACCGGAAAGATCCCGGCGTTCCAGCTGGCCGCGATGACGTTCGCGATCGGCGGTCTGGTCGGGCTGCTCACCTGGATCGGCCGCGGCGAGGCGGCCAAGAGCCTGCGTCAGCCGCTGGTCGTGTGGACCGTGGGTGTCGGCGGACTGTTCGGCTATCACGCGCTGTATTTCCTCGGGTTGCGCTTTGCGCCACCGGCTGAAGCCGGCCTGCTGAATTATCTGTGGCCGCTCCTGATCGTGCTGTTCTCGTCGTTCCTACCGGGCGAGCGGCTTGCCGTGCATCACGTCGTCGGCGCCCTGCTCGGTCTCGTCGGCACCGTGCTGCTGTTCGCCGGGAGCACCTCCAGCTTCACCCGGGGGCAATTGCCGGGATTAGCCGCGGCCTTCATCGCAGCGTTCGTATGGGCGATCTATTCGGTGTTGTCGCGGCGATTGAAGGCGGTGCCGACCGATGCTGTCGCGGGATTCTGTCTTGCTACCGCGGTGCTTGCCGCGCTGATGCATGGACTGCTTGAAACCACGGTATGGCCGGACACGACGTTGCAATGGCTCTCCGTGCTCGCGCTCGGCATCGGTCCCGTCGGTGCTGCGTTCTACGCCTGGGACATCGGCATGAAGCGCGGCGATATCCGCGTGCTCGGCGCCGCCTCCTACGCGACGCCGCTGCTCTCGACCGGCTTCCTCATCGCCGCAGGCTTTGCGAAGGCGAGTACCAACATCACCATCGCCGCCATCCTGATCGCCGGCGGCGGCCTGATCGCGGCGAAGGACATGGTGCTGCGGAAGCGATGATTCGCTCTCTCGCCATACCTCTGATGCTGATCTCGATGCTCGCTGCTCCGGGCGCCGTGGCGCAAGTCAGCGCGACGCCCGAAAGGTTTACCGGCATTTATCGGAACGAGCACGCGAATGGCCGGCCCGAGACCGTTACGATAAGCGATGGAGAATTCTTCATTGAATTGACAGAGGAAGATTATCGAGCCGGTGGTTATCGGCCGGCCTATGAGAGGCTTCCGACCAGGTTTGTTCGTCGAATACCCGTGCGGAAGCCCACTGCAGCCGACCAGGATTGATCCGCGGCTAAAGCGCCGGCTGCCAACCCGGTGGCCGGTACATCACTTCAGGGATCTGCCCGAGTTCGGAACGCTGCAAGCGCTGCGGTGTCAAGCCGTAGAATTCCTGAAAACTGAGGATCAGCGGCCGCCATTTGTCCGGGTCGATGCGATTGGTGGCGCCGTCCATCATGATCTCTGGATGCGCGTGCACGCGGGTGATGCGCACCTCGATCGCCGTAAGGTTGCCACGCCAGACCTCGTCATCCTGCGCCATCTCATGGACATGGGCGACCTTGGCTTCCATCTGCACGGGACACTCGGCCGCACGCGGTGCCGCGACTGTTTCGCCCGGCAGCACGGTTAGTCCGCCACGACCGAACTTGTCCTTCTCGTGCCGATAGCCGCGATAGAGTTTGCCGGGCGGCACCGGATCCGATCCCGTGGTCCGTGCGAGGCGATCGACCGCGGCGACGAGATCGGCGGACGGCAGATTGAGCACGCATTCGCCCGTGCGAATCATGTTCTCGGTGGTCTTGGAATTCCGGGCCAGTCCCAGCATGCAGCGCCACCCGACCCACCATGCCGACGACATCGGCGCGAGATTGGAAGTGCCGTCTTCATTGGTTGAGCCGATGAGGACGACGGGCGTGCCGAAATACAAGATGGCCGGGTCGATCTGGACGGCGGCGGGGCCGAGTGTTCCGTGCATCGTGCGCTCCTGTTGATTGGAAGCGCTGTCGTAAAGGGAGAAGCGGATCGAACCCACCCGATTCCAGATTGAGATTCAGGGCTCCCAGCCCTTCGGCGCTAGCTCGAACCTCGCGAACTCGAAGGCGGGCGCCACGGTGCAGCCGACCAGGGTCCACTCGCCGGTGGTCTCCGCCGTCTGCCACGCATCCGCCGGCACGATCGCCTGCGGCCGTTCGCCGCTCACGAGGTCCGTACCGAGCCGCACCTCGTGCTGGGAGCAGCCGTCATGGGCGATGCGCAGTGTCAGGGGGCTGCCGGCGTAATAGTGCCAGCTCTCGACCGCATCGATGCGATGCCAGTGCGAGCGCTCGCCGCGCGCCAGCAGGAAGTAGATGAGGGTCGAGCGTGCGCGGCCGTTGGCGTCGGTGGTCTGGTCGCGAAACGTCTCGCGATAGTGCCCGCCCTCGGGATGCGGGCGGAGTTCGAGGCGCGCGATGATCTCGGCTGCGGTCGGCATCGATTCCCGTCAGGATTTGCTTTTCAAGATTTGGTCTTCAAGACTTGTTCTTGCGCTCGCGCAGCTCGCCGAAGACCGCGGTGGCATCCGCGCCCTTCATGTGCAGCCTGGCTGCGATCGACGGTTCGTCGGCGCGCAGGAACACGTTTGTCCGCTTCTCGTCGCCAAGCAGCGAGGGAATGGTCGGCTTGTTCTCGGCCCGCAGCCTCGCCACCTCCGCCGCGCGCGCTTGCAGCGCCGCATTGTCGGGGTCGACGGTCAGTGCGAACTTGACGTTGGACGCCGTGTATTCATGGCCGCAATAGAGCTTGAAGTCGTCGGGCAGGGCACGCAGTTTCAAAAGCGAATCCCACATCATCGGATAGGTGCCCTCGAACACGCGGCCGCAGCCGATCGAGAAGAGCGTGTCGGCGGCGAACAACGCCTTCTCGGTGTCGAACACATAGGAGATGTGGTCGAGCGTGTGGCCGGGCGTCTCCAGTACGCGCCCCAGCAAGCTGCCGACCTTGACGATTTCGGCATTGGCGACGCGCAGGTCGACGTCTGCGATCTCCGTCGTCTTGTCATGCGGCGCGACGACGCGGCAATTGTATTTCTGCTTGAGTTCGGCGACTCCGCCGACATGATCGCCATGATGATGGGTGATCAGGATGTCGGTGAGCTGCCAGCCCTCGCGCTCGAGCGCCCTCACGATGGGGCCGGCCTCCGGCGCGTCGATCGACGCCGTCGCCTTGGTTTCCACATCGTGGATCAGATAACCGAAATTGTCGTTTAAACAGGTGAAAGTACGAATTTCGGCGGCCATGTCGTCTCCATCGCGCTCAGCTCCGTCAGACAAATATGGCGTTAACGTTGCGCAGGCAATGCAATATTCCGCGCGCAGGGGCCACCTCGTGCATGTTACATTGCGGTCATGACCATTGATGTCGTCGACCTCCGCGAGTTCTACTCCCGTCGCCTCGGGATTGTGGCGCGGCAAATGATCAATCGCGGCATTCGGGAGCGCTGGCCGCGCGTCGACGGCCAGCGGGTGCTCGGCTTCGGCTATCCCACGCCCTATCTCGGGTTGTTCCGCGAGGACGCGGAGCGCTGCATCGCCTTCATGCCGTCGGCCCAGGGCGTCCTGAAATGGCCGACGGGACGGCCGGCACTCGCCTCGCTGGTGGATGAGTTCTCGCTGCCGCTTCCCGACGCCGCGGTCGATCGCATCCTGCTGGTCCACGCACTGGAGATGTCGGACGATCCGGCCGCGCTGCTGCGCGAGGCATGGCGCGTGCTGTCGCCGTCCGGTCGCGTGATTGCGGTGATTCCGAACCGGCGCGGGGTGTGGACCCGCACCGACAGCACGCCGTTCGGTCACGGCCGGCCCTATTCGCGCTCGCAGATCACGGACCTGTTGCGCCAGACCTGGTTCACCCCGACCGCCTGGGGCGAGGCGCTGTTCATGCCGCCCTATGCCGGCGGCTGGGTGCTGAAATCCGCACAGATGTGGGAGCGGGCCGGCGCGGCGCTGTCGCTGCCCTTTGCCGGCGTGCACATCGTCGAGGCGACCAAGCAGGTCTACCGCGCGATCCCCGCCAAGCGCGAGCGGGCGCGGCTGATTCCCTCGCTGGCGAAGCCGGTGCTGGTACCGTCCTCGACGACGGCGACGCGCGGCTAAAAACAAATCGTCCCGGACATGCCGGGACGATTCAGGTCAGGGTATCTGGCGCAGGACGTCCGGCGAAAGGCTTACTCGCCGGGAGCCACTTCGTCGCTCGAAGCGGCCGGAGCGGCTTCGCGCTCGGGGCGCGGGCCATTCGGCCGGCGGCGCCGCCGCGGAAAGCGCTCGCCACCACCACCCTCGAAGCCGGCCTGGCCGGGCGCGCCACCGCTCACCTGCGGCTGCGGGCCGGTGATGAAGGACGGCAGGCGATCGACGCTGACGGCGTCGGCTACGACGGGCTGGGGCTGGTTCAGCGGCAGCGGTTGCGGCTGGGGCTGATATTGCGGCTGCGGGCGATGGTCGCGTTCGCGATGCTCGCGCGGCTGCTGGTTGTCGCGCTGATAGTGGTTGTCGCGGGGCTGATGATCACGCGGTTGATGATCGCGCGGGCCGTCGCGGTCGCGCGTGAAGGGCTGCGGTGGCGGCTGTGGGACAAAACCCGGCTCCTGGCCGAAGTTCGAGAAATTCTCGCCGTCGTCCTCGCCGTCGTCGCCGCTGCTGTTGCTGATGGGCTCGTCGCCGCGTGGCTGCTGATTCTGCCGGAACTGTTCCTGAGCCGTCGCGATCAGGCGAAAATAATGCTCGGCATGCTGGTAGTAGTTCTCGGCCGCAACGGGGTCTCCGGAGGAGCGTGCGTCGCGCGCGAGTTGGAGATACTTTTCAGCAATATGCGAAGCCGTGCCGCGGATCTTGATATCGGGTCCGTTGGACTCGTAGACCCGGGTCATCGGGTTCTGGCCGCGCCGGTTATTATTGTTGTTATTGTTATTATTATTGTTGCGGTTGCGCATCCGCTGCTTGTTCTGACCGTTTCTCATGTCCTGCCTTTAATTCCAGCCCTAAAGGTTGCACGCATTACTGATTGCCGAGAGTGACCTGATGACAGCGGTTCACATCGCTTGCGCGCAACCGCACGCAAGAGCGGATTGATCCCTGCCGATGTTCGTCGACCGTCGCGTTCAACAAAAGACGCGTTCCCCACCGCCAGCATCCATCGCCAGCGAACCCATTCATATCGCCTGCCGAAACAAGCCCTGCTTTGTTGCGTAAGTCTTCAAGCGCAATATCAGGCTTTCGTTCACGTTGCGGTCGGTAAGCAGCGCAGCTCAAATGGCCATCGCGCTCAACAGGACCTGCGGCTTGGAACCATTATCAGTAAGCTCTCGCCCGAGAGCCCGGCTTTCGCCCGTAGGTCTACGGGGCCGGCACCGATGTGTTGGTCGGAAGGTAGTCGTTCCCAAGGGATATTCCAAGAGGTTTTTTGCAGCCCAATCCGGCTTTTATGGGGGCATTTTCCGGGCCGAAACCGCCCGCGGGATGCCCGCCAGATCGGCCTTGGGCGGCCTGTCCACGACCAACGCGGCAGCTGTCATCAAGGTTTCAATATTTCGGGCCTGGCCCTGTCCGGCCTCGACGATCAGTGCTCCGCCGGGGGCGAGACGTTCAGCCGCCTGCGGGATCAGGGCGCGATAGGCGTCGTAACCGTCATTGCCGCCGTCCAGCGCCAGATGCGGATCGTGCTCGCGCACCTCGATGCTCAATTTCGGAATTTCGGCCGACGGGATGTAGGGCGGGTTCGACACGACGAGGTCGAACGGGCCGCGGAGCGCCGCTGCGTAGGAGCAGGCGACGAAGCCGGCGCGGTCGGCAAGGCCCAGAGCAGCGGCGTTGTCTCTGGCGGTCTTGAGCGCGGTCAGGCTGAGATCGGTGCCGACGCCGACGGCGCCGGGAATTTCGTGCAGCAGCGCGAGCAGGATGGCGCCGGATCCGGTGCCGATATCGGCGATGCGTATCTGATGGGAGGCTTGCCGCTCGCGAAAGATTTCGAGCGCCAGTTCGACCACGGTCTCGGTGTCGGGACGCGGCACCAGCGTTGCTTCCGACAGACGAAACGGCAGGCCCCAGAATTCACGCGTGCCGAGAATGCGGGCGACCGGCTCGCCGGCGATGCGGCGCCCGACATATTGCGCGAGCCGCGACGTCTCGGTTTCCGTAAGCAGGCGTGCGGCCTGCGCAACGAGACCTGTGAGATCAAGTCCGAGTGCCGCGCCGAGCAGGATCCGCGCGTCGAGCTCGGCTTCTTCGAGCTGCGCCGATCTCAGTTGCGCGGCGAGCGCGCGCCGCGCGCTCTCAACGGATAATGCGGTGAAGGGATTGCTCACGCGCCGGTCACGCCGCCGCGCCCTGAGCGGCGAGCTGCGCGGCCTGGTGCTCGGTGGTCAGCGCGTCGGTCAATTCGCCCAGCGCTTCGCCCGCGATCACCTGCGGCAGCTTGTAGAGCGTCAAATTGATGCGGTGATCGGTGACGCGTCCTTGCGGAAAATTGTAAGTGCGGATGCGCTCGCTGCGATCGCCGGAGCCGACCTTCTCCTTGCGCTCGGCCGAGCGCGCCGCGTCGAGGCGTTGCTGCTCGGCGTCGTAGATGCGCGAACGCAGGATGTTCATGGCGGAAGCGCGATTCTTGTGCTGCGAGCGGCTGTCCTGCATCATCACCACGATGCCGGTCGGGATGTGGGTGATGCGGATCGCCGATTCGGTCTTGTTGACGTGCTGGCCGCCGGCGCCTCCGGCGCGCATGGTTTCAATACGCAAATCATCGTTCCGGATCTCGACGTCAACCTCCTCGACCTCGGGCATCACGGCGACGGTGGCGGCGGATGTGTGGATGCGCCCCTGCGTCTCGGTGTCCGGCACGCGCTGTACCCGGTGCACGCCGGACTCGAATTTCAGCTTCGAGAACGCGCCGCGGCCCTGGACCTCGGCGATGATTTCCTTATAGCCGCCGACGCTGCCCTCGCTCGCCGAGATCACTTCGACTTTCCAGCCCTGCAGGGCCGCGAAGCGCTCGTACATCCGGAACAGGTCGCCGGCGAAGAGCGAAGCCTCGTCGCCGCCGGTGCCGGCGCGGATTTCCAGCACCACGTTGCGATCGTCCATCGCGTCCTTCGGCAGCAGTGCGACGCGGATCTTCTGGACCAGGTCCTCGATCTTCGGCGTCAGTTCGTCGCGCTCGGCTTCCGCCATGGCGCGCATCTCGGCATCGGTCGCGGAGTCGGCGATCAGCGCCTCGGTGTCGGCGAGCTCCTTGACGGCCGAACGATAGGCTTTGACCGCTTCGATGAGCGGCGTGAGCTCGGCGAGCTCACGCGTGATCTGCACATAGCGTTCGGAGGCGAGCTGACCGAGCGATTCGGCCTCCAGCGAGGCGTGATGCGCGAGCAGGACGTCCAGTTTGGCTTCGGGGAGTGACGACATTGGTTCAGTCTCAAAATGCGGGAAAGGGCGAGGCGGCAGGAGGGGGCGACAGGCCCGCTACAACGCCAGGCCTTCGGCCTCGGCAAATTCCGTCAGCTTCTGCCGGATCGAGACGCTGCCGGCGGGCGCGTCCAACAACGGGCCGAGCATCGCTTCGGCCTTCTTGGCGTCGAGATCGAGCACCATGGCCTTGACCGGGCCGAGCGCGGTGGCCGAGAGCGACAACGAGCGATAGCCCATCGCGATCAGCGCCAGCGCACCGATCGGTTTCGACGCCATCTCGCCGCAGAGCGACAGCGATTTGTTCGCGGCTTGCGTCTTGTGTGCGATGTCGCGCAGCGCGCGCAGGATCGGCGCCGACATGGTGTCGAAGCGCTCGGAGACTTTTGCGTTGCCGCGGTCGACCGCAAACAGGAACTGGAATAGATCGTTGGAGCCGACCGAGATGAAGTCGACCTTCTTCAGGAGTTCGTCGAGCTGATAAAGCAGCGCCGGCACCTCGACCATGGTGCCGATGTCGATTCTTTCAGGCAGCGTGTGGCCGTGCTGGCGCAGATAGGTCAGCTCGCGTTCGACCAGCGCCTTCGCCGAATCGAATTCTCCCACCTCCGAGATCATCGGGAACATGATGCGCAGCGCGCGGCCGCCGCCGGCGCGCAGCAGCGCGCGGATCTGGCCGCGCAACAGGCCGGGACGGTCGAGGCCGAGCCGGATCGCGCGCCATCCGAGCGCGGGATTCTCCTCGATCACCGCCTCCATGTAAGGCAGCGCCTTGTCGCCGCCGATGTCGAGGGTGCGGAAGGTGACGGGCTTCGTGCCGGCGGCATCCAGCACGGTGCGATACAGCGCGAGCTGGTCGCTGGTGCGCGGCAGGCTCTGGCCCACCATGAATTGCAGCTCGGTGCGGAACAGGCCGATGCCGGCGCTGCCGGTGTCTTCGATGTGCGGCAGGTCGATCGCGAGACCCGCATTGATCATCAGCTCGACCTTCTGGCCGTCCTTGGTGACGCAGGGCCGGTCGCGCAGCGCCAGATACTGCGCCTGGCGGCGGGCGCGGAAGCGCACGCGCTCCGCGAAGGCGGCTTCGACCTCCTGCGATGGGCGCACATAGATCATGCCGGAGGTGCCGTCGACGATGACGGCGTCGCCGGGATCGGCGATACCAGGCGCGTTCGGGACTTCGCCGACCGCGGGAATGCCGAGCGCGCGCGCCACGATCGAGACGTGGGAATTGGCGGTGCCTTCTTCCAATATGATGCCGCGCAGGCGCTTGCGGTCGTAGTCGAGCAGCGCCGCCGGGCCCATCGCGCGCGCGATGACGATGGCATTGTCGGGCAATTGTTCGCGTGACGGCGCGTGATCCTGGCCGACCAGCTGCCGCATCAGGCGATAGCCGAGATCCTCGAGATCATGCAGCCGGTCGCGCAAATAGGGATCGGTCGAGCGCAGCATGCGCGCGCGGGTGTCGGATTGCACACGCTCGACGGCGGCTTCCGCCGTGAGGCCGGTGGCGACCGCCTCGTGCAGCTTGTGCGACCAGCCCTGGTCGTTGGCGAACATGCGATAGGCTTCCAGCACCTCGCGATGCTCGCCGCCCTCGGCGACGTCGCCGCGCTCCAGCATGCGGTCGAGATCGGCGCGCAGCTTGGCCAGCGCGGTGTCGAGCCGCTTGATCTCCTTCGGCAGGTCCTCGGCGATGTAGTCCTTGATGACCACGCGGGGCTCGTGCAGCACGACATGGCCGAGCGCGATGCCTTCCGACAGGATGGCGCCGACCTTCTGCGCCGAATGGCGCGCCGCGGGCTCATGGCCCGGCTGGGCCAGCGCAGACAGCTCGCCGGAGGCGATCAGCTCCGCCAGCACCATCGCGGTGGTCTGAAGCGCCTCGAGCTCCTCCTCGACATAGTTGCGCTTGGCGCGGTTCTGCACCACCAGCACGCCGAGCGTGTTGCCGGCGCGCAGGATCGGCACGCCGAGAAAGGAGTGGTAGATCTCTTCGCCGGTCTCCGGGCGGAAAGAGAAGGCCGGATGGCTCTGCGCATCGTTCAAGTTGAGAGGGGTTGCCTCGCTGGCGACCAGGCCGACAAGGCCCTCATGGGCGCTGAGCACGGTGTGGTGCACCGCCTCGCGGTTGAGACCTTCGGTGGCATAGAGCTCGAGCGTGTTGTCGACGCGCAGCACATAGACGGAGCACACCTCGGCCACCATGTTGGCCGCGATCAGCACCACGATCTTGTCGAGCCGCTCCTGGGCCGAGACCTGCTCCGCCATGGTTTCGCGGAGCCGTCTCAACAAGACGCGGGGACCTCCCGACGCGCTCCGCATGAACCGTCAATCTCCTCCGTCTGCCGGGGCCGAAAGGACCCGCGGCGGCTCGCCCAGAAATCCAGAAAAACAACAAATTTGCTCGTCCGGCGCCAGCCCCGGCGGTTGCCTGGGCCGAATCAGCACCGCCTCAACTGGGGCACAGTTTCCGGCAGCCCACCCTGTTCGCCGTATAGCGAATTGGGGCTTGTTTTGCCAAGCAAAACGCCTGCCAAACGCGAAAGTGTGGAGACCTCAGCGTTTGCTGCGACCGCTAAGAGAAAATTAGCCTAAGCCTGATCGAGACCGTAGAGCGTGTGCAGGGTGCGCACCGCAAGCTCGGTATAGGCGGTGTCGATCAGAACCGAGAATTTGATCTCGGAGGTTGTAATGGCCCGGATGTTGATATTCCGTCCCGCGAGGGCCGAGAACGCCTGGGCGGCAACGCCGGCATGGCTGCGCATGCCGCTGCCGATCACCGAGATCTTGGCGACGTCGGTCGCAGTGTCGAGCCGGGCATAATTGATCTGGCTCTTGGCCGCGGTGATCGTCTCCTTGGCCCTGGTGTAGTCGGCGGCCGGGACCGTAAAGGTGAGGTCGGTGGTCTTGCCGTCCTCGGAGACGTTCTGCACGATCATGTCGACGTTGATGTTGGCATCCGCGAGCGGGCCGAAGATCGACGCCGCCACGCCGGGCTTGTCCTCGATCTGGCGTACCGAGATCTGGGCCTCGTCCTTCGAAAAGGCGATGCCGGTGACGACGTGGCTTTCCATGATCTCCTCCTCGCTGCAGATCAGCGTGCCGGGCGGCTGGTTGGCATGCGGATCGATATCCTCGGGCTTGTCGAAGCTCGAGCGGACGAAAATCGGCATGTTGTGGACCATGCCGAGTTCCACGGAGCGGACCTGGAGCACCTTGGCGCCCTGGGAGGCCAGTTCCAGCATGTCTTCGAACGCGATCTTGTCGAGTCGGCGCGCCTTCGGCACGATTCGCGGATCGGTGGTGTAGACACCGTCGACGTCGGTGTAGATGTCGCAGCGGTCCGCCTTGACGGCGGCGGCGATCGCCACGGCCGAGGTATCGGAGCCGCCGCGGCCGAGCGTGGTAATGCGGTTGGTCTCGGGGTTGATGCCCTGAAAGCCGGCGATCACGGCGACTTCCTTGCGCTCCCTGAAGCGCTTGATGATCTCGCTGCCGTCGATGCCCTCGATCCGGGCCGAGGCATGGGCGTCGCTGGTCTTGATCGGGATCTGCCAGCCCTGCCAGGAGCGGGCCTGGATACCCATGCCCTGAAGCACGATGGCAAGCAGGCCGGACGTCACCTGTTCGCCCGAGGCGACCACGGCGTCGTATTCGCGCGCGTCGTGCATCGGCGAGGCCTCGGTGCACCAGGCCACCAGCTCGTTGGTTTTACCGGACATCGCCGAGACGACCACGGCCACTTCATGGCCGGCGTCGACCTCACGCTTCACATGGCGTGCGACGTTGCGGATACGTTCGATGTTGGCGACGGATGTGCCGCCGAATTTCATCACGAGGCGGCTCATGACGACGCGTGCATTCCCTCATAAGGATAAGTATGGTGACCCGCGCTGGACGGGTGCCTGCGATACCGACCGCGCGTATACAGAGCGGCGGGGCCGGGGGCAAGCGGGTTCCTGGGCGGGCCAATCCGGGCAATGGGTTAATCGAGGTCATGGCGCGTTATATCGACGAGATCCTGCAACCGGGCGAGCGGGTGCTGTATTCGACCAATGCGCACTGGATCTTCTATTTTCCGGCGATCCTGGCCTGGATCGTGGCGCTGGCCCTGTTCGTCCTGTCCCGGCAAACCATCGTCGAGGGGCTCGTGCTGCTCTGCCTCGTCGCGGCCGGCCTGGTGGCTCTGGCGGCGCTGTACTGGACCGTGAAGGGCTGGTTCCATCGCTTTACCACCGAGACTGACGTGACCAATTTGCGGATCGTGCACAAGACCGGCTTCATCAAGCGCCGCACCTTCGAGATGGCGCTGGACAAGGTCGAGAGCGTCGATGTGAATCAGACCATTCTTGGACGTATTCTCAACTATGGCGATGTCACCATCAATGGCGTGGGGGAAGGTCGCGAAACCATCCGGACCATCGCCTCGCCGCTCGCCTTCCGCAGTTCGATCACCACGCGGTAGGACCGCGCGCAACCCATGAGCATGCAGCAAAATACTTCCGCTACCGCAAGCCCGCAGCCGGGCTCGACCGTCGACGCCGCCGAGATCGCGAAATTCTCAAAACTTTCAGCCGAGTGGTGGGACCCCAACGGCAAGATGGCGCCGCTGCACCGGATCAACCCGCTGCGGCTCGGCTACATCCGCGATGCCGCCTGCCGCAAGTTCGAGCGCAACGCGCGCAGCCTCAACTGCCTCGGCGGTCTGCGCGTGCTCGACATCGGCTGCGGCGCCGGCCTGCTCTGCGAGCCGCTGTCGCGCCTGGGTGCGCAGGTCATCGGCGTCGATCCGTCGGTCAGCAACATCGCGGCCGCGAAGCTGCATGCCGACAAGGCGCATCTCGCGATCGACTATCGCTGCACCACGGTCGAGGAGATCGACCCGCGCGAGCGCTTCGACATCGTGCTGGCGATGGAGGTGGTCGAGCACGTCGTCGACGTCGGCGTTTTCCTGAAGCGCTGCGCCGCGATGCTGAAGCCAAACGGGTTGATGGTGGTCTCGACGCTGAACAGGAACTGGAAGAGCTTTGCGCTCGCCATCGTCGGCGCCGAATACGTCCTGCGCTGGCTGCCGCGCGGCACCCACGAGTGGAACAAGTTCGTCACCCCCGACGAGCTGACGAGATACCTGCTCGACAATCGCCTGGTCATCACCGAGCAGACGGGCGTCGTCTACAGCCCCTTCGCCGACAAATGGACCCTCTCGTCAGACATGGACGTGAACTACATGGTGGTGGCGGAAGGCATGGTGTGAGGCGTTGCTGCTTCCAAACATCCGGCGTCGTCCTGGCGAAAGCCAGGACCCATTATACCCCAGGGGTCTAGTTAGGCGAAGGCTGATAACCACGAGTCTTCGCCAAATCACTCCTTGGGGTAATGGTCCTGGATCTGCGCTTCGCTTGCCCAGGACCACACTGAGTTTGTCAGGCAAGCATCGCACCCATGACATCCGCGTGATTGACCTGCTTGAGCGCGAGCGGCACGTTGACATCAACGTCCTGTTCCTCCCACCGCCATCCCACCCATGTTCACCATCGCCAGCCTCTGGATTCCCTTCACCGTCATTGCCGCGCTTGGCCAGGTCGCGCGCAATGCGATGCAGCGGTCGCTGACGAAGCCGCTGGGGACCTGGGGCGCAACCAATATCCGCTTCCTGTTCGGCTTTCCGTTCTCGCTGCTGTTTCTCGCGGTGGTGCTGGTCGCCAACGGCGATCATGTCGACATGCCGCCCGGTGTGTTCTGGCCGTGGCTCCTGCTCGGCGCGCTCAGCCAGATCGTCGCGACCGGCCTGATGCTGCTCGCCATGAACGACCGCTCCTTCGTGGTGACGACGGCCTATTTGAAAACCGAGGCGATCCAGACCGCCATCTTCGGCTTCGTCTTCCTCGGCGATCATCTGACATGGCTGAAGGTGCTGGCGATCGTGATCGCGACAATCGGCGTCGTCATCACCGCGCTGCGGCCCGGCGGCGAGAAGAGCTTTGCCGAATTGAAACCGACGATCACCGGTCTCGTCGCGGCCGCGGCCTTCGCGCTCTCTGCGGTCGGCTTCCGCGGCGCCATCATCAACGTGCCCGATGTCTCGTTCGTGACGGCGGCATCGTTCACGCTGGTGCTCGGCCTGTTCGTGCAGACGCTGATCCTGACGATCTATCTGCTCTGGCGCGCGCCGAACGTGCTTCAGGCGATCTTGGGGCTTTGGAAGCCATCGCTGCTCGCCGGCTTCATGGGCGCCTTCGCCTCGCAGTTCTGGTTCCTGGCGTTCGCGCTGACGGCCGCCGCCAATGTCCGCACCCTCGCCTTGATCGAGGTGCTGTTCGCGCAAGCCGTGGCGTATTACTCGTTCAAGCAGCCGATCGCGCCGCGCGAGATTATTGGCATCGCGCTGATCGTAATCGGCGTCGCGGTGCTGGTGGGAGTCTAGTTCCGGTCTTCCGGCAGCGTCGGCAGCGGCGACACCTCGATGCCTTCGTCGATCAGCGACTTGGCCTCGTCCGGCGAGGCCTCGCCGTAGATCGGACGGTGCTCCTTGTCGCCGTAATGCATCGCGCGGGCTTCGGTGGCGAATCGCTCCCCGACATTGTCGGCGTTCTTCACGATGTGATCGCGCAGCTCCTTGAGCTTGGCGCGCAGCTCGCGCTCCTGCGCCATCAACAGCGAGGTCGGTGCGGATTGCGCAGCCTCGGGCGCGGTCGTCGTGGCGGTGGGCTCAGGCGGCGGCGTGGCGCGTCCGCGGCCCTTCTTGCCGACGATGCGCGGCGCCATGATCGCCTTGTCGACCTTGGCCGAGCCGCAGATCGGACACGTCACGAGCTTGCGCTTCACCTGCTGGTCGTACGCGGCCGAGCTCTGGAACCAACTCTCGAAGTCGTGGCTCCGGTCGCAGCGGAGCGCGTAGCGGATCATGCCGATCCCCGCACCAGGTGCAGATGGTCCGGCCCCGCCTTGGGGTCGGCGACGCCGAAGCGGCGGCCGTGCTGGAGTGAGGGGATCGCGCGGCGCGCGGTCTCGACCTTTACCGGATCGATTTCAGCCATGATGATGCCGGGTTCGACATCGCCTTCGGCGAGGATCTCGCCCCAGGGATCGATGATCAGCGAATGGCCATAGGTCTCGCGCTTGTTCTCGTGCAGGCCTGCCTGCGCCGCGGCGAAGATGAAGCAACCGGTCTCGATCGCGCGCGCGCGCAACAATACGTGCCAATGCGCCTCGCCGGTCTTGCGGGTGAAGGCCGAGGGTACCGTGATGAAGTACGCGCCGCTTTCGGCCAGCGCGCGGTAGAGCGCGGGGAAGCGGACATCGTAGCAGATCGTCAGGCCGACGCGGCCCCAGGGCAGGTCGGAGATCACGGCCGTCTCGCCCGGCTGGTAATTGGCGGATTCGCGATAGCTCTCGCCGTCCGGCAGCTCGATATCGAACATGTGGATCTTGTCGTAGCTCGCGAGCACATTGCCCTCGGGCCCGATCAGGAACGAGCGGTTGACCGCTTTCTCGTCGGAAAAGCGCAGCGCCAGCGAGCCGATATGGATGTGGATCTTCAGTTCGGCAGCGAGCGCCCGGTACGCCCTCAGCGAGTTATCGTCGTCCTGGCTCTGGAGGTGCTCGAACAGGGCCTTGCGGTTGAGCTGCATCATGTTGCTGACTTCGGGCGTCTGCACGTAGTCGGCGCCATTGGCCGCAGCCTGGCGGATCAGCCCGGTGGCCTGCTCGAGGCTCGGCTCGGGCATCAGGCCGGTGCGCATCTGCACCATCGCCGCCGTGAAGGTCCTGTTGTCGCTCATGACTCCGCCTTGACGCTTTCGAGCATGCCGTCGAGCTTGCCTTCGCGATCGAGTGCGTAGAGCTCGTCGCAGCCGCCGACATGGGTTCCGCCGATCCAGATCTGCGGGAAGGTGGAGCCCTCGCCGGAGCGATCGTACATCTCCTGGCGCCAGGACGGGTTCTTGGCGATATCGAACTCCGTGAAGGTCGCCTTCTTGCGGGTCAGCAGCGACTTCGCGGCGGAACAATAGCCGCAGCCCGGCCTCGTGTAGATCTCGACAGCAGCGGTCATGGTGTCTGGCGCTCTCATGTCATGAATTCATTGAATTATATGGGACTTCACCGGCTCTCGACAACCCGGGCAAACACCAGCACGTCCACTTGCGCGGCCTTGGCCCGGAGCAGGGCCCGCGCACAGGCATCCAGCGTCGCACCCGACGTCAGGACGTCGTCGATGAGGACAATGCGCCGACCTTGGACGTCGGCCTGGCGGTCGGGGGATACCTGGAATGCGCCTTGCACATTGGTGGCGCGCTGGGCCCGCGACAGGCCGATCTGCTGCTCGGTCGCGCGTACCCGGCGCAGTACCTCAGCCTTCACCTTTACCCCGCTCTGCCGCTCGATGATCCGCGCCAGCGCCCCGGACTGGTTGTAGCGGCGGCGCCAGGCCCTTCGCCAGTGCAGGGGAACGGGCACCAGCATGTCGGCCTCGGTGAGCAGTTCGCCACCTGCGCGCGTCATCCAGCGGCCCATGGCGGGGGCCAAGTCCGTGCGGTCCTGGTATTTCAGCGCATGCACCAGGGTGCGCGCGACGTCGTCATAGCGCACGGCGGCGCGCGCCCCCGGGTTGGCCGGCGGGCGGGCGCTAGCCGACCAAGCCACCAAGTAGGGGGCCGGATAGTTAACAAAAAGGAATCCCAGCCGCGAGCAGGCCCCCCGGCGGAAACCCCAGGCAGCGGGC
>NZ_JBVVPL010000031.1:9233-36075 GCF_055807615.1 Bradyrhizobium sp. MV1.5 | reverse complement strand
CCGGGGCGCGCCCCCCCCCGCGCCCGGGGGGGGGCCCCCGGGGGGGGGGGGTGTTTTTTCCCCCCCCCCCCCGGGGGGGGGGGGCGCGGCCCCCCCCGCCGGGGGGGGCGCCCCCCCGCTGGTAGGCCGGCGGGCTCGCGATCGCCTCCATCGACAGCATGTCGGGGCCGGGATCGTACACAAAAGGAATGCCGAGCCGCGGGCAGTAGGGCCGTTCGATGAACGACAGCCGCGCCCAGCACGCCGCGCACACGCCTTCGCCGTCGACCGGCTCGCGGCAGGACACGCACAGCGTCGGCAGCGCGATGTCGAGCGCAAGCCGTGCCGCACGTGACAGCACGTGGCGGCCAGCCGTCCATGCGGCACGCAGGGGGGCGGCGATGGAACGAGAAGGGGCGTGAGCGGCTTCCATGGGACGAGGCTAGCGTTCTGTTTGGCGGCGCTCAAGCGGCTGGATCGGTCTCGTGCCCTGGACGCAGCGCCACTTCGGCGGTGCGCTGCAGAGCCGGGGCCCATCACGCCGCATCGTGCCATGTCGCCTTCTGGATCCCGGCTCTGCGGAGCGTCACTGCGTGCCGCACCGCGTCCGGGACAAGAGAGAGGAGATTGCAATAACCAGCGTGATCGGCGTAACCAGCGGCATGGCTCAAGACCCGCAAACCCCACCCGCTTTGTTCGACCGTGCTCTGCTGCACGCGCGACAGCGCCGCGCGCAGGCGCAAGGTGCCGTGAGCTTCCTGCTGGATCGGGTCGCCGAGGACATGTCCGATCGGCTGGCGGCGGTGATGCGGGAGTTTCACACAGCGGCCGATCTCTGGACGCCCGGCGAGGGTCTCGCGGTGCTGCGCGCGCGACTGCCCTCGATCGAGCGCATTGAGCTCGATGCATCGGGTGCGGAGAAGCTGCCCTTTGCGCCCGAAAGCCTCGATCTCGTGGTCTCGGCGCTGGCGCTGCAATTCGTCAACGATCTGCCGGGGGTGCTCGCGCAAATCCGTCGCGCGCTGAGGCCAGATGGGCTGCTGCTGGCGGCGATGATCGGCGGCGACAGCCTGACCGAGCTGCGCCAGGCTTTTGCCGCCGCCGAGGCCGAATGCGAGGGCGGTGTGTCGCCGCGCGTCGCACCCTTCGCCGATCTGCGCGACGTTGGCGCGCTGTTGCAGCGGGTGGGGTTTGCGCTGCCGGTCACCGATGTCGACCGCGTCGTGGTCCGCTACGCCAACGCGTTCGCGCTGATGCAGGATATCAGGCGCATGGGCGCCGCCAATGTGCTGATCGAACGGCGGCGCACGCCGAGCCGGCGATCGACGCTGCTGCGGATGGCTGAAATCTACGCGGAACGCTTTGCCGATGCCGACGGCCGCATCCGTGCGACATTCGACATCATCTGGCTCTCCGGCTGGGCCCCGCATGCGAGCCAGCAGCAGCCGCTCAAGCCCGGATCAGCGAAGGCGAGCCTGGCGGAAGCGGTGAAGAAGGCGGGAGGGACGTAACTCCTCATGGTGAGGAGGCGCGTCAGCGCCGTCTCGAACCATGCAGGCCCGGCTCTCATCCGCAGCCATCCTTCGAGACGACCGCTGCGCGGTCTCCCTCAGGATGAGGTCTGAGCTCACATCAGCAAATCAATCAGATGCGGGATCAGCGGAATGTCCGCGGGCGGCATGGGATAGTCGCGCAGCTTGTTGGCGCGAACCCAGGCCAGGGTCTGGCCCTCGCGCGGCGTGACCTGTCCCTCCCAGCGCCGGCAGATGTAGAGCGGCATCAGGAGGTGGAAGGTTTCGTAGCCGTAGCTCGCGAACGTCAGCGGCGCCAGACAGGGTTCGGCGACGGTGATGCCGAGCTCCTCGTGGAGTTCGCGGATCAGGCTCTGTTCCGGCCGCTCGCCGGGCTCACACTTGCCGCCGGGAAATTCCCAGAGGCCGGCCAGCGTCTTGCCCTCGGGGCGCTGCGCGATCAGGACGCGCCTGTCGGGGTCGACCAGCGCGCAAGCCACGACGAGCGTCAGTTTGAGATCAGCCATGCCTGGAATTCCGCTCGCTGAAGGATCATCCGCAACGGTTCGTTAACCCTGTTACGGCCCGTGTTTCCGAGGTCTCCATAAGTCATATTTAATCCACGGTTCCTAGAGTGGAGACGCTGAAACCATTTCGGGCCAGATCCATGCGCGCTGAGTGTCGTACCATCTTCCGTCGGTTCCTTCGCGACCGGCGCGGCAATGTCGCGGTGATCTTCGCAATCTGCTGCGTGCCCCTGATCACGTTCATCGGCACCGCGATCGACTACTCCCGCGCGACGCAGGTCCGCGCGAAGCTTCAGGGCGCGGCTGACGCGGCCAGCGTCGGTGCGCTCGCCAAGGCATCGCCGGGGTTTATCGCCGCGGGCTCGATGACCACGGACGGCACGATCACGGTCGGCGTCGACGACGCCCAGAAAATCTTCGATGCCAATCGCGCCAACCTGACCGGCTATACGCTCAACAGCGTCACCCCGACCGTCGTCAAGACCGGCTCGACCATCAACTCGACCGTCTCGTTCACCGCCACCATCAACACCATGTTTCTCGGCCTGATCGGCAAGACCACACTGACCATGAGCGGCACGTCGTCGTCGACGGCCAATATGCCGCTCTATGTCGACTTCTATCTCCTGCTGGACAATTCTCCGTCGATGGGCGTCGCAGCGACACCGACCGACATCACGAAGTTGCAGGGCAAGACGGGTGGATGCGCATTCGCCTGTCACGACACCACCAAGGCGGCCGGCACGAGCAACTACGACATCGCCAAAGCAAATGGCATCACGACCCGAATTGACGTGGTGCGCCAGGCGAGCGCGAACTTGATGGACACAGCCCAGAGCACGCAGACCTATTCGAACCAGTTCAGAATGGCGATCTACGATTTCGGCGCTTCGTCAGCGACGATCGGATTGAGAAATCTGTTCTCGCTCTCGTCGAGCCTGAGCTCCGCCAAGACTGCGGCGGGAAACATCGACCTGATGGCGGTTGCCGGTCAGAATGACGTGTATACTATCGACAAAGATACTCCCTTCACCACTATTTTTCCCGCGATCAATAGCGCAATCGCCTCGCCGGGAGCCGGCACGTCTGCGTCACCGCTGAAATATCTGTTTTTTGTATCCGATGGGGTCGCTGACGAAGCCAACTCGGGCATGACGATGTGCAGCGTCTCGTCTTCTTCGTATCCTCTCGCGTCATCGAACCGCTGTCAGTCGCCGATCAATCCGGCGCTCTGCACGACCATCAAGAACCGTGGGATCAAGATCGCGGTGCTGTACACGACATACCAACCGCCTACTGACGGCTGGTACAACTCATGGATAGCGCCCTTTAACCCCGGGCCGTGGGGACCGTCGCCGAACAGCAAGATCGCGCAGAACATGCAGAGCTGCGCTTCGCCGGGATTCTATTTCGAGGTTAGCCCGACCCAGGGCATTTCGGAAGCGATGAACGCGCTGTTCAAGAAGGCACTCGCGGATGCGCGGATCTCGGGGTGATTGGATCAAAGCTCTTTCACCGTCACCCTGAGGTGGCCGCTTCTTCAGCGGCCCTCGAAGGGCGACGGCCCGGTTATCGGTAGTCGTAAGCACTACGACCTGTAATCCCCGTTGATCGCGACATACTCCTTGGTGAGGTCGCAGGTCAGCACGCGGTCGCGGCCCTTGCCGAGGCCGAGCGAGACCTTGATCGCGATCTCCGGCGCCTTCATCGCTTCCGACACCTGCGCCTCGTCATAGGACGGATCGCGCGCGCCGTTCTTGGCGACGCGGATGCCGTTAAAAGAGATCGAGAGCTTGTCGCGGTCAGCCGGTTCGCCGGCCTTGCCAACCGCCATGACCACGCGGCCCCAATTGGCGTCCTCGCCGGCGATTGCGGTCTTCACCAGCGGCGAGTTCGCGATCGACATCGCGATCTTGCGCGCCGAGGCCTTGGTCTTGGCGCCCTCGACGGTGATCTCGACCAGCTTGCGCGCGCCCTCGCCGTCGCGAGCCACCTGCTCGGAAAGATTGGCGAGCACCTGGTTGAAGGCTTTGACGAAGGCTTTCAGGCGCGGGTCGCTGGCGCGGCTGATCTTCGGCGCGCCGTGTTCTGCAGCAGCACCGGTGGCAAAGGCCAGCAGCGTATCCGAGGTCGAGGTGTCGCCGTCGATCGTGACCGCGTTGAAGGTGTCCTCGACGCCGCTTTTGAGCAGCGCCTGCAGCGCGGCAGGCGCGATCGGTGCGTCGGTGAAGATGAAGGACAGCATCGTCGCCATGTCGGGCGCGATCATGCCGGCACCCTTGGCCATGCCGTTGATGGTGACCTTGGCTTTGCCGAGCTTCACGGTTGCGGTCGCGACCTTCGGGAAGGTGTCGGTGGTCATGATCGCCTTGGCGGCCGCCAGATAATCGCCGGCCTCGGCGGTTTCCGCGAGACGTCCGAGCACGCCGTCGAACTTGGTCGCATCCAGCGGCTCGCCGATCACGCCGGTCGAGGCCAGGAAGATCTCACCCTCGGTGCAGCCGACGGCCTTGGCCGCGATCCTGGCGGTCAGCGCGGTGGAGCTGCGGCCGGTCTTGCCGGTAAAGGCATTGGCGTTGCCGGAATTGACCACCAGCGCGCGCGCCTTGCCGCCCTTCAGCTTGGCGCGGCACCATTCCACCGGCGCGGAGGGGCATTTCGACTTGGTGAAGACGCCTGCGACCGCGGTGCCCTTGTCCATCACCGCCAGCAGCACGTCGGTGCGGTTCTTGTAGCGAATGCCGGCCTCGGCCGTCGCGAGACGCACCCCAGCGATCACGGGCATGTCGGGAACGTGTTTCGGGGCGAGGGGAGAGACGGAGGAGGACATCGGGGCGCCTTGGTGGGATCTGGATATGCAGATGCCCGGCGCGGAGGCCGGGCATCACAGAGGCTTAGATACTCTTCACGTCACCGAAGTGACAGCGAATTCTTACTTCTTCGCGGGCGGCGCCATCTTGCTGTCGGACGGCTTCGCATCCGCAGGCTTGGCCGCATCAGCCGGCTTGGCGTCGACCGCCGGCTGATCCATCCGCTCGACCTTGGCCTCCGCGCGCAGCTTGGCGACGTAGTCGGCCTGGGCCTTGCGGGTGACATACTGCTCGATCTGCGCCTTGACCTGCTCGAAGTCCGGCGCCTTGCGGTTGCGCTTTTCCTCGACCTTGATGACGTGCCAGCCGAACTGCGACTTCACGGGGTCGGAGATCTTGCCCGGCTCCAGCGCAAAGGCGACCGCCGAGAATTCCGGCACCATCTGTTCCTTGGTGAAGAAGCCGAGGTCGCCGCCGTCGGCCGAACCCGGATCCTTGGACTTCTTCTTGGCGAGCTCGGCGAAATCGGCGCCCTTGTCGAGCTCGGCCTTCACCGCCTTGGCCTCGTCCTCGGTCTCGACCAGGATGTGGCGGGCGCGCACTTCCTGCTCGCCGGTGATCTGCTTGGAGGCCTCCTCATAGACCTTCTTCATGGCATCCGGGGTGGTGGCGGCCTTGCCCTCGCCGGCGAGCAGGCTGTCCATCAGCAGGCGGTTGCGGGCGAAGGCGAGGCGCTTCTTGAACTCCTCGCCGTCGGCGAGCTTCTTGTCCTCGGCGGCCTTGCCGACGATCTTCATGTCGATCAGGAAGGATAGGACGTTCTCGTCCTTGGTCGCCGGGTCCATCTGGGCGAGGCTCGGCCCGAGTTCCTCTTCGGCCATGGCGACGTCGCTCTTCTTGATCTCAGCGCCATTGACCTTCGCCAGCACCGGATCGTCGGCAGCCCGGCCGGGACCCGCGATCAGCGCCAGCGCAAGGCAGCCCACGAGGGCGGTGGCGAGGCCGAAGCGCAGGCCGGTTTTGGTTACCGGGAACGAGGTGGTCATGGAAAATCCTTTTGTTGAAGCAGGGGGCTGCTCGAGCGGGGCGGACACTCGCCCAATTCAGGGGGGCTTGGCAACGCGAAAAGTCTGTCAAAATGATGAATTAGCCGCAATGCACGCGCCGTTGACAAGGCCCTGACCGGGCCATATCTCTGCCCGGTCGCGTCCATGCGATGGCGTTTATTTTGCTGCGTTTTTGGCCGTTGAACCCAGACTTGCCCAACTCCCACCCATATGGCGGATGGACCCCCCGCAGTCCGGGCTCCGGCGCCCAGCAGGCGTCACGGTGAGTTGATGGGCAGGCGGGTGACAACCTCTTGGCTGCAACGCGAACGCGGTTGAATCGCGAACACAGGAACTAAGCATGATCGGCGCGCTCGCCCGCAAGTTTTTCGGCTCCGCCAACGACCGGCGGGTGAAGGGATATCAGTCCCGCGTCAACGCGATCAACGCGCTGGAGCCCGAGGTCTCGAAACTCTCCGACGAGGCCCTCAAGGCCCGCACCGTCGAGTTCAGGCAGCAGCTCGCCGAGGGCAAGACCCTGGACGACCTGCTGGTCCCCGCTTTCGCCACCGTCCGTGAAGCCGCCAAGCGCACGCTCGGCCAGCGCCATTTCGATGTCCAGCTGATCGGCGGCATGGTGCTGCACGAGGGCGACATCGCCGAGATGAAGACCGGCGAAGGCAAGACCCTGGTCGCAACGCTCGCAGTCTACCTCAACGCGCTCGCCGGCAAGGGCGTCCACGTCGTCACCGTCAACGACTACCTCGCCCGCCGCGACTCCGCATGGATGGGTCAGATCTACGGCTTCCTCGGCCTGACCACCGGCGTGATCGTGCACGGCCTCGACGATTCCGAGCGCAAGACCGCCTATGCCTGCGACATCACCTACGGCACCAACAACGAATACGGCTTCGACTATCTGCGCGACAACATGAAGTACCGGCTCGAGGACATGGTCCAGCGGCCGCACTTCTACGCGATCGTCGACGAAGTCGACTCCATCCTGATCGACGAAGCGCGCACGCCGCTGATCATCTCCGGCCCGCTCGACGACCGCTCCGACTTCTACAACACCATCGACGGCTTCCTGCCCAAGCTCGACAAGTCCGACTACGACGTCGACGAGAAGCAGCGCACGGTGACGCTGACCGAAGCCGGCATGGAGAAGATCGAGACGCTGCTGCGCGATGCCGGCCAGCTCAAGGGCGAGTCGCTCTACGACGTCGAGAACGTCTCCGTCGTGCACCACATCAACCAGGCGCTGCGCGCCCACACGCTGTTCACGCGCGACAAGGACTACATCGTCCGCGACGACGAGGTCATTATCATCGACGAGTTCACCGGTCGCATGATGCAGGGCCGCCGCTATTCCGAAGGTCTGCATCAGGCGCTGGAAGCCAAGGAGCACGTGCAGGTCCAGCCGGAGAACCAGACGCTGGCCTCGATCACCTTCCAGAACTATTTCCGGATGTACGAAAAGCTCGCCGGCATGACCGGCACGGCGCTGACCGAAGCCGACGAATTGTTCGACATCTACAAGCTCGAGGTCGTGGAAATCCCGACCAATCTGCCGGTCGCCCGTCTCGACGAGGACGACGAGGTCTATCGCAGCCAGAACGAGAAATACGCCGCGATCCTCGCCGAGATCGAGCGCGCCAATGCGCGGCTGCAGCCGGTGCTGGTCGGCACCGCCTCGATCGAAAAGTCGGAAGTGATCGCCGAATATCTGAAGAAGCACGGCTACCGGCAGATCGATTTCGGCAACGAAAATTCGATGCAGAAGCTGTACGCCGCGGCCCGCGCCGGCAAACCGGCAAAGCTGTTCGCGGTGCTGAACGCGCGCTTCCACGAGCAGGAAGCCTACATCGTCGCGGAAGCCGGCGTCCCCGGCGCGATCACGATCGCGACCAACATGGCCGGCCGCGGCACCGACATCAAGCTCGGCGGCTCGCTGGAAATGCGGATCCAGCAGGAGGCCGCTTCGATCGAGGACGAGGCCGAGAAGGCCAAGAAGATCGAGCAGATCAAGGCCGACATCGAGCACTTCCGCGACATCGTGCTGAAGGCCGAGGAAGAGGTCGAGATCGAACCGGCGAAGGGTTCGAAGCCCGCCAAGACCGTGAAGAAGCCCGGCGGTCTCTACATCATGGGCTCCGAACGCCACGAATCCCGCCGCATCGACAACCAGCTCCGCGGCCGCTCCGGCCGCCAGGGCGACCCCGGCCGCTCGAAATTCTTCCTGTCGCTGGAAGACGATCTGATGCGCATCTTCGGCTCGGATCGCCTCGACAGCATGCTGCAGCGTCTCGGCCTGCAGGAGGGCGAGGCCATCATCCATCCCTGGATCAACAAGGCGCTCGAGAAGGCGCAGCAGAAGGTCGAGGCGCGCAACTTCGACATCCGCAAGAACCTGCTCAAGTTCGACAACGTCCAGAACGACCAGCGCAAGGTGATCTTCGACCAGCGCGTCGACCTGATGAAGGACGACAGCGTCGCCGAGACGGTCGCCGACATGCGCCACGCCTTCATCGACGACCTCGTCGCCAAGCACGTGCCCGAGCATGCCTATGCCGAGCAGTGGGACGTCGCGGGCCTGAAGGAAGAGCTCAAGCGCGTGCTCGATCTCGACCTGCCGGTCGAGGACTGGGCCAAGGAAGAGGGCATCGCCGACGAGGAGCTGCTCACGCGCATCGAGACCCGCGCCGACGAGCACATGGCCGCGAAGGTCGGGCAATGGGGCCCCGACGTGATGCGTTACGTCGAGAAGACCATTCTGCTGCAGACGCTCGACCATCTCTGGCGCGAGCATCTGATCATGCTCGACCATCTGCGCCAGGTCATCGGCCTGCGCGGCTACGGCCAGCGCGATCCGTTGCAGGAGTACAAGACCGAGGCCTTCAACCTCTTCCAGGAGATGAGCGCGCATCTGCGCGAGGCCGTCACGGCGCAGCTGATGCGGGTCGAGATCGTGCCGCCGGAGCAGGAAGCCCCGGTGCTGCCGCCGATGGAAGCGCACAAGTTCGACCCGAACACCGGCGAGGACGAAATGGCGCTCGCCAGCGTCACCCTCGGAGCACAGGCCACGGACGCGGCGCTGCGCGATCCCAAGAACCCGGCCAGCTGGGGCAAGATCGGCCGCAACGAGGATTGCCCCTGCGGCTCAGGCAAGAAGTACAAGCACTGCCACGGGCGGTATGCGTAAGCTTTGAATGTGAGGCGTCGACGTCGGCGCCTCACTGTCCCACGAAAGCCGCGGCGCGCGCGAACTCGTAGCCCGGATGGAGCGAAGCGCAATCCGGGAATCCTGCCGTTGTGCGGGAAAGACCCGGATTACGCTTGCGCTCCATCCGGGCTACGGCCGTGCGGCGAGACGCGCAAATTGCTCGCCAGCTCAATTCGAACTGTCGATCAAGCTCTCCAGCAGCCGCTTCAATTCGCTCGTCGATTTGTCGCCGTAGCTCTCCAGGATGTGCTCCTCCTGGTCGACCGCCAGCGAGTTGAGCTTCTTGCTCAGCACCTTGCCGCGATCGGAGATGAACATCAGGACCTTGCGGCGGTCGTTCGGGTCCTGCACGCGGTAGACCAGCGTGTCCGAGACCATGCGGTCGATCATCTTGGTCAGCGTCGGGTGGTTGAGCAGCACGGCATCCGCAAGCTCTCCCATCGAATGGCCGTTGCCATCCGACAGCACTTTCAGGATGCGCCACTGCTCGACGGGCACGCCCTCCTTGCTCAACCGCAGTTCGAGCTGCCGGTTGATCTCCCGGTTGGCTTGCGCGAGCAAATAGGCGAGGTGTTCGGTGATCGGGGTGTTCGATTTTGCCACGGCTAAGACTTTGTCTTGACCCAAATGAGTGAATGTCTTGCAATCGATGCTGCATCTATATGCACTTCAATTCTTGAATATTCAATATTTTCAAAATAGGATATTGCCCAACAATAGGGCGGGTGCCGCGGCCGCCTGCTGAATGAGCTTTCAAGTCTGGTGTCAGACAGGAGTTGGCGTGCGCGCGACGGTAAACTTCCCGGCTCACGGCGGTCCGGCGTTACCGCCGTCCTTGCTGTTCAGGAATCTGTCGCCCGCGGCAGCGGATTTCGATCGGTCGCCGGTTGACGCGCATTTCATGAAGCGCCGCGGCGCACACAACAAGCTCCGCATCGGCGGCTTCATCTGCTGCACCGGCTCGCCCGGCGTTTGGGGCCCGTGCGCGACAAGCAGCGCGCAGCTCGCGGTTGCCGAGATCAACAAGCGCGACGGCATTCTGGGGCGCGAGATCGAGCTTTCGATCTACGATGCCGGCGGCCCGCTCGACGAGATTCTGAGCCGCGCCGAGCAGGCGATCGCGTCCGATGAGATCGATCTCATCGTCGGACTGCATACCAGCGCGGTGCGCGTGGCGCTGCGCAAGGTCACCACCCGCCACCGCATCCCCTACATCTACACACCCGTTTACGAAGGCGGCGAGCAGACGCCGGGTGTCATGGCGATCGGCGAGACGCCGCGCTGGCAGAGCCGCCCCTCGATCCACTGGCTTGCCGACGTCAAGAAGGCGGCGCGCTGGTACCTGATCGGCAGCGATTATGTCTGGCCCTGGCAGTCGCACCGCGCGGTGAAGCGCTACATCAAGGAGGCCGGCGGCCATGTCGTCGGCGAAGAGTTCGTACCCCTCGGCGAAGACAACCATGAGCCGCATCTGGAGCGCATCCGTGCCGCGAGGCCGGACGTCGTCCTGATCTCGTTGATCGGCACCGACAGCATCACGTTCAATCGCGCCTTCGGAGAATGCGGCCTCGGCGCCACGACGCTGCGGCTGGCCGGAGCGATGGATGAGACCGTGCTGCTCGGAATCGGCGCTGACAACAGTGAGAATCTGTTTTGCGCCTCCGGCTATTTCCCCGGCATCGGATCGCGGGCCAACGACGACTTCCAGAGCCGCTATCGCGCGATGTTCGGACCGAACGGGCCCCCGATCGGCTCGCTCGGTCAATCCAGCTATGAGGGACTGCGCTTCCTCGAGGCCGTGGCGAACAAGGCGGGCACGTTGGCGATGGGGCCCATGCTCGCGGCCGGCCGCAACATCGTCTATGGGGGCGCGCGCGGCCCCGTCACCGTCAGGAACGGTCACACCCGGATGCAAATGTATCTCGCCGGGGCGGATGGCCTCGATTTCAAGCTGATCAAACCGATCTGATGCCGGCGCGGCCCATCTGCAAACGCCCGAATCCAAAATAATACTTGAAAAGGAAAATATTTCCGTCTGTAATATCGAGGTGAAGCCGATCGGCCCGCGCCGTGCACGCGCGCCCATCAGGCTCCAATGCCAGGGATTCCATTTCCAGGGATCAAGAAGCCTTTGAGGAGAGCGCCGTGACAGTTGTCCTTCCCACGCCCGCCCAATTGCGCAGCGTCGCCGAGCAGTGCGGCCTCGCCCTGTCCGATGACGATGTCGCCTCGTTCCGCGGCCTGATGCAGGGCTCGATCGAAGCCTACAATCTCGTCGGAGCCATGCCGGACGAGGTGCCGGAGGTCAAATATCCGCGCACGCCGGGCTATCGGCCCTCGCCGGAAGAGAACCCGCGCAACGCCTGGTATCGCAAGTCGACCGTGAAGGGTGCGGCGAGCGGCAAGCTCAAGGGCAAGACCGTCGCCCTGAAAGACAACATCATGCTCGCCGGCGTTCCCATGATGAACGGCTCGGCGACGCTCGAAGGCTACGTCCCCGATTTCGACGCCACCATCGTCACGCGCATGCTCGATGCCGGCGCCGAGATCGCCGGAAAAGTCCATTGCGAATCCTTTTGCATGTCCGGCGGCAGCCACACCAATGCGGTCGGCGCCGTCCACAATCCGCACAAGATGGGCTATTCGGCCGGCGGCTCGTCGTCTGGCAGCGGCGTCGTCGTCGCGCTCGGCGAGGTCGACATGGCGATCGGTGGCGACCAGGGTGGTTCGATCCGCATGCCGTCCTCGTTCTGCGGCACCTACGGCATGAAGCCGACCTGGGGCCTCGTGCCCTACACCGGCATCATGCCGATCGAGGTGTTCGTCGATCACACCGGCCCGATGACAGCGACCGTCGCCGACAACGCGCTGCTGCTCGAAGTGCTGGCCGGCGACGACGGCTACGATCCCCGCATCAAGGCGCCCAAGGTCGAGGAGTACACCAAGGCGCTCGGCCAGGGCGTCAAGGGCATGAAGATCGGCATCCTCAAGGAAGGCTTTGAGCAGGCGAACGCCGAGTCTGCGGTGAACGAAAGCGTCCGGGAGGCTGCCAAGCGCTTCAAGGATCTCGGCGCCACCGTGGAGACTGTCTCGATCCCGATGCACCTCATGGGCCCTGCGATCTGGACGCCGATCGGCACCGAGGGCATGACCCAGACCATGATGTATGGCGACGGCTATGGCCTCAGCCGCTCCGATCTCTACTCGACCACGCTGATGGATTTCCACCGCGGCTGGCGCCGGCAGGCCGACTCGCTGTCCGAGACCACAAAGCTGTTCCTGCTGCTCGGCACCTACATCAACAACAGTTTTGGTCCGCGCTATTACGGCAAGGCGCTCAACATCTCCCGACGCCTGACCGCGGCCTACGACAAGGCCTTCAAAGACTACGATTTGCTGCTGCTGCCGACCACGCCCATGAAGGCGACGAAGCTGCCGGAACCCACGGCCAGCCGCGAGGACTATGTTGCGCGCGCGCTGGAGATGATCTCCAACACCGCGCCGTTCGACATCACCCACCATCCCGCGATGTCGCTGCCCTGCGGCATGGTCGACGGCCTGCCGGTCGGCCTGATGCTGGTCGGCCGCATGTTCGAGGAATCCACCATCTATCGCGCCGCCCATGCTTTCGAGCAGATCGGCGACTGGAAGAAAATGTGAGCGGGGCATCGATGCAGACGAACAGAACGGCACCGCATGGCTAACGCGTTCGTCGCGGCGTTCGAGATCCTGAGCTTTGGCGCGATCATCGTCCTGATCGTGCTGGGTCTCGGGATCATCGCCAGCATGATGGGCATCTTCAACTTCGCGCAGGGCGAGTTCGTCCTGCTCGGGGCCTACATTACCTATCTCGCCTACGCCAAGGGCCTGCCGATCTGGGCCGGCATGGTCGCCGCGCCCTTCGTCGTCGGCGCGCTCGGCTTCGTATTGGAGGCGCTGATCATCCGACGCTTCTACGCAGCCCCCATCGTCGCCATGCTCGGCACCTATGCGCTCGGCCTGATCATCCGCGAATCCGTGCGCGGCCTGATCGGCGGCTTCTATCTCACCGTGCCGGAGCCGATCGGCGGCTCGATCGACATCGGCGCCATGCACATCTCGGCCTGGCGCTTCACCATCATCGTCATCACGGCGCTGGTGATGGGCGGCTGCTATCTGCTGCTGGCGCGCACCAGCTTCGGCCTGCGCGTGCGCGCTACCCTGGAAAATCCGTCGCTGGCGCGCGCCTCCGGAATCTCCACGCCGCTGATCTATGGCGCCACCTTTGCGTTCGGCGCCGCGCTTGCCGGCCTTGCCGGTGCGCTGATCGTGCCGGTGTTCAGCCTGTTCGCCGATCTCGGCCTGCGCTTCCTGATCCAGGGCTTTGTCGCGGTCATGGTCGGCGGCGTCGGCTCCTTCATCGGGCCGGTCGCAGGCGCCGGCGTCATCGGCACGCTCAGTGCCGCGCTGCCTTGGGTGATGGCGCCCGTCGTGGCCGATGTCCTCGTCTTCGTTCTCGCCATCGTTTTCATCAAATTCCGGCCGCAGGGCCTCATCGCTGGAAAAGGGGTTTAGTCACATGTCCGATCGCACTCAGCTCTCCCGTCGCCGCTTCCTCTCGAATTTCGCCTTTGCCTCCGGGGCGGTCGCAACGGGCGTCGGCAGTTGGGTGATCCCGGCGCCCTGGGCCAATGCGGCCGAAGCCCCGATCAAGGTCGGCATCGCCACCGACCTCACCGGACCGATCGCCTACGCCGGCAATGCCGACGCCAACGTCGCCAAGATGGTGATCAAGGAGATCAACGCCGGCGGCGGCCTGCTCGGCCGCCCGCTCGAGCTCTATATCGAGGACACCGCCTCGAACGAATCCGTCGCGGTCGGCAACGTCCGCAAGCTGATCCAGCGCGACAAGGTCGATATGGTGCTGGGCGGCATCACCTCGTCGATGCGCAACGCGATCAAGGACCCGATCGTCGCGCGCGGCAAGACGCTCTACATCTATCCGCAGCTCTACGAAGGCAAGGAGTGCACGCCCTATCTGTTCTGCACGGGGCCGACGCCCGCGCAGCAGTGCGATGAATTCATTCCCTGGCTGATCAAGAACGGCGGCAAGAAGTTCGCGTTGCCGAGCGCCAACTACGTCTGGCCGCACACGCTCAACGTCTACGCCCGCAAGGTGATCGAGGCCAACGGCGGCGAGGTCGTGTTCGAGGAATATTATCCGCTCGACCAGGTCGATTTCTCCTCGACCGTCAACCGCATCATCTCCAACAAGGTCGATGTCGTCTTCAACACCGTCATCCCGCCGGGCGTCGGCCCGTTCTTCAAGCAGCTCTATGAAGCCGGCTTCCTCAAGAATGGCGGACGGCTGGCCTGCGTCTACTATGACGAGAACACGCTCAACATCAATCAGGCCGCCGAGATCGAGGGTCTCGCCAGCTGTCTCGATTACTTCAAGGTGCTGACCAAGGAGAACCCGTTCGACGCAAAAATCCAGGCGGCCTACGAGAAGGATTTCCCGGGCAACTTCCTGTTCGCCGCCGGCAGCGCCGCCACGGGCACCTATCGCGGGCTGAAGCTGTGGGAAGCCGCCGTCAAGGAAGCCGGCAAGATCGACCGCGAGTCGGTCGCGGCTACGCTCGACCACGCCAAGATCGCCGAAGGCCCGGGCGGGCCGGCCGAGATGGTTCCGGGCAAGCGGCACTGCAAGATGAAGATGTACACGGCGGTCGCCAAGGGCGGGAACTACGAGATCGTCGGACGCAGCGACGGTCTCGTCGATCCCAAGGAATGCTAGGGTCGAATGCCGAAAGCGATGGGCGCAGTGAAGCAGGCAGTCCCCGCCGAGGTCGGCGGGGAACAGAACGTCGCCATGGTTGAACACGGATCAGCAGGGGTAACTGGTTCGCAGCGAAAAATCCTGCCGATCGTGGAAGGCGTGGTGCTCGTTGCCGCGCTGCTCGCGCCGCTGGTGCTCCAGGATTATCTCACGGTGTTCGCGACGCGCGTGATCATTCTCGCGCTGTTCGCGCTGTCGTTCGACCTGGTGTGGGGCTATGCCGGCATCATGAGCTTCGGCCAGGCGCTGTTTTTCGGCTCGGCCGGCTATGGCGTGGCGCTGCTCGCGCGCGACCTCGACATCACCAACATCTTCCTGGTGCTGCCCGCGGGAACGCTGATCGGGCTGACCTTCGCGCTGCTGCTCGGCGGCTTCCTGCTGCTGGGACGGCATCCCTCCAGCGTGATCTTCGTCTCGCTGGGCACGCTGACCGGATCCTACGCCGCCGACCGGCTCGCGCGCGGCTGGTACTATCTCGGTGGCCAGAACGGCATCCCCTCGATCTCGTCGATGACGCTCGGCAGTTACGAATTCTCGGAAGGGCCGCCGTTCTATTATCTCGTGCTTGGCCTTCTCGTCGTGGTCTATCTCCTCTGCCGCTTCCTGGTGCGCTCGCAGTTCGGGTTGGCGCTCGCGGGATTGCGCGAGAACGAGCAGCGCATCGCCTTTTTCGGCTACAAGGCGCAGCACCTCAAGGCGATCATCTTCGCGATCGGCGGCGCCGTGGCGGGTCTTGCCGGCAGCCTTTACGCCTTCCACGAAGGTTTCGTCTGGCCCAACATGGTCGGCGTCGTCGTCTCGACGCAAGTCGTGCTCTATGTGCTGTTCGGCGGCTCCGGCACGCTGATCGGCGCCGTCATCGGTGCCGTCATCGTCGAGGGCGTCAGCTTCTGGCTCTCGGACAATTATCGCGAGGTCTGGCCGATCATCCTCGGCGTGCTGCTCCTGCTCGTGATCCTGTTCCGGCCGCTCGGCTTGATCAGTTTCGTGCTCGGCGAGCGCGAGCGGGTCGGCAGCTTTGGTGGCAAATCCAGGAAGACCGGGAAGGAGAAGCGCGATGCCGCTCCTTGAAGCCACCGGCGTCAAGAAGATCTTCGGGAAGCTCACCGCGCTCGACGGCGCGGCACTGACCGTCGGCGAGAACGAGTTTCACGGCCTGATCGGCCCGAACGGCTCCGGCAAGAGCACGCTGATGAAGTGCATTGCCGGCGCCGAGGTGCCGACGCAGGGCAAGGTCTCCTTCGTCAACACCGACATCACGGCGTTCACGCCGACCGAGCGTGCTCGCGCCGGCATGAGCCTGAAATTCCAGATCACATCCGTGCTGCCGACGCTGACGCTGTACGACAACATCCTGCTCGCGCTGCAGGCGCAGTCCTCGCTGTTCGACCTCGTGTTCTCGCGCACCCGCGTCGCGCTGCACGATCAGGTCATGACAATGCTGACGCAATTTCGCCTTGCCGATCGCGCCTTCGATGCAGCGGCGGCGCTGTCGCACGGCCAGCAGCAATGGCTGGAGATCGCGATGGCGCTTGCCGGCAAGCCGAAGCTTCTGCTGTTGGACGAGCCGACCGGCGGCATGAGCCTGGAGGAGCGCCGCGTCACCGGCGAATTGCTGCAGCCGATCAAGAAACATTGCTCGCTGGTCATCGTCGAGCACGACCTCGATTTCATCCGCGACATCTGCGATCGCCTCACCGTGCTCGACCAGGGCAAGGTGCTGGCATCCGGCACGGTGTCGGAGATCCAGGCCAACAAGGCCGTCCAGGAGATCTATTTGCGCCGTGCCTGAATTTTTGGACATCAAGCATCTCGACGCCGGCTATGGCCGCAGCCAGGTCCTGTTCGACGTCAACCTCGGCATTCCCTGGCGCGGCGGTGTCGCCGTGCTGGGCCGCAACGGCGCCGGCAAGACCACGCTGATGAAGACCATCGTCGGCGAGCTGCCGGCGTGGAAGGGCGAGGTCGCCTTCGACGGCCGCGACATCAGCCGCCGCGCGACCCAGGAGCGCGTGCGCGCCGGCATCGGCTACGTGCCGCAGGAGCATTCGGTGTTTGCGCGCCTGTCGGTGCGCGACAATCTCGCGGTCGGCTCGCTCGCGAGCAGAAAAGCCGACGCGGTCGACCACGTGCTGACCATCTTCCCAAAGCTCGGCCAGCGCCTCGACCAGCCCGCCGGCACGCTGTCCGGCGGCGAGCGCAAGATGCTCGCGATCGGCCGCGCCATGCTGGGCGATCCAAAACTGCTTCTGCTCGACGAGCCGACCGAAGGCGTCTGGATCGGCGTGATCGAGGAAATCACCGAACGCCTGATCGAGCTCGCGAAAACCATCGCCGTCATCATCGTCGAGCAGCACCTCGACCTCGCGCTCCGCGTCGCCGACTACGCCTACGTGCTGGATCGCGGTCGCGTCGCGCTGCAAGGCGAGGCAGGCGAGGTGAGGGGCAATCCGGAGCTGCTGCGCTATCTGGCGCCGTAGGAGCAGCCTGCCGATCACCGCTCGTTCGCCTCGTCGCGGTCGAATCTATAGTCATCGGGCAGCGGAAATCGGAACTGCTCTGCTTGTTTGAGAAATTCCGCTCGCCTGTCGACCTTCGCCACCGCGATCTGGCCCTTCGAGGCCACTACGACGCTGAGTTCGTCGCCGGGTGAGAGATTCAGGGCTTCAACAAGCGTCTTGGGCAGGCGAACCGCGAGGCTGTTACCCCATTTGGAGACCAGCATTGCATGCTCCACGATGTACAGATCACGGTGTGGATATCATCGGAGTTCTAGGCGGATTCAAGCCTTGGAATGCTGCGGATCGTCAGCTTCATCAAGATCGGGAAAAGGGAAGGGGCTCGCGCCCCAGCTACTTCACCGCGCCGAACCGGCTGTCGAACGAATTCGACTGCACCACCGGCGCGGCGCCCATGATCTGGGTCGCTTCACCCGCGCCATCCGACACCGACGGCTTCAGCGTCGGGCGGGTCGCCGCGAGGCGGGTGTCGGGCTTCGCTGGTTCGGCGGGCTTGGCGACGGCAACGGCTGGCTTCGGCGCATCCTTCGCTGCATCCTTGGACTTGTCGTGTCCCGGCACGAACCGGGTCACCGCAGCTTTCAGCCGGGACGCCGCGGTGGGCGGCGTCGTGGTCGTCGCAGCCGGAGCGACGGATGCCGTGGCTTGCGGCGGCGGCGTGGTCGCCGTGGCGTCGGCGTTGCCGATGCCCATCTTGCGGCCGAGGTTGGAGAAGAAGCCTGATTTCTCGGGCGGAGCTGCGGTGGCGACGCGGGTGTTGGCGGCGGGCGCGCTGACGGCGACGACCGGCTCTTCCTGCGGCGAGGGCGCGGCTGCATCGAGATTCGGCTTCGGCGGATTGACGTGTCCAGGGATCGTGCCCGGCGCCTTCGCCATCGCCAGCATCTGGAGCGTGGTGCCTTCGGCGCCCTCCGACAGACCAGTCGAGCCTTCCGGAATTTTCGCGGCAAAGATCTTGTTCATGCCGCCGTCGATGCCGGTGTTCATGCGCGCAACGGGCGTGCCGCGCGAAACCAGCTTGTTGTACTCGGCCTGGTCGCGCGCTTCCTTCTCGCGCACGGCACTGGCGATCTCGTCGGGGATCACATAGGCCGGGCACTTTGCGGACGCGTCGAACACCGGATCACGCTTGGCGTCAGGCGCCTTCGCCGCGTCGAAGACGTACTTCTTCTCGCAGAAATCGACCTTCGGCTCCTGCCGGGTTACCTCGAAATGATCATAGCCTTCCTTGATCATCTTCCAGAACGGCATGTTCGGATTGTTCCGGTGCTTGGCCATGTTCACCGGCGTCATCTTGAACGGATAGGCCTGCAGCTGGAACGCCTTCTGGCCGCCGAAAAAGGATTCGCGCCCGAGCGAATAGATCTCGGCGATCTGCTCGTCCGTCATCGCGTAGCAGCCGCGCGACGAACAATCGCCATGCACCATCAGCTGCGAGCCGCTGCGGCCCAAAGCCTTGTCGAACGCGTTCGGATAGCCCGTGTTGAACGACAGATAATACGCCGACTGTGGATTCATCTGGCCCGGATTGATCGAGTAGAATCCTTCCGGCGCCTGGCGGTCGCCTTCGCGCACCTTCGGGCCCAGATCGCCCGACCAGCGACAGATCGGATAGGTCTTGAGCAGCGCGAACTGGCCGTTGCGGGTCTGCTTCCAGACCTCGAGCTCGGCCTCCTGCTTGAACAGCCGCACCAGGATCGGCGATTGCAGATCCATGTCCTTCTCGACCATCGCGGCGAGAAGCTTTGGCGGCACCGGCTGATTGGCCTTGGCATTGGTCGCAAGCGAAACCTGGTCGGTGTCGCAGCCGGCCAGCACAAGGCTGGCGGCAAGCGCCACCGAAACCAGAAACGCGCGAGCAAGCGAACGAGAAATCAAGATGGACCCCACACCGTCCAGGGCATCGCGCGCAAACCCCAATCTTGAAGCATGATCCGACCGGAGACCCGGACCCGTCGCGACGGGCTTTTTCGCAATCACGCTCCAGCGCTTATGCCCTGAAGCCATTGATTAAAATTCTAACCTCTGGGTCATGTGGTCGCAACCCGAACGGGGATCACGAGCCCGTTGGCCCAAAGGCGTGGTCAACGAAGACTTAAACTGGGCTGAAACTTGGGCCTTCCCGCCAAACCTGTACTGAGATCGCTGATTTGGGCAAAAAAAGGGTTAACGCGGGGTTACCGGGGGGCCTACGGGCGGTTTGGCCGGGCAAATTCAGTGTCGTCCTGGCGAAAGCCAGGACCCATTACCCCAGGGAGGCGTTTGGCGGAGATCAGTCGTTCGGTACGCCCATTGACCGCAATCGATGGACCTCGCGGTATGGGTCCTGGCTTTCGCCAGGACGACGGCGGAGGGGGACGCGTCCAACGGGCCCCAAACCGCCCGAATCAGCCCAGTTTCCGTCCGATATCGAGGAATTTCTGCCGCCGATGCTTGCGGATGGCGTCGCCGTCCAGGCCCCGGAGCTCGTCAAAAGCCTTGGCGATGGCGTCGCCCGTGGTGGCGATCATGGCGGCGGGGTCGCGATGGGCGCCGCCGACCGGCTCCTTCAGGATGCTGTCGATCACGCCGAAGCGGAGCATGTCCTGTGCCGTGATCTTCATGTTGTTGGCGGCTTCCTGCGCCTTGGAGCCGTCGCGCCAGAGGATCGAGGACGCGGCCTCGGGCGAGATCACGCTGTAGATCGCGTGCTCCAGCATCAGGACCTTGTTGGCGGTGGTGATGGCGATGGCGCCGCCCGACATGCCCTCGCCGGTGATGATGGCGACGTTCGGTACGGTCAGCGCCATGCAGGCATCGGTCGAACGCGCGATCGCCTCGGCCTGGCCGCGCTCTTCCGCGCCGATGCCGGGATAGGCGCCGGCGGAATCGGCGAGTGACAGCACCGGCAGGCCGAACCGCTCGGCCATCTCCATCAGCCGCACGCATTTGCGATAGCCCTCGGGCCGCGCCATGCCGAAATTGTGCTTGATGCGGCTCTCGGTGGAATCGCCCTTTTCCTGGCCCATCACGCAGATGGCCTCGCCGCGGAAGCGGCCGAAGCCGGCCACCAGCGCCTCGTCCTCGCCGAACTTGCGGTCGCCGGCGAGCGGGGTGAACTCGGTGATCAGGCCCTTGATGAAGTCGTTGAAATGCGGCCGCTGCGGATGCCGCGCGACCAGCGTCTTCTGCCACGGCGTCAGGTTCAGATAGAGGTCGGCCATCGCCTGCGCCGCCTTGTCCTCGATCCGCCCGATCTCCTCGGCGATATCGCTGCCGGAGGCCGCAAGCGTCCGCAATTCGTCGAGCTTGGAATCGAGCTCGGCGACGGGCTTTTCGAAATCGAGATAGCTGCGCATCTGGTCTGGCATCAACTCAATATAGGGAGAACGGGGCGAGGCGGCGAAGCGGATTCGATGTCGCGAAAGAAGTCTAGGTTCGTCAATGAGTTGGCCTGTGTGCTCGCAACGAGCCCGGGCCAAATCATCGTGAGGCCCCGGCTCTTTCTGCGGAGATGTGGCCGAAGTCAAGGCGGTTTCGGGTCGTGACCCGTACCGTAGCCCGGATGAGCGAAGCGATATCGGGGGCAGGTCGCCCCGATCGTCCAATCCCGGATGTCGCTTCGCTCATCCGGGCTACTGCAGCTACGGCACCAACTACTTCTCCGCCAGCGGGTGCAGGTCGCGGACCAGGCTCTTCAGCCGCTCCTCAACCACGTGGGTGTAGATCTGGGTCGTCGAGATGTCGGTGTGGCCGAGCAGCGTCTGCACGATGCGCAAATCGGCTCCGTTGTGAAGCAGGTGGCTGGCGAAGGCGTGGCGCAGCACGTGTGGCGAGACCAGCCGGGCCTGGAGCCCCGAAGCGACCGCGAGCTCCTTCAAATCGCGGGCAAAATGTTGCCGCGTCAGATGCCCGCTCTCGCCGAACGAGGGGAACAACCATTTCGAGGCCGCCACGCTACTCTTCTTGTCTGGCTTTCGCGCCTCCGTCGCCGCGAGGTAATCGGCCATCGCCTGACGCGAGGCCTCGTTGAGCGGCACCAGCCGTTCCTTGTTACCCTTGCCGCGAACCACGATCATGCGGGCGTCGCGCTTCGCGGCCGTGCGCGGCAGCGCCACCAGCTCGGAGACGCGCAGGCCGGTGGCGTAGAGCACCTCGAGCAGGCAATAGAGTCTCAGGGCGCGCAGCCGTTTCGAGGGCGAGGCATCCTCTGCCTCGCTCAATTCCTTGGCGCGGCGGAGCATGCGGTCGACATCGCCAATCGACAGCACCTTCGGCAGGCCGCGGCCGCGCTTGGGGCCGGACAGGATCGCCGCGGGATCGTCGGTTCTGATGCGTTCGTTCAGGAGGAAGCGATAGAGATGCCGCATCGCCGACAGCCGCCGCGCGACGCTGGTCGACTTGAAGCCGCGCGTGTCGAGATCGGCGAGATAGTCGCGCAGCGTCTGTGTTTCCGCGTCCGCAAATGCATGGCCGACGCGGCCCAGAAACTCGGAGAAGTCGGTGAGGTCGCGGCGGTAGGCGTCGAGCGTATTGGGGCCGGCGCCCTGTTCCGCCGCGAGCATGTCGAGGAACAGGCCGGTGAGTTTTGTATCTGAGGGTGCACGCATGCCCCGGAGGCTAGCCCCTATTTCTTGAGAAACTTATCCGGCGGGATCGTCACGGTCATTTCCCGCGGCTTGGGATTGACGAAGTTCGCCAGCGCGAAGACCACGCCATAGACGATGCCGGCGATCACGGCGACGAGCGTCAGGAAGCGGAACAGGCTGGGCATCGGCAGGATCTCGGAGAGGGTCTCGGTCAGGGGCTTGGCGGGCAAATTAACCAATGAAATCATCCAACACGTTCGCCGTTTCGTGGCAAGAGTCCTCTGGCGAGGGCCCCTGCGGGGTCGTATAGGTGGCCAAAGGATGCCGCCTTTGGCGGCAGATCGAGCGAGACCCATTCGAGCGAGACAGATGCCCGACGCCGCGTTGCCGATCCAAGCCTCGCCCGAGGCCGACATCCTGTCGGCGCTGGGGACGCGCTCGATCGTGCTCGTCGGCATGATGGGAGTGGGCAAATCCACCATCGGCCGCCGCATGGCGCTCAGGCTCAAGCTGCCCTTCGTCGATGCCGACACCGAGATCGAGGCAGCGGCCGGCATGACCATACCGGAAATCTTCGAGCGCCACGGCGAGCCGCATTTCCGCGACGGCGAGGCGCGTGTGATCGCGCGTCTGCTCGACGGCGGTCCCATCGTGCTGGCGACCGGCGGCGGCGCTTTCATGCGCGAGGAGACGCGGGGCCGTATCGCGGCGAAGGCGATCTCGATCTGGCTCAAGGCCGATCATGATGTCATCATGCGCCGCGTGCGCCGGCGCGCCGACCGTCCGCTGCTCCAGACCGCCGATCCCGAAGGAACCGTGACGCGCCTGCTCACCGAGCGCGAGCCGGTCTACGGCCATGCCGACCTCACCATTGCCTCGCGCGACGTGCCGCACGACAAGATCGTTGAGGAGACCATCGAGACGCTGCGCGCGCATCTTTGCGGCGAACGGGCGTCCCCGCCACCAGCCGACGTCGCGAGTGCCGCACGATGACCGCGCCTTTGAAACATTCCGATCCCGTCAACGTCGAGGTCGCGCTGGAGAATCGCGCCTACGACATCGTCATCGGCCGCGGTGTGCTGGCCTCGCTTGGCGGACGAGTCGCGCGTCTGCGGCCCGGCGTGCGCACCGCGATCGTGACGGATCGCACCGTCGCGAAATACTGGCTCGAGCCCGCCGAGTCCTCGCTCGCAGCCTCGGGCATTCCGACATCGCGCATCGTCGTCGAGGAAGGCGAGATCTCCAAGACCTATGCCGGTCTCGAAAAGGTCAGCGAAGCCCTGATCGCCGCGAAGATCGAGCGCAACGATCTCGTCATCGCGCTCGGCGGCGGCGTGGTCGGCGATCTCGCCGGCTTTGCGGCGGCGATCCTGCGCCGCGGCGTCGATTTCGTGCAGGTGCCGACCTCGCTGCTGGCGCAGGTCGATTCCTCCGTCGGCGGCAAGACCGGCATCAACTCGCCGCAGGGCAAGAACCTGCTCGGCGCCTTCCACCAGCCGGTGCTTGTGATCGCCGACACCGCCGTGCTCGACACGCTGTCGCCGCGGCAATTCCGCACCGGCTATGCCGAAATCGCCAAATACGGCGTGCTCGGTGATGAGGCCTTCTTCGCCTGGCTCGAGAAGAACCATTCCGACATCTCCAAAGGCGGTTCGGCGCGCGAGCATGCGATCGCGACCTCCTGCCGCGCCAAGGCCGGCGTGGTCTCGCGCGACGAGCGCGAGACCGGCGAGCGCGCGCTGCTCAATCTCGGCCATACGTTCGGCCATGCGCTGGAAGCCGCGACCGGCTTCTCCGACCGCCTGTTTCACGGCGAGGGCGTTGCGATCGGCATGACGCTGGCGGCGCAGTTTTCCGCGAAGCTCGGCATGATCGGCGACGCGGACGCTGCGCGCGTCGAGCGTCACCTGATCGAAGCCGGCCTGCCGACGCGCTTGCAGGATATCGCGGGCTTCGCGCAGGAGGGGCTTGCCGACGCGGACGCGCTGATGGCGCTGATGGCGCAGGACAAGAAGGTCGAGCGCGGCAGGCTCACCTTCATCCTGCTGGAGGCCGTCGGGCGGGCCGTCGTCGTGAAGAACGTCGAGCCGGCTCCGGTGCGCGACTTCCTGAAGGACAAGCTCGCGCAAAAGGCGTGACACGCGGTTGAACGGCGCTAAAGCGTTTTCGAGCGAAGTGGGTACCGGTTCGCGTCAAGAAAACGCGTCAAAACAAGAAACCAGAGTGGTTCATGGATTGGCTCGGATTCACCATCGTCATTCTCTGCCTGCTCGTCTCCGGCTTCTTCGCCGCGAGCGAAACCGCATTGACCGGCGCCTCGCGCGCCAGCATGCTGCGGCTCTCCAAGCAGGGTAATCGCGACGCCGACGTGGTCTCGCAGCTGCTCGACATGCGCGAGCGCCTGATCGGCGCGCTGCTGCTCGGCAACAACATCGCCAATATCAGTGCATCCGCGCTGGCCACCAGCATCTTCACGGCCTGGTTCGGCGACGTCGGCGTGCTCTACGCCACCGGCTTGATGACCGCACTGGTCGTGATCTTCGCCGAGGTGCTGCCCAAGACCATCGCGATCAACGCGCCCGACCGCATGGCGCTGGCGGTGGCGCGCCCGATGCGGCTGACGATGTACGTGCTGGGGCCGCTGCTGCGGATCGTGGAAGTCATCGTGCGGCTGTTGATGCGCCTGTTTGGCCTTGCCGGCGAGCACCAGGCGATCCTGTCGCCGACCGAGCGCCTCCGCGGCGCGGTCGACCTGCTGCATCATGAAGGCAAGTTCGAGAAGCACGACCGCGACATGCTCGGCGGGCTGCTCGATCTGCGCGAGCTCCAGGTCTCCGATGTCATGATACATCGCACCGAGATGACAATGATCAACGCCGACCTGCCGCCGGAGGATCTGGTGCGCGAGGTGCTGGCGGCCGAATACACCCGCATCCCGCTGTGGCGCGAGAAGCCGGAAAACATCATTGGCGTGCTCCACGCCAAGGATCTGCTGCGCGCGATCCGCGCGGCCGACGGCGACACCTCGCGCATCGACGTCTCCACCATCGCGCTGCCGCCCTGGTTCGTGCCGGAGATGCGGCCCGTCTCCGAGCAGCTCAAGGCGTTCCGTCGCCGCAAGACTCATTTCGCCCTGGTCGTCGACGAGTACGGCGAAGTTGAAGGTCTTGTGACGCTGGAAGACATTCTGGAAGAGATCGTCGGCGACATCTCCGACGAGCATGACGTCGTGGTCGCGGGCGTGCGCGCCCAGCCGGACGGCTCGGTCGTCGTCGACGGCTCGGTGCCGATCCGTGACCTCAACCGCGCCATGGACTGGCACCTGCCCGACGAAGAGGCAACGACGGTCGCCGGCCTCGTCATTCACGAGGCGCGCTCGATCCCCGACCGCGGCCAGAGTTTCACCTTTCACGGCTTCCGTTTCCGCGTCCTCCGCCGCGAACGCAACCGCATCACCGCACTCCGTATTTCACCGGTGCCGCGCGAGACGGAAATGGAGGAAGCCAAGCGGCGCCGGGCGGGGACGTCGTTTTAGGATTCGCATGACCCTGTTGCCCCTCATGGTGAGGAGCGCCGCAAGGCGCGTCTCGAACCATGCAGGCCGGGATGCGGCAGCGGGGGCCTGCATCCTTCGAGACGCGCGCAAGTGCGCGCTCCTCAGCATGAGGAGAAATGGCGCCGTCTGACGCTCGAACTGGCGAGCTAGCTCCCGCCTTCTCCCGGCGCTTGCGCGTGGATCGCCAGCGCGTGCACGCTGCCGGAGAGTTCCGCGGCCAGCGCCGAATTTATCATGCGGTGGCGATCGACCCGGCTCTTCCCTTTGAAGGCGGAAGACACGATATAAACGCGGAAGTGCGTCTCGCCGCTCGGCCGATGGCCGGCGTGGCCCTCATGCAAATGTGACTCGTCGACGACTTGCAGGCTTTCCGGCGTGAAAGCTTCCTGCAACTTGTTGCTGATAGTGTCTCTGATGGCCATCTGGGTCATTACGGTGCGAGATCGCTCTCCGTATTGCATAGGCCGCCTCTGGCGGCCGTTCAAGGACGCCTCAGCATAGCTTCGGCTATGCTTTTCAGCTAATTGCAATGTCAAGACTTGAAGGTTTTTGCATTGCGTAGTCAAAGTCAGCCATGCCGATCGATTCATCAAAGTTCTTCGACTCCATCCGGATCAAGCCGAAAGGCAAGCAGCCGGAAGTGAAGCCGCGCGACGCCGTGGTCAATTGCGAATGGACCGGGTGTCAGAACAAGGGCGCGCATCGTGCGCCCAAGGGTCGCGACAATCAGCGTGAGTACTGGCACTTCTGCCTGAATCACGTGCGCGAATACAACCAGAACTACAATTTCTTCTCCGGCATGAATGCCGACGCCGTCGCGCGCTATCAGAAAGATGCGCTGACCGGCCATCGTCCGACCTGGAAGATGGGCGCCAATGGCGGCGTCAAGAAGGGCGCGGAGGCCGAGATCGACAGCGCCTTCGATCCGTTCAGCATGTTCCAGGAGCTCAATGGCCGCACCGGCTGGCGCGCCGGCCCGCAGGCCGCGCCCAAGGCCGAGACGCGCAAGATCATGAACGCCGAGCGCAAGGCGCTCCAGGTGATGGGCCTCGGCCCCGACTCCACGCTCGCCGACGTCAAGTCCAAGTACAAGGCGCTGGTGAAGCAGCACCACCCCGACGCCAACGGCGGTGACCGCTCGACCGAGGATCGCCTGATCGAGATCATCAAGGCGTATAATTATCTGAAGACCGTGGTGGGGGGGGGGGGGGGGGGGGGCGGCCGGGGGGGGGGGGGGGGGGGGGCGGCGGGCCCCGGGGGGGGGGGGGGCGGCCGCCGGGGGGGG
>NZ_JBVVPL010000031.1:0-9223 GCF_055807615.1 Bradyrhizobium sp. MV1.5 | reverse complement strand
CGCTTCGCTCCATCCGGGCTACGCACTTCGCTCACGCCTTCGGCATCGCCCCCACATATGACGAGCTCGGCCGGATCAGCCGTCCCGTCCGCTGCTGCTCGCGCGCATGCGCCGTCCAACCGGCGGCGCGCGCCACCGCGAAGATCGGCGTAAAAGCCTGCCTCGGAATCGCCAGCGCATCGAGCAGGATCGCGGTGAAGAACTCCACATTGGTCTCCAGCGGCCGGTCCGGATTCTTCTTGCGCAGCGCGCTGCGGATATAGGCCTCGACCTCGCCGGCAAACGGCAGGTCGGCGCCGTCCGAGGCCAGCGCCTCGATCGCGGTCTTGAGCACGTCGGCGCGGGGGTCGCGCACGCGATAGACGCGGTGGCCAAAACCCATCATCCGCTCGCCGCGGGCGAGTGCTGCGTCCACCCAGGGCTGGATGCGCTCGCGCGAGCCGATCGCGTCGAGCATTTCCAGCACCGGCTCCGGCGCGCCGCCATGCAGCGGACCCGTCAGCGCGCAATAGCCGGCGGTGACGGCGGCAAACAGGTCAGCCTGCGTCGAGGCCACCACGCGCGCGGTGAAGGTCGAGGCGTTCATGCCGTGGTCGCTGGCCGTGACGAGATAGGCGTCCAGCGCCGTGACCTCGCGTGGTTCAGGCGCGCGCCCGTGCAGCATGCGAAGCGTATCGGCGGCATGGCTCACGTTCGGATCGGGCGCCACGGGATCGAGACCCCTGGCGCGGCGGACGAGCGCGCCTGCAATCACAGGGAATGCGCCGACGATCGTCGCCTCATGGGCGAGGCCGTGCTCGGCGCGAAGGCCCGCGACCGCCGCGCGAAACCCGTCGACGACGCCCATGCCGCGGGCTGCCGGCAGCAACTCATCCAGCCGCGCGAAGGCACGCTCGCGTGCGGAGCCCAGGCTCGCGCGCACATTGGCTTCGCTCAGCGTGGTCATGCTGGCGCCGTTCCAGAGCCGGGCGGTGACGCCTTCAAAGCTCGACTGGCTTGCCAGTCGGCCGACATGCTCGCCGGCGATGATCAACTCGCCGCGCTCGCCGTCGACATGGCTCAGCACGGTTTCGGCTGCGGGAACGCCGTCCAGTCCGATCTGGCTTTTGGTGAGGTGGATGTTCATGGCCCAAATCTCCTTTGCACCAGCCAAAGGTCGGTCCTCTCGACAGATTGATCAATCTTGATTACATCAATCAATATGAAAAATTCGGAAGGTCTCTACCTCTCCGCCCGGGAAGCCGCCGCCGAGCTCGCGATCTCGCCGGCCACGCTCTACGCCTATGTCAGCCGCGGGCTGGTCCGCTCCGAGCCGACGCCGGACTCGCGCAAGAACCGCTATCGCGCCGAGGACGTCCGGGCGCTGAAGGAGCGCCGGGTGCCGTCGCCGGAGCCGCGCGGCCTGCGCAGCTTCGATGCCGATCTGCCGGTCATGGACACGGAGATCTCCACCATCACCGAGGACGGCGCGATCTATCGCGGCGTCAATTGCGTCGATCTCGCCGAGCACGACACGCTGGAGCACACGGCAACGCTTCTGTGGGACGTCTCCGGCGTCGATCCCTTTGCGCCCGGCAATTGTCCCGCGGTGTCCGATGAGATGCGCCTGATCGCGCAGGCCGCGCGCCGCGCCGCGCCGATTGATCGCGCCATTGCCGTGCTGGCGCTCGCATCGAGCGCCGATCCCCGCGCCTTCACCCGCGCGCATGATGGACGTGCGATGGTCGGTGCGCGCATCGTCCGGCTTCTGGTCGCGACCATGCTCAATACGGAGCCGTCAGCCGAGCCGCTGCACCAGCAGATCGCGAGGGCCTGGGCGCCCGACAACAAGCATGCGGCCGATCTCATCCGCCGCGCGCTGGTTCTGCTCGCCGAGCATGAATTGAACGCGTCCACCTTCACGGCGCGCTGCGCGGCCTCGACCGGCCTCAATCTTTATGATTCCGTCATCGCCGGCCTCGCCGCGCTGAAGGGACCGAAGCACGGCGGCGCCGGCGTGCTCGCCTCGCAGCTCGTCAAAGCGTTGGTGGATCGTGACGTCGAGCCAATGGTGCGCGAGCGTGTCGCGCTCGGCGAACGCTTTGCCGGCTTCGGTCACGGTGTCTACAAGCGGGGCGATCGGCGCGCGCAGTCGCTCCTGAATGCCTTGGCCCGCGCAGGCGCACCCCGCAAATTCACCAAGGAGGTGCCGGAGCGGATCGCGGAGGCGACCGGCGAGCTCGTCAACATCGACTACGCGCTCGCCGTGCTCGTGCATGCGTTGCGCCTGCCGGCCGGAAGCGAGCTCGCGCTGTTCGCCATGGCCCGCAGCGTCGGCTGGATCGCACATGCCAGCGAGCAATTGCAGTTCGGCAAGCTGATCAGGCCGCGGGCCAGGTATGTGGGACCGGCGCCGGGGCGGAGGGGAGGCGCTGCTAGCTAGGAGCGCTGCTGCGGTCGTCTTGGCGAAAGCCCGTGCTCGGGTGCCTGATCAATCCGCAAGCCCCATCACGAACGCCAAAGCAATCCCGAGCCGAGCCATGTCCTGGCTGCCGAGACGCCCGATCTTCTGTCCGATCCGTTCGCGTCTCACGGTGATCGGCTTGTCAGCCATCGCCTGCGATCTCAGTCGTAATCCATTCTCGCGGGTCGGCTCGATCGTCACGCGAAAATCCGGGGCGTCCGCCAGTTCGGAAGTCAACTGGCAGATCACTACGGAGGCATGAGTTTCAGGGAAAGCGTCGCTCTGCACGATCACCGCTGGGCGGGGTTTGCCATAGTCGCCCGTTGCAGCGACGGTCACCACGTCACCGCGTTGCATCTGCATCAAACTCGGAGACCGACTCAATCCACTGCAGCGCGCTGCGCTCGCGATCGGGATCGAGGCCGGCTACCTGCTTCGCCACCCGTCGTCGAACTGATCGCGAGCGCGCATCAGCTACGACGAGGCGCAGTTCGCGCAATCCCCGGACGCGCCTCCGCTGCCGCATCATTTTCATTCGCTCAGCGGGTGCAGTCATCGGAAGCGGTCCCATGTAACGCGTTACAATGTAACGCGTTACGGCTGGGGAGGCAAGGGCCGCCGTGTTGCGAGGTCCCAAAACCGCAGTGCGCCGCTCGACGCTACCACCCCCGCGGCTTCGCCACCGCCACACCGCCACCGTTCCGGCGGCGATAGATCCAGACCGCCAGGCCCAGAACGATCGAGATGCCGACCACGGTCAGGATCCAGATGTGCTTGCCGACATGTCCATGGTGGTGCAACCCGGCATATTCGTGCAGGGCCGACACCGCCAGAACACCCGGCAGCACATGCGCCGGCGCCCAGACCAGGATCGCCGGGATGTTGATGGCGTAGAAGCGGGCCGGGGGCATGCCCAGCGCGCCCGCCGTGACCGGGACGAAGGCACGGATCGGCGGCACGAAGCGGGCGAAGAACACCGCCCAGGTGCCGAAGCGGTGGAAGAAATTCTCGCTCTGCTCGACCACGCGCGGATAATTGGTCAGCGGCCAGGTGTTGAGGATCTCCCGTTGCTGCCGGTGACCGATCCAGTAGGCCGAACCATCGCCGAGCACTGCGCCGAACGCCGCCGCCAGCAACACCCATTGCAGCCTGAGTTCGCCGCCCGGGACCAGGGCGCTCAGCGCCAGGATGATGGTCGAGCCGGGGATGACCGACCCCACCACTGGAACCGCCTCCAGCAGGGCCGCCAGGAACAGGGTCAGATAGGCCAGCCACGCATGGGCCGAGACGAATGCAATGAGGGGATCGAGAAAGGACGTCACGTCGTCTCTGTGGTGGGATTGGGCCTTGGGGATGGGGCCTTGGGTTCGAACCCTACATAAGTAACGAGCGGCGGTAAAAGTGCCACCCGCGTGGGCAGGACCGCGCCCTTGGCACGAAATTCAGGCGTGATTCGCAGGGCAGCCTTCCAAAAATCGCGTTCCTTGCCTATCTAAATGAAAAGACAACGGAACTTTGATTGGGGGGCGGGCTTCTGCCCGCACGTTGTCTCTGATAGGTTCGCGATCGCACCCAGCCGCAGCCAACGTGCAATAACTGGTCTCGGGATCGCCCGGGACCTCGGAGGATTGATGACGACCGCCGCGATGTCCAAAGTTGAGGAAGTTTCCGGTTTGCCCGACATGAAGGTGTCGGTGCGCCAGGTGTTCGGGATCGACAGTGATCTCGAAGTCCCCGCTTATTCCGAAGTCGATCCTCACGTCCCCGAAGTCGATTCCGATTACCGCTTCGATCGCGCCACCACGCTCGCCATTCTCGCCGGCTTCGCGCACAACCGCCGGGTCATGGTCACGGGCTATCACGGCACCGGCAAATCCACCCATATCGAGCAGGTCGCCGCGCGGCTGAACTGGCCCTGCGTGCGCGTCAACCTCGACAGCCACATCAGCCGTATCGACCTCGTCGGCAAGGACTCGATCGTGGTCCGCGACGGCAAGCAGGTCACCGAATTCCGCGACGGCATTCTGCCCTGGGCGCTCCAGCATAACGTCGCGCTGGTGTTCGACGAATACGACGCCGGCCGCCCGGACGTGATGTTCGTGATCCAGCGCGTGCTGGAAGTCTCCGGCCGCCTGACGCTGCTCGACCAGAACAAGGTGATCAAGCCGCATCCGGCATTCCGCATGTTCTCGACCGCCAACACCGTCGGCCTCGGCGACACCTCGGGCCTCTATCACGGGACCCAGCAAATCAACCAGGGCCAGATGGACCGCTGGTCGATCGTCACCACGCTGAACTATCTCAGCCATGACGAGGAAGTGGAGATCGTGCTGGCCAAGGCCAAGCACTATCGCACCACGGAGGGCCGCGACATCGTCAACAAGATGGTTCGCCTCGCCGACCTCACCCGCAACGCCTTCGCCAATGGCGATCTGTCGACGGTGATGAGCCCGCGCACGGTGATCACCTGGGCGGAAAACGCCGACATTTTCAGCGACATCGGATTTGCGTTCCGGGTCACCTTCCTCAACAAGTGCGACGAGCTCGAACGTCCCCTCGTCGCCGAGTTCTACCAGCGCTGCTTCAACGCGGAGCTGCCGGAATCGGCGGTGAACGTGGCGCTCAGCTGAGAGTTCGAGACGGTGGAAGTCCGAATCGAGACGACTTACGGCGCGACGAAAAAATTCGTCGCGGCGGGTCTCGAGGCCTTCAATCGGCAGCATCAGACGGGCAGCCTGCCGAAATCATTTGCGGTGACGGTCAGGGAGAATGAAGCTGCTCGGGGCGGCCTGGTTGCCGAAGGTGTGGGCCAATGGATGGTCTTCACTCTTCTGTGGGTTGAGGACCAATACCGGCGCCGCGGCTTTGGCACCTCGTTGCTTCGCGCGGCAGAAGCCGAATCGAAGAAAAGGGGTGCGGTTGGCGCTCTGGTCGACACCTATTCGTTCCAGGCGCCGGCCTTCTACAGGATGAACGGCTATACCGCCTACGGGCAAGTCGATGATTTCCCCGAAGCCGGAATGACTTGGTTTCGATTCAAGAAGGCGCTTTGATCGATTGGCAGCATTGGATTCTGCAAAGAAAGCGATTGCGATGAGCACGACCAGCAAAGTCCGCTCCGGGCCGAAAGAACCATCCGCCGTGTCCGCCCGCTACGAGGACGATCTTTATGGCTGGGCTGAAGCTCAGATCGCGCTGCTGAAGGCCGGCCGTCTAACCGAAGTCGATGCACGGAATATCGCTGAGGAACTGGCTGACGTGGGGCACGATCAATACGACAAGCTGGAAAGCGCGTTGGGCATCTTGATGATGCACCTTCTGAAATGGGACCATCAGCCGACGCATCGATCGCGAAGCTGGGTCAACACCGTGCACGAGCAGCGAAAACGCATCGCGCGTGTCCTGCGCAAGAACCCAAGCCTCAAGTCGCGCATTCCCGAGGCGACCGAAGAGGGTTACGAGGATGCACGTGATGACGCCGCGGCTGAGACCGGGATCGCCAAGAAGCTTTTCCCGAAACCCTGTCCCTATGACTGGTCCGAGATCACGATGCGCGTCATCGAATTTGAAGATCTCCGGTCGCCGGAAGAGTAACATGATGCTGGAGCTTCGGCCGATCCCATGACCACCTCCAACTCCAAGTTCCGCAACACCAAGGAAGCCCCGACCGAGCCGTTCAAGCGCTCGGTGGCCTCCTGCCTGAAGGCGATCGCCAAGGCCCCCGAGCTCGACGTCAGCTTCGCCGCCGAGCGTCCAGGGCTCGCGCCGGGCAAGGCGCGGCTCCCCGAACCCGCGCGAAAAATGACCAGGCGCGATGCCGCGATCGTGCGCGGCCATGCCGATTCGATCGCGCTCAAGCTCGCCTGTCACGATCCGAAGGTGCATCGCAAGCTGATGCCGGGCAATCCGCAGGCGCGTGGCGTGTTCGAGGCGGTGGAGCAGGCCCGTGTCGAGGCGATCGGTGCGCGGCGCATGGCGGGCGTTGCCAAAAACCTCACTGCGATGCTCGACGACCATTTCCATCGCGGCAAGTTCGACGAGATCACCGACCGGGCCGACGCGCCGCTCGCCGACGCGCTGGCGATGCTGGTGCGCGAGCGCCTGACCGGCATGGCGCCGCCGACGGCCGCCAAGAAGATGGTCGATCTCTGGCGTCCCATCCTCGAAGACAAGATCGGCAGGCGGCTCGACCGGCTCGATACCCTCGTCGAGGACCAGACCAGGTTCGGCGATGCCGTGCATGATCTCCTGACGGCGCTCGAGATCGGCGACGAGCGCAGCGCCGACAGCGAAGACAATGACGAGAACGACGAGAACCAGGACGGCGACAACGATCAGTCCGGTGCCGAGGGCTCGCCCGATTCCGACGCCGCGCAGGAGATGAGCGCCGACCAGGCCCAGGCGTCGAGCGAGGAGATGAGCGAGAGCGCGATGGAAAGCGCGCAGGCCTCGACCTCCGACACCTTCGACGACGGCGAGCTCGGCGACGACGAGACGCCGGGCGAGGCGACGCGGCCGAATTCGCACGGCAAGAACGAGCCGCGCGGGCCGGAATACCACGCCTTCGCGCCCAAGTTCGACGAGGTCATCGCCGCCGAGGACCTCTGCGACCATGACGAGCTGGAGCGCCTGCGCGCCTATCTCGACAAGCAGCTCGCGCATCTGCAGGGCATCGTCGCCCGTCTCGCCAACCGGCTCCAGAGGCGCTTGATGGCGCAGCAGAACCGCGCCTGGGAGTTCGATCTCGAAGAGGGCATTCTGGACCCCGCGCGGCTGTCGCGCGTGGTGACCGATCCCTATCACCCGCTGTCCTTCATGCACGAGAAGGAGGCGACGTTCCGCGACACCGTGGTGACGCTGCTGCTCGACAATTCCGGCTCGATGCGCGGCAGGCCCATCACGGTCGCGGCGACCTGCGCCGACATCCTCGCCCGCACGCTGGAGCGTTGCGGCGTCAAGGTCGAGATTCTCGGCTTCACCACGCGCGCCTGGAAGGGCGGGCAATCGCGCGAGGCGTGGCTTGCCGCCGGCAAGCCGGCCAGTCCCGGCCGCCTCAACGATCTCCGCCACATCATCTACAAATCGGCGGACGCGCCCTGGCGCCGTGCGCGGAAGAATCTCGGCCTGATGATGCGCGAGGGGCTGTTGAAGGAGAACATCGACGGCGAGGCGCTCGACTGGGCGCACAAGCGCCTGCTCGGCCGGCCCGAGCAGCGCAAGATCCTGATGATGATCTCGGACGGCGCGCCGGTCGACGATTCCACGCTGTCGGTCAACCCCGGCAACTACCTCGAACGGCACCTGCGCCACATCATCGAGGAGATCGAGACCCGCTCGCCGGTCGAGCTGATCGCGATCGGCATCGGCCATGACGTGACGCGCTATTATCGCCGCGCGGTGACGATCGTGGACGCCGAAGAGCTCGGCGGCGCCATCACCGAAAAACTCGCCGAACTGTTCAGCGAGACCAACACCGCGCCGACGCAGCCGGCCAACCGCCCGCGCCGCAAACTGCATTCGTGAGCAACCATCGATCCCGCCGCAGCTTTATCGGCCACGCGGCGGCGGGATTTTCCACTCTCGCACTGTCTCGCCTGGCGCAGGCACAGCCCGCGCCGAAGCCGGCGCTGATCGAGCACGCCATCGCCGCGCCTGTCGGCATCGAGGTCAACGCGCGGCCGATTCCCCATTTCGAGCCGCGCGACCGCGCGCGCACGCGCTTCGGTTCGCTGGACTATCGCGGCGGCCTGGTGCTGACCTCGCCGCATCGCGGTTTTGGTGGCCTGTCCGGCTTCCGTTTCCTCGACAGCAAAGGCGAGCGCTTCCTCGCGATGTCCGACCAGGGCACATGGTTCACCGGTCGCATCCGCTATTCCGGGCGGAGCATGACCGGTCTCGACGACGTCGAGGCCGCGCCGGTGCTCAATGCGGAGGGGCGGCCGATCACGGAGAAGCGGCTGTGGTACGACACCGAAGCGCTCGCGCGCGACGGCGACCTCGTCTATGTCGGGCTCGAGCGCGTCAACCAGATCATGCGGTTCGACTTTTCGAAGGGCGGCACGCGCGCCCGCGGCGAGGTGCTGCCGACGCCGCCGGCGGTGCGCAAACTGCCCTATAACAAAGGGCTCGAGGCGCTGGTGTTCGTTTCCAAGGGCCAGCCGCTCGCGGGCACCTTGATCGCGCTGTCGGAGGGCGGCTTCGATGCCGACGGCAATCTGATCGGATTTTTGCTCGGCGGCCCCACGCCGGGCCAGTTCAGCATTCGCCGCACCGACCAGCAGCTCATCAGCGACGCCGTGCTGCTGCCCTCGGGCGATCTCCTGATCCTCGAACGCAAATTCTCCTGGTTCACCGGCGTCGACATCCGCATCCGCGCGATCCCCTTGAAATCGATCGCGCCTGGTGCGTTGGTCGACGGCCCCGTGCTGTTCAAGGCCGATCTCGGTCACGAGATCGACAACATGGAAGGCATCGACGCCCATTTCACCGCCGACGGCGAGACCGTGCTGACGCTGGTGTCCGACGACAATTTCTCGATGCTCCAGCGCACGCTGCTGCTGCAGTTCGCGCTGGTGGAGTAGGCGAGGCGAGAAGCCACCGACTGCGGTGCAATGCGTGGCCGAACAGGCCGCCATTCCCCCCGCGCGGCTGGCAATCGGCGCATCGCTCACTACAATCTCCCCAACTCCCGCCCTCCATCCCCCGGATCTCCGCGAGGAGTTGGACGCGCGTGAGGTTAGGCCAGATTTGGCGGGGGTGGAAGCTGAGGGGCGTTACGGA
>NZ_JBVVPL010000030.1:60473-102228 GCF_055807615.1 Bradyrhizobium sp. MV1.5 | reverse complement strand
CCTCCACCTCCGCCTCCGCCACTCGCTGCGTCGGGGCGGTCCGGACTGCGCTTATCGCTGGCGCCCCTCGGCGTCTCACCGCCGAAGCCAGTGTCGATTTTCGATTGCGGGGTGCGCGCCTGGCCGATGATGTCGCGGGAACCCAACGCAACGCCCTCCTCGTCCGGGCGAGCCGAAATCCTCACGGCTTCAGTCCTGCCCGACGATTTTGCGGCGAGCTCAACGTCACCGGGCTCGGCATCGGAATCGACGACGGCGTCCTCCTCCTTGATGGCCTGCTCCTCGGTATCCGAGCTGTGCGGCGGCCGGTGATCATCGTGCTCCGCCAACGTCGCCGGCAGGAAGCTCTTCAGGTAGGCAGTGCAGGATCCGACGATCAGCAGAAAGATGAGCGGCACGAAACGACGGGGGCGATCCTCCTTCTCCTCATAGTCCTCGCGGCCGGGCGCGGTTTCGCTGGTTTGCCGCTTGGTGGCCTGAATGTTGATCATGCGGGCCTCCTCATCTGGGATTCGCTCTCACGGGTTTCGGTAGCCGCCGCCGGCTGCAGGACCGGGGTCATGATGTCTTGCTTCTTGCCGAATGCGACCATGCGGCCAGCCTGAACGATGGCAACGAGGTCGACTGCGACCAGTGCGCTCGGCCGGTGTGCGATCACGATGGCGATGCCGCCGCGGGCGCGTATGCTCTCGATCGCGGCCGTCAGCGCGGCCTCTCCCTCTCCGTCGAGGTTCGAATTCGGCTCGTCCATCACGACGATGAAGGGGTTGCCGTACAGCGCGCGTGCCAGCGCTACCCGCTGCCTCTGGCCCGCCGATAGTGCGCAGCCCTGAGGTCCAAGCTTCGTGCGATAGCCGTCCGGCATCCTGACGATCATGTCGTGGACGCCCGCCGCTTTTGCAGCCTCGATAACCTTGCGGTAGTCCGGATCCGGCTCGAGGCGGCAGATGTTGTCCTGGATGGTGGCATCCATCAAGGCGATCTCCTGCGGCAGGTAGCCGACATGTTTGCCGAGCTCCTCCTCCCGCCATTGCGAAAGGTCTGCGCCGTCGAGCCGGACGCTGCCGCGCAGCACTGGCCAAATCCCGGTCAACGCCCGCACCAGCGTGGTCTTGCCGCCGGCGCTGGGGCCGATGATGCCGAGCGCCTGGCCAGCCTCGAGCTCGAAGCCGACCTCGCTCAGTACGACCTGTCCGGATCCCGGCACCGCGACCGTGATCTTGTCGACCGAGAGACGCTCGGTCGGCTCGGGAAGCTGCATGGGTTCCTCGGCGGCGGCGAGCGCCACGACCGTCTCACGAAGCCGATGATAGGCCATGCGCGCGGCGATGAAGGATTTCCAATTGCCGATCGCGAGATCGACGGGAGCAAGCGCCCGGGCAGAGGCCACCGATACTGCGATAATCGTGCCGGCGGACAGTTCGCCTTTGATGGTGAGATAGGCGCCAAGACCAAGCAGCGCAGACTGGAGCACCATGCGCAGCACGCGCGACACCGCCGCGAAAGAGCCGGTTATGTCATTGGCGCGGGTCTGGAGCTCGAGATGCTCCCCGTTGGCCTCGTTGAAGCGACCCACGGCACGACCCGCGAAGCCCATCGCCTTGAGGACTTCGGCATTGCGCGCGTTGCAGTCCGCAATGCCGTTACGCGCGATCGCAGCTTTTCGCAAGTTGACAGCGAGCCGCTTGGTCATGATCTCGCTCACGACCGTCAGCACGACGAGAACGAGAGCGCCGGCTACAGTTAGTGCGCCCAGCATCGGATGCAGGACGTAGATGAAGGCGAGGTAGATCGGCATCCACGGCAGATCGAACAGCGCCGAAGGGCCCTGGCTGCCGAGGAAGCCGCGGACCGTATCGACGTCACGCCCGCGCTCGAGCGCCTCAGACGTCGAGAAGCCGAAGCGCGGCATGTCGATGGCGACCCGATGCGCCAGTGGCGCGATCTTGCGGTCGATCCTTGCTCCGACCCGCACCAGCACCTGGGAGCGAACCACGTCGAAGCAGCCTTGGAACAGATAAAGCCCGATCGCAAGCGCAGAGAGTACCAGCAGCGTCGGCACGCTGCCGCTGGTCAGGGCCCGGTCGTATATCTGCATCATGTAAACGGAGCCGGTCAACGCCAGCACGTTGATCATGCCGGAGACCATGAAGAGAAAGAGACCAATGCCTCGCAGGCCCTGCGTCAATTCTTTGAGCCGGCGGCGTTTCGCAGCGGTAAGTTCTTTCGATTTCGCCATTGGATGTGATGCCGTCTGGTCGGAGGGATCGGAGGGGAGCGAGAGAGACGGGACGGGGCCAATCCCGTCTCTCTGCGGCCGCGACTACAGTGTCGTGTTCGCGGCCGTAATGTTCTGGTGTCCGGCGATCTCGATCTTGAAATCGGCGGCCGTATTGCCGTCTACGTTGCCTTGGACGACAGTGAAGTCGCCGTCGGCCCGGGTTTCGTAGGTTACCGCGAGCTGTCCGGCCGCCGTGAAGGCGGCGCCCGTGACCAGCGTGAAGCCCTGGTCTCCGGCGGCCGAGTAGTCGGCATCGATGCCGCTGAGGTCGAGCCGGTCGCCCGGCTCGAAGCCGACAATGGTGTCACCGTTGGCCGCTGCGACCGAGTTGAACTTGAAGATGTCGTTGCCGAGACCTCCGTTCATCACGTTCACCGTATTGCTAGCGACGATCGTGTCGTTTCCAGACCCGGTGTTGACGTTCTCGATTCCCCAGAGCGTGTCGTTGCCGGTCTGGGAACTCATCGCCGTTCCGTTCGACATCGGTCCGGAGCCCAGGTTGACGTAGGCGTTTGCGGTGATCGCCGACATGTCGAGAGTATCAACGCCGCTGCCACCGTCGCTGTCGTCGCCAAAATAGGCGTCGTTGCCGTCGCCGATCTCGGCCACAATCAGGTCGTTGCCTGCGCCACCGAACACCGTATCGTCGCCCGCGCCGGCATTTATCAGGTCATTGCCGCCATCGGCAAAGATACGATCCACTCCCGCGTCGCTGTAGACGATATCGGCACCGTCGCCGGCGAATACCTGATCATCGCCGGCCCCTGAGAGGATCACGTCGCGCCCGGCGCCGCCGTTCACGAAGTCGGCGCCATCGCCGGCCGAGATCGAGTCGGCACCAGCATTGCCGACCAGGACATCATCGCCGGCGAAGCCCACGATATTGTCGTCCCCGCCAGCGCCGGTGAGAACGTCGGTCTGCGGCGTACCCGCCAGGACCATCGCGGCGATCGGCGGCGCAGTGTCGGTACCATCGCCCGTGCCTGTTCCGGTGCCGGTGCCGGTGCCGGTTCCTGTGCCAGTCCCAGTCCCTGATCCGGCTTCGTCGCCATCGTCGTCACCGTCGTCGCCGCCGCCGGGGCCGTTGCCGGTGTCATCTCCATCGTCGTCGTCATCATCGTTGCCCGCATCGTCACCGTTGCCGGTGCCTGTTCCCGTTCCGGTGCCGGTGCCGGTGCCGGTGCCGGTCTGGACGGTCGCGAACACGTCTTCCGAAAGATTCGCAAGCCCGGTGTTGCGCTCAATGATTGCACCGAAGCCTTGCTCCTCGACGGTCTGATAGAAGTCGAGGTTCTCGACGCGATCGAGATAGTACAGGCGATCGCCTTCCTGGAGGCGGTCGAGTTGTTCGTGAAGCACGACCCACATGGTCTGGCCGACCACGCCGCCATTTATGTGCTTCTCCGCGAGCCCGCCGACGAACAGGTCGACGCGATCGATGCCTTTCACCGTATTGTGGTTCGGACCGGTGAGTTCGATGCCGGGATTGATCGCCTGGAATGCGGCAATGTCCCCGGCCGCCAGCACGAGATCCGGATAGGCCTGCTTGAACTGCGCGATCAAGGCATCGCTTAGGTTGTTGCGGGCCTGGAAGTCTTCCCAGGAGGTATAGGGCGTGAGGTTGCCGCCTGCGAAACCCACAGCTTCCTGAACGTACGGGTCGGCAGAGGCCATCAGGTCGGCGCGTATCTGGTTCATCGAGCCGATGCCGACGTCCCATTCTCGCGCCACGTCGAAGGCGAACACGTCTGCGCTGATCCGCACGAGATCGTTACGCACGGCATCCACGATGTTGACGTCGACCGCCTCGGCCGCCTGCAGGACGCTGCCGCCGAGGATTGCACCGACACCAAGCTGCTCGTAGCCAGGCTTCGGCACGTAGTCCGGAGGCAACATGTTCACGAAGGCACTGGAATCGTTGGTCGGGTTGAGGAAGGCATCGAACAGGTTGACCTGAGTCGGTTGACCCTGGGCATTCAGAACCGTCATCGTCTGGCCGATCAACGAATGGCCGAACCGGTAGGCTGCCGTAGCGAACTCATGGCTGACCCGGGCATCGACCTCTGGGTGATAGCCGTCGAAGCCGTGGTCGCCGTCGCCGCGCATTCCGCCGAGAAGATGATCGGCGAACTCGGTATAGACCACGCGTTGATATTCAGCCTCGTTGACGATCTTGGCCGCCTGGAACAGCTCCTCAGCTGTGCCGGTAAATCCGGCGGCCAGAAGCCCGTCCACATGGAAGTTGTGGTTGCGAGCCCAGATGGTGTGGATCGAGGTCAGCGCGATGTTCTCGTTGGCCCGTCCATCACCGGCCACATAGTGGTCGAGCAGGTTCATGAAGGGATTGGTGTCGAGCAGCAACGGGAAGCCGCTACCCATGAAGTCGTTGACCATCGCGGGCACCATCGCGTCGTTAATGACGCCGCCGTTAACAAGGCCCACGAAGTAGTCGCGGAATGCCACGTGGTGGTCGCCGGGCAGCGAGTCCGCCGTGAACACCGTGTTGTTGGCCCAATGATGCTGGATGATGTCCCGAAGCGTGGGAAGCAGGTTGAAGGCCGGGTTCGACGGATCCGGTCCGCCGGCGAGCAGCCGGCCGGAGAAGCCGCCATGCCCATCGCCTTCCCGTAGCAGCTGCCCGACCAGTTCGTCGGAGCCGTAAGCCTGGTTCTGGTCGACAAAGGGCGAGGTCTTGTTGAGGTGCTGCGGCACGCCATCGGCGTCCATCCCGGCAACCGTGCCGCGGGTCAGATCGGCGGGATTATCCGTACCCGGCGCGTGTCCGGTCCCGGGGGCACCAATCTGGAGCGTGCCATTGCCGCCCTTGCCGAGGAAGTCGAGGCCGTGGTCGAAATACTGACCGAACGCCGTGAACAGGCTGTTGACGCCGGACGCCTCTTTCGGAAGCCCAGCCTCCTGGGTGCCGAGCGCGTTGCTGATTGCGCGGGGATCGAGCCCGTTGAATAGCGGGTTGATGGCGCGATTGCCGGTCGCCGGATCGTAGTCGCCGTAATGGGCATCGGTGATGCGGATGAACGGCTGGTCTGCCGAACCATAGTTCGGATGCGCCCGGTTGTTGCCGGTACCTTCCAGATCGCGGATGCCGACCGCGTCATTGTCCTCGCCGCCTTGGAGGCCATTGACGAGGTTCTTCAGCGCGAGCACGTCGGAGGCGTTGAAGGTGATGCTGCCGTTGCCGGCCGGGTTGTCGTTGCCGCCGCCGTTTCCGCCCGGAGCGGGGATGCCATCGGGGATGACCTCGTCCTGGGGACGAGCACCGATCATTGTGTCGTCGTTACCGGTGGTATGGAAGGCAACGTGGTGCGCCGATCTCAAATTGGTCAGGTCGACGGTGGTCGCGCCACCCTGGTCGTTCACCGTGATGGTGTTGAACGACAAGTTTGTCGGATTGAAGTTTCCGATCGGAAGGACCGTGTCTGTGCCAAGGCCGGTATTGATGACGATCTCTTCGATTTCGGTCAGTTCCGCAATGATGTTGGCGTTGGTCACTGCGCCGCCAACGCCGTTGGTGTTGCGGGTGACAACGATTTCCGTTCCCGCGCCGAGACCGCTGAGCCCAGCATGCACGGCGCTGCTCTGAATGCCGTCCGCGGCGTTGTTATTCCAGTCGTCAGTGTTGGAGTAGATTCGGTAGACTTCGCTGGTGGCGCTGCCGTTGACGATGAAGGTATCGCCGAGCGCCCCCTCCGTCCCGCCATTGACGACATCGCGGCCGTCGGGGGTACTGGCGTTCCAGGTGATGGTGTCGTCGTCGGCGCCACCGTTCAGGATGTCGTTTCCGGTGCCGCCATTGAGGATGTCGTTGCCATCTCCGCCGTTGAGCGTGTCGTTGCCCCCGTTGCCATTGAGCGTGTCTGCTCCGCCGAGACCGCTCAGGGTGTCGGCGAAGTTTCCGGCCGCCGCGGTGATGACGTTGTCGCTTGCGTTGCCGGTGCCTGCAAACGCCGCGTTGGCGGTGTTGGTCAGATTCTCGACGCCGGTCGTCAGCGTGTAGGCGGCAAGCGTCGTCTCCACCGTATCGACCCCCACTTCGAGTGCCGATTCGATCACCTGGTCGCCCGCATTATCGACGACGTAGGTGTCGCTGTTGAGACCGCCGGTCATGATATCGGCGCCCGTGCCGCCATCGAGCCGGTCGTTGCCCACGCCGCCGTTGAGGACGTCGACACCGCCGCCACCCGAGAGCGTGTTCGCCGCGGCGTTGCCGGTTATCGTGTCGGCATTGTTGGTACCAACGACATTCTCGATATTGGCGATCGAGGTGAAGCCACTTGCCGTTCCAGCGAGCAGATCTACGGTCACTCCCGGACTTCCCGCAGTGTAAGCCAGCGTATCCACGCCCGCACCGAGATCGGCCGTGACCGATTCCACGCTGGTCAACGTGCTGTTCGAGACGAGGGTGAGCGCTGCGCCCACCAGGGTAACATTCAACGAGTTGTTGCCTGCGGTGCCCCCGACGGCCAGCGTATCGGTGTCTGCACCGCCGTCGATGGAGTCGGCGCCGCTGGCACCGGCAGTGATGTTGAAAGTGTCGTTCCCGGCGAGCCCGGACATCACATTGGCAGCTGCATTGCCGGTGATCACGTTAGCAAGGGCGTTGCCTGTGCCGTTGATCGCGGCGGTTCCCGTCAACGTCAGGTTCTCGACGTTGGCGCCGAGCGTGAAGGTGACCGAGGATTGCACGGTATCGATGCCCTCGTTGACCAATTCGACCGCCGTGTCGGCGCCAGTGTCGACGATATAGGTGTCGTCGCCGGCGCCGCCCGTCATCGCATCCGCAGCCGCGCCGCCGTCGAGCCGGTCGTTACCCAGCCCGCCGTTGAGCGTGTCAGCACCGGGGCCGCCGTTGATCACGTCATCCCCGTCGGATCCGTTCAGCGTGTCGCTGCCGCCCCGGCCGTTGAGGAGATTGGCCAGAATATTGCCGTTCAGGGTATCGTTGGTCGCATTGCCGCCGACCTTGGCCGAATTCGCTGAGACGAAACTCTCTGCGAGGCCATCCTGGTCAACGTAGCTGACGGTGACCCGGAAGAAATTGAGATTTCCGGTCGGCACCGTGTAGTTCTGCTGGGTCGCCGTGCCTGGAGCAAGTGTCCAGCCGTTCAGGCCATCGGTCGACTGCTCCCAGCGATAGGAGAATCCGCCTGCCCCGGGCAGACCGTTGACGTCGACGATGCCGGAGCGGTCGGCCGTGAGAACGTTCTCGGCGCCCGTGATCGTCACCGAGCCGGTGGCGCGGCCGATGAAGACATCGACCGTGCCGTTCGGCAACCCCGCCGCATCGCGGGTCGTGAAGCGAGCGATTTCGATGTTGGCGAGGGTGTCGATGCCCTCGTCATCGAGCAACGGAATCCGCAGGCCGTCTGCGCCGAGCAGCGGAGCCACGACGTTGTCGGTGACCGTCACGGTCCCGTTTGCGTTGCGGGTGATCGTGAAGTCCGCACGGGCGCCGGCAAAGGTCGCCACGTCGACATCTGTTGCGCTGGCGCCATCCGATATGATCTCGCGGACAGCTTCGAGCTGGCCCGGATTGATCTTGCCGGTGCGCATCAGGTCGGCGACCGATTTGCCGTCCCAGTCGGAATGGCCGGACCCCGTCACGATGCTTGTCAGACCGTCGACTGAGAACAGCACGGCGCCCGTGGGTCCCGTGGCATCTTTGGTCTGATGAACGGCAATGCGAACGTTGAGCCAGCGGTCGCCGTCGATCAGGTCGTTACCGGCGTTGCCCGTGATGATGTCGCTGCCGGCGCCGCCGAGCAGGATGTCGCCGCCGTTGGCCGGATTGAAGACGGTCGTGTCAGGGGCGAGGTCGCGGAAGTGCGCGCCGCCCGCGATCGCCGCGACTGTCGCTGCCGATTGGCCGAACAGGCCTCCCGGCGCGAGCTTGATGAAATCCTCCATGCCGCGGATCAGGTCCACGTTCTGGGATAGCAACTGGCTGTCGGTCACGGGGCCGCCGACCGGTCCCGTTGCGGCGCCGACCGCGCCGACAGGCGCGCTTGTCCCGATCAAGGTGTCGTCGTGCTTCCAGCCCGAGGCGCCTTCGACGGAATCGTTGCGGTCGCGGAGCGTCAGCGCGGTTTGAGTGAGGAACCGCGAGATCCCGAGGTCGATGATGCCATTCGTCTCGTCACCCTTCTGGATCGACCAGTCGAAGCCCAGCATGCCGTTGTTGCGCTGGATGCCCGCGCCCTGGACCATGATGTCATCGCCGGACTCGCCGTCGTAGTCGGTATCGTTGCCCTGGCCGTTGAGAATGTCGTGGCCGATGATGGGTGAATCAAAGAACAGGTCAGAGTTCTCACCGGAGAGACCGTCGAATCCCTCGCCGCCCTCGATCCAGTCGTCGCCTTCGTTTCCCATCAGGCCGTCGGCCGCGCTGCCACCGAGCACAAAGTCGTTGCCGGGGCCAGCAAACACTTCCTTCGGGTCCGTCACGCCCATGATGAAGTCGCTGCCCTCGCCGCCGAACAGCAGATCGATGCCCTGGTCGGCCACAATCACGTCGTCTCCCGCCTCGCCGCGGAGGAAGTCGTCACCGAACGGATCCTCGATGATGTCGTCACCGTCGCCGCCAAACACCTGATCGGATTCCATACCGGCATTGAGGTAGTCGTTGCCACCGTCGCCCCAAAGCGTGTCGATCCCCTTGTCGCCGATCAATCGATCGTTGCCCTCGGTGCCGCCAAGCACCACATGCTCGCCGCCGGAGAATTTAAGCACACCGCCGTCAAGGATCGGCTTGCCGTCGGTATCGAATACCGGATTGCCGTTCACTATGCGGGCGGTGCCCTCGATGCGCACCACCTTGGGATCAATTGCCTGCAGGAAGGGGTCATCGTGGGTTGGATCGAGGTCGCCGCGGTTGGCCGGATCGGTGTGATCGCGCGAGGGGTCCCCGCTGTAATTCTCCTGGCCCGCGAACCGGTCGAGCTCCAGGATCATGTCGGTGGTGGACATCAGGACCCCCGGCAGATGTGTCGAATGGAGATCGCCAAGGTCGGTATTGCGCATCACCAGATCGGTGAAGGAATTGGGTTCCAGCAAATTGAGCAAGTTCATGCCCTGCGTGCGGCTCAGATAGTAGAAGCGGTCGCCGTTCTGCAGGTGCTCGAGCTGGTATTCGAAGATGAAATTGAAGGTCGAGCCAAGTTCACCGCCGAACTCGTTGAGTTCCTCGGCGAGGCCGCCGATCCAGAGATCGACGTGGTTGAGGCCACCGAGGCTGTCATCATGCGGTCCCACGCCGTCAGCTGCGTAAGCGCCGGTGGCGTTGAGGAAGTCCAGCCGATCGGCCGCCAGCGGATCCGACGCGAGGATCGTGTGCGCCAGAACCGGCGGATTCATGGCGGCATTGGCCGGCACGTCCTGGTCGGTACCGAGCACGAGCACCATCGCGGCAGCGCGCTTGCCTTCCGAGGTGGTTTCCGCCTCGATCAACGGATGGGTGCCGTAGGCGGCGATGAAGTTGACCACCGACAGCGGGTGCTTGATGTGCTGTGCGAAATCGGTCCAGCTGACGTAAGGCTTGACGTCGACCGCACCGGTCATCGCGTAGATCTGGGCCCGCGCCTCGTTCAGCGGCGGGATACCGGCCTCTCGTCCTCGGGCTATATTGATGGCCGGCAGGTCAAGGGGTAGCCCCAGCAGGTTGTTGCGCACGGCCTCGACGACGAATTCGTCGATTTCGTTGCCGACCTGGCGGGACATGCCGCGGATAAGCGCGCCAGTGGCGGCTTCGTCGCTAAAGCCGCCGCCGGGCGTGATGCCGCCCGTGGTGAACTCGATCGGATTGAGGAAGGCTTTGATCAGGGTGACCTGGACTTGATCGTCCTGGTTCGGATCGTTGCTGTTGACCAAGGAAAGGTCGTTGTCGAGACGGTCGACCGTATCGGTCAGCATGGAGTGGCCGAAGCGATACACAGTGTGGGCGAATTCGGCGATGATGGCGGGGTTGAGATCCGCCGAATTCGTGAACACGAATGGATCGACGTTTGGCTGAATGCGTCGGGCAAACTCCTCGAACACCAGATGTTGGTACTGCATCTCGGTGACGAAGCGCGCCGCCTGGAACAGGCGCTCGCCGTCCCAATTCAGCGCATCGATCGCAGCGTCCTTGAGCGCGGCATTCGGCTCGGCCAGGATAGCTTCGAGTGCGGCCTGGCTGATGCCATTGCGGAGGCCGTTCGCATCCGGCGCCATCCATTCGTTGACCACAGCCGCGCTGCCCGAGGCGATAATGGTGTCCTTGTTCACTTCAACCAGGCGATTGTGCTCGGAGTGGAAGATGGTGTGGACGGCGGTGAGGCCGATATTCTCGTTGCCACGGCCGTCGCCGGTGATGAAATGCAGGTCGAGCAACTCGTTGTCGTAGACGAGATTGTGGCCCTGGTTGTCCATTGGAACGGCGTTACCGACGACATGCGCGTCAACGCCGGTGACGGGATCGATGTCGTCCGGCCGCAACTGGCCATTGACGATGACTGGGCCCGCCGTATTGGCAATGTCGTTGAGGAAGGCGTGACCAGTGCCGACGGTGTGAACCGAGAACGAGGTTGCGCCGGCGTGCGGTGTAAAGCTGGCGGGCAGGTCTGCCAACGTAATGTTATGGAGGTCGAGGCCCCCCGCCTTACCCTCGACGGTCATCAGGGTCGTGAACGTCTGGGCGCCGACCACCTCGGTCACGGTCACCATGACCTGGGCATAGCCGTGCGCACCAGGCTTGAAGCGACCGTAGGCATCGACCACCAGCTGGGGCACGTCGAGCACGTCGGCATCGTTGAGCATCAGGCCAAGCTTTGTCGCTGCCTGGGCCTTCACCTCCGCCCAGTTGGCGATGCCGCCATGAGCGCCGTTGAGCAAATGACCGCTATTTTCTGCAAATGAGTCGGCGACGGTATCGCCGTTCGAATCGACAGTGAACTTGTACTCGCGCAGGAAGACCTGATGCGAGGCGCTGGAAGTATAGGTCTGGTTCTGGTCGACGAACGGTGTCGTCGTATTCTGCGATTCGGTGCCGTTCGGATTCGGATTGCCATTCGCGTCGAACGCCGTGGTGCGCGACAGCGTCATGAAGCGCAGCTCGGGCGGAAGGTCGTCCGCGGTACCGAGGATGTGGTCAGCGCCCGCGATCAACGGGTCATCGGCTTGCAGCGGCATGTAGATGGTGCCGTTACCGCCCTTGGTCACGAGGTCCAAACCGTGGTCGAAGAATTGGCCGAAGAAGGTCATCCAGGCGCTGTTGGGCGGGGAAAGGCCGATGTCGGGGGACCGGTTCTCGATCAGAATCGAACCATCCGACGAAATCTCAAGTCCGTTCTCCTGCAGCGCGGCGACGAAGGCCGCGGAAGCGCCGGCCGCGGTGGTGCCCTGTTCGGCTGCCACAAGCGTGGCGAGATTCGACGTCGCCGTGGCGGAATACCCAGCCGCGTCAACCTGGGCCTGGAGAATCTGGGCGAATTCAGAAAACGACAGCCCGTCGCCGAGCGCTGCGGAGTAGCCACTGAGCGCAGTGTCCATTGCAGTCAGTGCTGTCTGCAGGGTCGCTGCCTTGTCAATGTCGGATTGGGCGACGCCGGCTGCGGATTGGAGTGCCACGACGACGGCATCCTGGGCCAGCTTGGCCATGTGGGCGGCCGAGGCCGCATCGCCGACCGCGGTCTGGTCGGCCGGGTCTAACGAGTTGTCGTTCATGCCGTTGCGAAACTCGATCAGCTTGGCGAGCACGTCGGCCATGCCGTTTTTCACCGCCGTGGCCGAGGCATCAGCGACGACGTAAGCGCCGTGGGTGGCGCTGTTGCCCGCAGCGGCGATCGCGGCGGCCCTCGCCGCCAGGATCGAGTCTGCGGCGGCATTCGGGTCGGCGGCGCCCACTACCTGAAGAGCAGCGACTAGCGCGGAGCGATTAGATAGCGTCTGATCCACGATTAAGTTGGAGATGATGCGGGGATCGGCATCGGCCACGCTGTGCGGGTTGACGAACGCACCAGGAGCGACCGGGACGGCGGGATCATAATTGGTATTCGTGACGAACAGGCCGTTTGGAAAGCCTGGAGTTCCCGGAGGAACCAGCATCATGGTGTCGCCGTCAGCCTCGTTGGTATAGACCGGAGTCAGCAACCGCGGGAATATCTCGTCGGCTGCGCCGGCCTGACTCTGTCCCGGCAAAAGGTGATTGAAGCTGCCGTCCACGGTTCGCAGACCGATCGGTAGCAAGGCCGCATCCTGACCGATGATGTCGATGAGGCTCTCGCCAGCGACATTCCGTTCGGCGACCTTAATCTGGTCGAGGATCTTGGTGAGATCGGCGAGGTTGACGACGAAGCTCGTGCTCATGACTTTGATCCCTGCTGCTCAAAGAGAGTTTGCGATGTGCCCACTAAGGCCCGCAAGCGATCGAAGAGGTAGGGGACAAGGTCTCAGCGTCGTCGGGACTGAAGCCGGAGTGATTGCTTGGACCTTGGTCTCATCGCCCGGCGACGTAGGTCGATAGCAAGCCACAATTGTCATCGTCAGAAAATCGGGAGGCTTTCCTTCGGAAAGACTTGCAGATGCGGGCGGCCCGGATGGAAGCGCCCGAAGGAAATTGCAGCTTGTCTCATACCGGCTTCTGAGCGTGTACGCCTGTAGAAGTCCCCGTATTCTGACGGTGCGTCATAAGGACGCGACGGAGCAGTGTCCGGAATATCCCGGGTCGTATTTTGTTTTTCTCCCGGGGATGGTGTGGCGAGTTAGTGTCTTTGAGTTCAGAAGTTATTGGAAATGTCTCAGCCCGGTTGGCAAATTAGATTGGGCATCGCTGGAATTGCACGGCGCCCCACCCCGCTGCTTCCGACCTTTTTGCTTGCAGCAGCGATAACTATCGTCTGCTCGATGACGCTACTTGCTTATGCGGTCTCCAACGCCTTGCAATCGAGTTTGACGCTCACCGCGGCCGAAGAAGGCGCATCACTTCTCGATCTTTTTCTCGGTCCGTTGGTGCAGGAGCTCATAACTACCAACAAATTGTCGGACGATAGCGTCAAGAAGCTGGACGAATTAGTCGAAACAAAGCTTGGCAAACGTTCGAAATCAATCGAGATCTGGCGGCGTGACGGCACCTTGGCTTACTCCACCGGTAACAAGCATCGTGTCGGAACGAAGTCCATACCGGCCGGGCTGAACGCCGCTTTTCTCGGACAGGCGACGGCAACCATCAAAGAAAGCGCCGATCAAAAATCGCAGCACCCCGTAATCGAAGTCTACGCCCCGCTGTACCGGTCGGGAACGAAGGAGATCATCGCGGCAGGCAAGGTCCTCAACGACGGCGAAAGACTAACGGGCGAGTTGCGCGACATCCGGATTGAGTCGGGGGCCATCGTCGCCTCTATCGCGGCGCCGATGATGTTCTTGCTGTACCTGCTGGTTAAGCGCGCAGCCCGCACGGTTCGAAGACACCGCATCGCCTTGAAGGAAAAAGTGGCGCAAACTGCTGCGCTTGCGACTCTAAACGACAAGCTGCGCCAGGAGGCAGATAACGCGCGATTGGAGTCGATTCGATCCAACGAGCGCTTTCTGAATCAACTCGGGCAAGACCTTCACGATGGACCGATTCAGGTCCTGACCGTACTCGGCCTGAAGCTCGGTGAGCTGCTGGAGACAAACGATTTGGAAGCCGCCAACGATGGTCGGCCCTCTTTCGCAGATGTTGACGAACTGCTGAACGGCACTTTGACCGAGTTGCGAGACATCGCGACGGGCTTGGTACTGCCCGAGCTCACCGACGTCTCAACGACCGAAACCTTGCGGCTCGCCGTTCGGCAGCATGAACGCAGAACCGGCACAACTGTCAAATGCGAGATCGAGAATCTGCCCTTCTGTCCCGCTCCGCTGCGCGTCTGTTTGTACCGGATCGTCCAAGAGGCGCTGAACAATGCGTATCAGCACGCCCGCGGAAATGAGCAACTCGTGGCTGCATCACAGACGCGCAACTCGCTAAAAGTTGTCGTAAGCGACAGTGGAACAGCAACAACTGCGCAACTGCAGGCGCCCAAGCGAGGTAACCACGCGGGGCTGGGATTAAACGGGGTCCGCCGGCGCGTCGAAGCGTTCAACGGCTCGCTGGATGTGATCTCGTTGACAGATGGAACTCGTGTTTCGGTTAAGATACCGCTCGTCAACTTGACGAACTGAGGTCACGCCATTGTCGCTTGGCGAACCAATTTGCTTCAGAACCGACATACGTTAACATCATCTTTCAATGCGCATTTACATTTGAAATTTCTAATACTAAGAATATGAGACAGAAATTGCCTGTTTTTACCTGACTAAGACGGCTGGCTTTTAAGTCGAACGCTTTTCGTGTTCCGGTCGACGGTTGCGCCGACTGAGTTGCGCTGTGTATTTTGTACGGGAGTTTCCCATGAGTACGGTCACGATTGCCGTCATTGATGATCATCCGTTGATGATCGAAGCCATTCACTCTTTGCTACGCCGCACTTCAGGGTTCGAAGTCATCGGATCGGGAACAACGGCCTACGACATCGTGGAACTTTGCGATCGGAACCGGCCGCAGGTCGCGGTGGTCGATCTTAGCCTCCCCGGCGACGTCTATAGCGCGATCGAAAACGCGATCAAGATTTCACCAATGACGAAGGTCGTGGCGTTCACCGCAGCTACCGGCGTCGATTCGGCCATTCGCGCACTGGACGCGGGGGCCAGCGGTTATGTCCTAAAGGGAAGCAATACCGCGGAATTGATACAGGCCATCTGGGCGGTTCAAACCGGTGAGACCTACATAACACAGAGCTTCGCAAGCAGGGTCATAGCCGGGCTCCGAGACGCTTCGCTGAGGCGCAAGGCCGCGCAGGCTGTGATCCTGAGTATTCGCGAACGGCAAATTGTTCGCCTGCTCATGAATGGCAAAACCAACAAGGAGATCGCAATTGCCATCAACATCAGCGAGAAGACCGTCAAGCACTACATGACGGCGTTGATGCAGAAGCTGCAAGTTCGCAACCGTCTGGAAGTGGTGATTGCTGCGCAGAAATTCAACGAATCTCGCGCCCCGGTCAGTTTGCATTCGTAGAAGTCCAGGCATTCACGAAGGCGGCTTTTTGTCGAACGGATGCTGCTGTAGTTTTGTATCGCCGCGTTGAGATCACGCTCCAATCACTAGCCAGGACGCCGACAAGCGTCTCCACATCCTGGCCATGATCCGTCACGACCAAGGTCGTGAATGACTTGACCACGCCATGGCGAAGCCAGCTTAGGCTCGGGGACGGACGGTATGGTGCGTTCTGGGATGAACGTCTGGCTGCTTTCAAGCCTTCTTCTCTCTGCCGCTCCTCTTTCGGCCCGCGCGGGCCCAGTCGACGAGATCAAGCTGAATTTCCCTGTTCGATGCGAGCTGGGCTCAACCTGTTTCATCCAGAACTACGTCGACCATGATAGCACCGACCGGGTTCGCGACTATCAGTGCGGCGGTCGAAGTTACGACGCTCACGACGGTACCGATATCAGAATTCCCGATATGGCTGTCCAGCGCCAGGGCGTCGAAGTCCTTGCAACTGCTGCCGGTACGGTCATCGCGACCCGCGACGAGATTGATGACATTTCGGTGCGTACGATCGGCAGGACAGCAATCAAAGGCAAGGAATGCGGCAACGGCGTGGTTATCGATCACGCCAATGGATGGAAGACCCAATACTGCCATTTGGCCAAAGGTAGCGTGCGCGTCAGTCGGAATGAGCGTGTCTCGCCAGGGCATACGCTCGGCCTGATAGGCCTCTCCGGAGACACGGAGTTTCCTCACCTTCATCTCACGGTAAGGCATCTGAACAAAATCGTGGACCCCTTCGCTTACGAAGCGGAGCCGACAGTCTGTGGGAGCGGCCGTCCGATCTGGACCGGGTTGACGAGGGAATACAGGGCACCTGCTCTCGATCGCGACAAAGCCCAGTACTTTGTCGCGTCCGGACGAAAGCGGAAAGATGAGGCGTGGAAGCCAGGCAGCTACACGGCGGCATATTCGGTTTCAGGAAACGACGGAACCGTACTGAGCAAGACCTTCGACGTTCAACTTGGCGCGAGATAGCGCCGCCCAATGTCAGATCAATGATGGTGATGGTGCGCGTGTGGCGTGGATTCGTCCGTGCGCTTGGCATAGGTCATAGCCTCGATATACGCGATGACGTCGCTCGAATCGAATTCCGATAGCCCCAAATTTGGCATTCGCACGGCAGGGTATTTTTGGGCGAGCGCGAGCGCGGCGGGATCTTTGCTGGCTCTCACCTTCTCCGGCTCCATGATATATGCTGTGAGCCAATCGCGGCTCCTTCGGGTATTGACGCCTTGGAGATCTGGCCCCACCCTGCTGCCACGACCTATGGTATGGCACCCCCCGCAGGTTTTCAGAAATAGAGCCTGCCCCGGCAGGTTCAACGGGTCGTCCACGAACGTGCCGGCATTGGCTTGCTCTGCGGGCCGTACTGCTGCGCGCTCAACAGGGTCCATCGCACGAACGGCTGATGCCAACACGTTGATGTCACCGAATGCCGAATTCCTTTCCCACTCGCCCGTGACGTCGTTGAACAATAGGACTTCGTTGCGATGCTCGGTCAGAGCCCGGCTGCGTTCGCCAAGTCGATGGCGGATGAGCTCGATGTCTTGCGCCTTGCCAGTGAGGAAGAGCCAGCTTCCTCCGATGCCGAAAGCCTTGCTGTATTCCTTCAGCTTGTCGGGTGTATCATTCACCGGATCGATGCTGATCGACACAAAGAAGTAGTCTCGCCCCGCACTGCCGGCGAGCTTGTCCTCGAGCTGTGACAATCGCGCGGTCACGACCGGGCAGATATCGCGACAGCTGGTGTAGATAAAGCTGATGATGCTGATCTTACCCTTCATCACGTCGTCATAGAACAGCAATGTTCGCCCATCCTGCGTGACCACGGGGACGTTGGGGATGTAGCCCTCCTTCCAGCGCGTCTCTGCGCTTTGTGTTACCCCGGTCAAGACCACCATGGCGAGCGCGGCAAGCCAGCTGCTTGCTGCCGCTCCCCCCCAGACACGCACGCGTGACGCCACGGTGAAGCGCATGCCCGCCTCCTAAGTCTTCGATATGGCACCAGTGAAGAAGCGGCTGTTGGCCGGATCTGCCTCCGGGAGCACCTCGGGTTGCTTCCAAGTCACGCCACTGGCAGACGGAAGCGGCGTCATCGTCGGCTTGTAGTGGGGGCTCGATCCAGTCTTGGCGTAATCCGGATCGCCGGGGGGTGGCGACAGCAGCTGGTATCGTAGCAGCATGGCGAAGTCCTCGTGAACTGTGTTGTGGCAATGGTTGACGTAGGAACCGCCGAATTCGCCAAACCGGACCTGGAACTTGACCCGGCCGTCGGGCCGCAGCCGCCAGACATCCTTTCTCACCAGCAATTCCGTTGCCGGAATCGTGGCCGCCCCCCGATTGATGGTAACGCCCTCTTCGAAGTGGAGGTGGATCGGGTGGTCCCAACCACCGCCACCGTTGATGAGCGTCCAGTGCTCGACTTCACCGGGCTTGGGAATAAGGGCCGAGATGCGGTTTGCATTGAGTGTGTGCGCTGCCTGCCCGTTCACGCGGATCGACCACGGGAATATCAGGGTGTCGCCGCAGTCGGGGATGCATTGTTTTTCCGGGTTGTTGCGCGAATCTCCGTCGCTGAACCTTCCGAACTCGATGACCCTTTCTCGAACCGGAGCCACCACGGGAATTTGCGTGGTCAAGGTACGTCGACCCGTCCGCCAATCGGAATCGCTCAAGTCGACGCTGGGGTCCGGAGTTTCCGCCGTATAGGTCGTGCTTGGATCATCGACGCTCTTCAGCGAGTAAACGACACGGAATTCCAAGATCGGGCCGACGCACGGATCTTCCTCGCCCTTGAAAGCCTTCTTGAGCGAGACGGCCCCATCCGGCTTGCGTCCATCCGACTGCTTCAAGAGATTGAGGAAGTAGAGACTGTCGCCGGGCCGGAACGCGGAAAAGTCGATGACGATATCGTAGCGCTCGGCAACACCCTGCTCATCAAGCTGGGTGAGCTGGATCGGGCTGACGACGAAATTGCCGTCATTGGCTATGAAGTAGAACGGCACCGGCGTTTCCGGCGCAAACCTCAGGCTTTTGTTGACCGCCAGCGCCAGCTTGATGAAACGTGACATCGAGGCGTTCAGGATCCGGAAGCGATACCGGCGGGGAAGAACCTCGAAATAGGGATAATAGGATCCGTTGACCAGGAGCATGTCGCCGACGAATCCGTCAGTGTCGAAAATGTCGAAAAACAGCTGACCGTCCTTGTCCATGGCTGGGTTGCTGACCACCAGATTGACGTCGAAATCGACATTGCCCCAAGGGAGACGATTTCCACTCGGCAGTCTGAGGTTGATGTTGTTTCGGTCGGCCCTGTCGCTGCCGCGGTCCGGGCCACTGTAGTAGTTGCACATCGCGAACATCCCCTTGTGGACGTTCTCGGCGGTGAAGAAGAACCGATGATCGTGCAGCCAAAGTGTCCCTTGCAGTTCACGAAAATCTCCGGCGACCGGAACGATGCCGTCGCCATCGTCGGGGCCGGAGGCCTTGCGCAGGTAATCCGGATCACTCGTCGGCCAGACGCTCGGCATGTCGCGTCGGGCCAGCGCCGTGCTCCAGTGGTAATCATAGAACGTTCCTGGAAAGTGGTAGGCATTGCAGGCGCCGTCGCTCTCGGCGCCATTGTGCGCATTGTGGAAATGAATCGAGATTTCGTTGCGGCCAAAGCCACCGTTGAGGGCGCGATCGACCGGCAGATCGTTGTAGATTCGCGTTAGGACAGGCTCGCCGTAGCGAGCCTTGATGAGACAAGGCGTTCCGTAGCCCGTCCTTCGCCCCTCTCGCGCTCCCCGCATTCCGGGTGATCGCGCTCCGAACGACCACATGGCGTTAGGATTCTGGTCAGGCATCTCATCACAGAATTTCGTCGCCGTGCGGCATTGGCCCATCGAGAGGAGATAGCCGACCTTCGGATAGAATTCCTCCCAGCGTTGATGCGCAAATAGCGGACCTGGCGGACGCCCTTCCATCGGCCCAATATAGGTGACCGGATTGCGGTAGCCGGCGCGCCCTGAATTGTCGTAGTCGGTGTGGTACGATAAATTCTTGGCAGCAGGCTCGCTCATCCCCGGAGCGACTTGCCACGCCGCGTCGCCGTTGGTCTGACGTAACAGTGGAATAGGCTTCTGCAATTCCTGCCGCGGCATCCGGTGAGTGAATTTTTTTGCGCCGAACAGCGGGCTTGGCGGCGTGCCTGTCGGCACCTGCGCGTATGCACTTGTTGCGAAGGGACTTAGTCCGTTCTTCGCCAGGATTGCGCCTGTTGCCGTCAGCAATCCCCATCGAAACAAATCTCGCTTCGAAATACTGCCTTGCGAAAGAGCGCTGACGATTTCAAGCCGGTTCGCACGAGCGTCCTCGGCCTCTTTCAAGCGGCGCTTTGACTCGCTTTTGGAGAGATACATGTCTAGCCCCACCGCAATCATGATTCAGAGAAGCTGAACCTGAGCTACGGAATCGCGGAGAACAAGGTACCTAGGTCGCAAACGCCACGCCTTAGGTCTCGTGACATTTCAGACCAAAGTCTTAACGCCGCAAGTTTGGGAGGACTACAGGCGACGCTTCGGCTCGAACGTTGTCCGGGTTCGCCATTCGAAAGAAGAGATACTCTTGCGAACTTGCAGGAGATCACAGCATCCTAAGAGTGAGTTTTCGAGCTGTGACTTGACGAACGAACGCTCGCGGCGGTAGCTCGAAGTAACGCGGTGAGCGTTTTTCGCCTAGTGTTGTGTTTGCTGTTTAGACAAATTATATCTCGGTGTGCAGCAGTGCTGCTAGCAGCGTCTCCGCGAATATTTCGATAGCTACTCATAATCCGCGTTAGAAACTCCGTTGCTTTTCATAACGTGGTCGCACGGCTGTCGAACTCGAAGTTGGCCTGTTGCTTCACCTAGATGTCCGTCGAGCGCGGGGCGTCTAAGTGTCCCGAGGCTAGGCGATGTCGGCGCGTAAGACGACGGGGCACGACGCATGCACGTCATTGTGAAAGGCTCAAGATGTCGACATTCGAAGCGGACTTTCCAAACAACGCGACCGCCTTCACCAAAGCCATTGGCGTGTTGATGCGCTCGCCACACTATCGCGAATACACGATTGGCGACCTCGAGTGGCTGCTCATTCCTGCAATAGCAAATCGGCAGTATCGGTTTGCCTTGGCGACAAGCGAGGCGGACGACAGTCGGACACTTCCGGCCGCGATCGTACTTTGGGCGCTTCTATCGCCGGAGATCGACCAGCGTCTGACAGCAGCGGCGAATTTCCGACCGAGGCTTGATCCGGCCGAATGGATGTCAGGCGATATTCCCTGGCTGGTGCATGCCGCCGGCGAAGAACGCTTCGTTTACCCAGTCGTGAAGGATCTGCTGCAGACGACATTCAAGAATCGCAAGGTCAAGATCCTTGGTCGCAATGGCGACGATGGCGCCAAGATTTACATCCTTGAAACGGCGGAGAGAACGTTAGACGCCACTTTAAGACGCTTCAGTAAGCACCTCGTCGATCGGCGGCGCGACATGAACTAGGCTCTAGCTGCGCCTCTGTGCGCGCGGCCGATCGTCTATTCGAGGACGAAACGACTCTGTCGCTATTTCGATTCCGTCGTACTAGCGCCTGTGTCGACCATACTGCTCCGCGCCTTGCGGTGCGTTGCTAAGAAACTTTACGTTTAAGGTTTGGCATCGACGCATGCTCGGATCAGCGCAGTCGCCTTGGCCCGCCCAGACTTGCCTCGATAGATTACAAGCATCGCCGATCGTAATTGTACCGCAACCAGGCGAGCCCGTTCGCAGATCACTACAATTAAAGGCAAAAGCGGGCAGCTGGCGCACGACCCACGTGTGGTGATGTCGGTCGCCCACTTTGAGTCAAGGGCTGACTCTGACCTCTGTCTGCTGTGACGTCCGCTTTTCTCCCAGCTCCAGACATTCGCAGATGAGTTGTTACGGAATAAGTCGGCCAACGGCCGACGGCTACGCGTGCTCCTCTAAAGGCAACAGCAGCGAGACCCAGATTAGCCTCAGTCGCTCGGTGGCAGGCCTTTGACCATAGTGCGCGGGATTGTAGACTTGAGGTCTCAACGTTGAGTCTCCCCGCAATAGACGGTCGAATCATGTCGTCGGAAAACACCGATCGGATAAGAATGTCCGAGATGCTAGGCCGGTCTCCCGATTACCGCTTTCTCCGCAAGCTTCTCCCGCGGAACGAATTCTCCGCATTCAATAGGCAGATAACTAGGACGGGTATTCTTATCGATGTCGAGACAACCGGCCTGAAAACTGCGCAGGATGAAGCCATCGAACTTGCCATGGTCAAGTTCACCGATCTGCCAGACGACAGAATAGCAGCCATAGCCGAGGTCTTTTCTTCAACGAACCGTCGATCCCGATCCCGGAGGAAATCACCGAACTCACCGGGATCACCGATGAAATGGTGTCCGGGCATCGTATCGATTCCGATGCCGTCGCGTCGTTCGTCTCGGATGCTGTGCTGATCGTAGCCCACAACGCAAACTTCGACCGAAAGTTCGCGGAAGGCTACTGGCCGGCGTTCGAACGAAAGCCTAAGGCATGCTCCGCAACGGAAGTGGAGTGGCGTAAACACGGCTTCGATGGATCTCGTCTCGGATATCTTTTGGCCGGCGGCGGTCTGTTCCACCAAGCACATCGCGCCATCGACGATTGCAGGGCGTTGATAGAGATCTTGGTGTCTGACGTCTCAAAGCTGAATCGATCCGCCTTCGCCGTTCTGCGCGAACGGGCTCGCCGCAAAACGATTCGGATCTGGGCGGAGCACGCTCCATTTGAATTGAAGGACATGTTGAAGAGACGGGGCTATCGCTGGAGCGACGGCTCCGATGGGAGGCCGCGGTCCTGGTACGTTGATGTGGACGAAGCAAACCAGGCTGCAGAGGTCGAGTGGAGGGATTGACCAAGATAGCAGGTCGCCTGATGAGACCGATCAGATTTTGTCAGAAACCTCATCGGTACCGGCACGTCGGCATGCATCGGCCAATCGAATACTTTAATTCCGAGTCGTGGTTCGTCGGGAGAATTTCGTTCCCATCGGTCGAGCGAGAGCGATGCAAACTGCTTCTCCAATAAGCACTCGGTCTGCCGGAAAATGCCGCACCAGACCGATTCGAGTGTTAGTAAGATTCGGAGAAAATGCGGTTCTCCGAGCTTCTCGAAGGCCATTTTTGATTGGCTGCGGCAGCCTCTGGTGAGGAAAATGCGCGAAAATGGCAGGATTTCGACCTGTCTGCACATTGAAGTACGAGATGACTTTGCCGGGCTGGCGGAGAGAGTGGGATTCGAACCCACGGTACGGTTTCCCGCACACACGCTTTCCAAGCGTGCGCCTTAAGCCACTCGGCCATCTCTCCGGAGCGCACTCTCTTGAAGGGGCACCGATGATTTTGCAAGGGATCGCGGGGAAATCGGATGATTTTTCCGTAAGATATTGTATTTTATAGACAATATCAGGCGCGGCGCCAACGCTCGGAACCGCCAGCCGGCTGAACCGGTGGCGGGTTTGGTGCGACGATTCACTCAAGACCGTCAAAAACGTCCGGGGGCACCATGACCATCCGCAACACCATCGCCGCGCTGAGCCTGATCTCGGCCCTTGCCGCCGCCTTCGCCTTGCCGGCCGCCGCACAGGTCTGCACCCGGCAAGGGGTCGATGTCAGCTGTGACGACGGGCGGCGCGGGATGCTTTCCGGCGATGCCATCCTCTGGCCGGACGGCACCCGTTCGAGCGCGACGCCGCATCAAAGCGTCATCATCGGCAACAAGAGCTCGGTGCATGTCGGGCCGGGCGTGTTCGTCGGCCAGGGTAAGGGCGTGGTGCCGCTCGACGATCCGAACGCGCCGAACAAGCGGCAGTGCGCGATTCTGGAGGGCGTGTCGTATTGCTATTGAGGCTCTCGTCTTCGCCCCCTGCCCTCCCCGCAAGAAACGGGGAGAAGGAGACTAGATCAACCGCACGCCTGAGATCGCCGACTTGAGCCAGCGCAGCGCCTGCGGCGGCTGGTTGGCGAGCGGAGCGACCGCGGCCTTCTCCGTCCGGCACTTCTCCAGCTCAGCGACGAAATCCGCCGACCATTGCTGGATGGTGTGGCCGCGCAGCTTCTTCATCATCGCATCCCAGCGCATCTTGCGCTCGGTGAGCGGCATCGCGGCCGCGACCGCGATCGCGCGCGCCATCCCGTCGATGTCGTGCGGATTCACCAGCAGCGCGGCGTCGAGCTCGTTGGCCGCGCCAGCGAATTTCGACAGAACCAGCACGCCGGGATCGGCCGGGTTTTGCGCGGCGACATATTCCTTGGCGACAAGGTTCATGCCGTCGTGCAGCGGCGTCACGACACCGATCTGCGCCGTGCGATAGAGGCCCGCGAGCACGGCCTGGCTAAAGCCTTTGTTGAGATAGCGGATCGGTGTCCAGTCGGCCTCGCCATGGCGGCCGTTGACGTCGGACACGAGCCGCGCGACCTCGTTCTGCAAATTGCCATAGGCTTCAATGGCACCGCGCGAGGGATTTGCGATCTGTAGCAGCGAAATGCTGCGCGCAAACTGCGGATGCTCGGTCCAGAGCCGATCGAACGCGCTGATGCGGTTGACGAGGCCCTTGGAATAATCGAGCCGGTCGACGCCGATCGCGAGCCGCTCACCGTTGAGGCTGCGGCGCAGCCGCGACACATCCGGATGCGACGCCGATTTCGCCGCGTATTGCGCGAACTTCTCGGCGTCGATGCCGATCGGAAACACCTCGCAGCGCGTTCGGCCATGCTGCGAGGTCGCGACGCCGTCTTCGACGGCGAGGCCGAGTTCGCTCGCGACATAGCCGAGAAAATTCTGGCAATCGTCATGGGTCTGGAAGCCGATCAGATCGTAGGCCAGCATCGCCGTGATCAGCTCGCGATGGTTGGGCACGCCCTGCATCACCGCGGCGACCGGCCATGGCGTGTGAAGGAAGAAGCCAATCGGATCGTCGACGCCGAGATCCCGCAGCTCCGCGCCGAGCGCGAGAAAATGGTAGTCCTGCACCCAGAACGCGGTTTGTGCTTTCCGGAAGCGCATCAAGGCGCGCGCCATGAAAGCGTTGACCTCGCGATAGCTGACATAGTCGTCGCGCGAGACGCGGATCAGATCGCTGCGCGAGTGCAGCGCCGGCCACAGGGCAGAGTTGGCAAAACCTTCGTAATAGCCGCCGTAATGCGCCGCCGGCAGATCCAGCGTGGCAATCGCGCCCGAACCCAGTGCTTCGATCTCGGCGAACGGCTCCTTTTGATGTCCGTCACGCACACGGCCCGAGGAACCCACCCAGATCGCGCCCGAATGTTCCACAACGGGTAACAACGCCGCCGCGAGACCGCCCGTCATGGGCTCATTGGCCTTGCCGCGCGCGACGCGATTCGAAACGACGACTAAATTCACAGGTCGTCCCCTCCTGTTTCATTCCACCCCATTTAACTGCCGTTCATCAATATGGTTCCTGATCATCCTTTGCACCAATTGAAACCAAAATCGGGCGTGCGCGTTGGAACCGGTTTACCTTCACGGAACCCAACGATTTCGCTACACAAACTTGGTTTTGGAACATTGGCGCGCGCAGCATGAAGCGGTCGCGCTGGAGAGTTACGCGCGCGATATGTGGCTGCGAGATGTCGGCGCCTTATTCCAACCTTGAGTCGTCGAGCAGCCGCGCAAGGAACGCGCGCACGTCGTTCGGCGCGTCGAAGTGCCCGTTGACACCCATGGCGCGGCGGCCGACCGAGAAGGCGAGCCCGTTCATGTCGGGCATGATCGCGAACACGGTCTCGTCGGTGACATCATCGCCGATGAAGATCGGACGGCGCCCCTTGAAAGGTTCGTGCTTCATCAATTCGCGCACGCCGGTCGCCTTGGTGAAACCGGAATGCTTGATCTCGCAAACGAACTTGCCGGGCAGCACCTCGATCGGCGCATTGGGCAGGTCGGCGCGGATCAGCGAAACGGCTTCATAGATCGCCTTCTCCGCATGCGGCGCGAGGCGGTAATGCAGCGCCAGCGAATAGCCCTTGTCTTCGAGCAGAATGCCGGGACTGAGCTTGGCAACCGCCGCGAGCCGCCGCTTCAACTCCTTGTCCAGCGGCGGCGCGCTGACGGCGTCGGCTTCGTTGTCGACCGAAAGCCGCATCTCCGCGCCGTGGCCGGCGACGGCGCGGAAGACATCGGGCGCGAAGATCAGGTCGATGTCGTTGAGCGAACGGCCGCTGACCATCGCCAGCGCGCCCGAGGTGCGCTCCGTCAACCGGTTCAGTGTTTCCGACAGGCCGGGCGGCACCCACACCTCGCGCGGCGTCGGCATCAGGTCGAGCAGCGTCCCGTCGATGTCGAGCAGGATCGCTGTTTCATTGAGATGCGGCACAAGTGCGTGGGGCACCGGCACCGCATCGGGCGCTTCATCGTCGACCATGGTGCGCTTCTGATCCAATTCAGCCAGTTCCGATTTCATAGTCTACTCCATGGAAGCAAGCGGCCGCGCGATTTCTTCGAGCGATCTGCGTTCCGCCGAGACGGCATAGCGCCACGCCACGATCGCGGCCGCGATCATCAGGAATGCCCCCAGCAAATAGCCTGCGAACACGCTCGTGCGTGATCCCGTATCGATCAGCGCCCCGAACAACGCGGGGCCGATCACGCCGCCGATGCCGGTGCCGACCGCATAGAACACCGCGATCGCGAGCGCGCGGACTTCCAAGGGAAAAGTCTCGCTGACGGTGAGATAGGCGGCGCTCGCGGCCGGCGAGGCAAAGAAGAAGATCACCATCCAGGCGATGGTCTGCCCTTGCGCGCTCAAGGCGCCGATCGAGAACAGATAACCCGACAGCGCCAGCAACAGGCCCGACGTCCCGTAGGTGAACATGATCATGGTACGGCGGCCGAGCGTATCGAACAGGCGGCCGAGCAGCAGCGGACCGAGGAAATTGCCGGCGGCGAAGGGGAGCAGATACCAGCCGACATGATCGGCGCTGATCCCGTAAAAATCGGTCAACACCAGCGCAAAGGTGAAGAAGATGGCGTTGTAGAAGAAGGCCTGCGCGATCATCAGCACGAGGCCGACCATCGCCCGCTGGCGATACACCGAGAACAGCGTGTGCACGACCTCGCGGATCGGCGTGTGACTCCGCATTTTCAGGCGGATCTTGGCGAACCGGCCATCGCTCGTGTCCTGGTCGTGTCCAATCACCGAGCGCTCGATCTCGTCGACGATGGCGTGGGCCTGGTCGGGACGGCCGTGGATCATCAGCCAGCGCGGACTCTCCGGAATCCACATCCGCATCAAGAGCACGACGAGGCCGATGGCCGCGCCGATGAGATAAGCGAGGCGCCAGCCGAGATCGGGGCCGATCACCGCGGGATCGAGCAGCACGATGGCCGCCACCGCGCCCATCGCGGCGCCGATCCAGAAGCTACCGTTGATGACGAGATCGGTCCAGCCGCGATAGCGCGCCGGCACCAATTCCTGGATGGTCGAATTGATCGCGGTATATTCGCCGCCGATGCCGGCACCGGTGAGGCAGCGAAACAGTGCGTAGCTCGCGACATTCCATGACAGAGCGGTCGCGGCCGTCGCCGAGAGATAGAGCGCGAGCGTGATGAAGAACAACTTCTTGCGGCCGATGCGATCGGTCAGCCAGCCGAAACCGAGCGCGCCGAGCACCGCGCCCGCGAGATAGGCGGAATTGGCAATGCCGAGATCGAGATTGGAGAAGTGCAGGGAGGGGCTTTGCTTCAGCGCGCCGGAGAGGGCGCCGGCCAAGGTCACCTCGAGGCCATCGAGAATCCAGGTGATGCCGAGCGCGAGCACGACCCGGGTGTGAAAGCCGCTCCACGGCAGCGCATCAAGTCGTGCGGGAATGCTGGTTTCGATGATGCGATCGGCCGCGTACGCCGTGGAGACCACAGGTCCATCGTTCGGCGCTGGGCTTCGCTGCAATTCCATCGCGTTGTTGCATCTGACCAATGGACATGGCCCCGGTTCACATGGCGTGGACGGGAGCGATCCGATCAAGGGGGTGCGGCATTCCGCCTGCCACCTGCGACAACGTCTGCGGCGAGGGCAGGTTCCCGCAGGAACGGCCGCTCGCGGCGCTGGTTTTCGGTGGAGCCGCAAGGAGTTGACGCATGGCTCATGCCAGAAAGACGACACATTCTCGCAAAACAGCGGCGCGCAAGAGCACCAGGCGCGCCGCACGAAGCGCTGGTCACAGCGCGTAACCAAGGAGAGCGACGCGCTCGACCTCAAGCAAGGCGTGTTCAAGCTGACCAGCGCGAAGAAGATCGCGGCTTCCCTGAAGCGCTCGGCGGAGCACAGCGCGCGCCGCAAGTCCGGCGCCTATCGCTCGGCGCTGTCGATGCTGACGTTCTATATCAACCGCGCCGGCAAGACGCTGCCGCAGACGCAGCGCACGCGGCTGGAGCGGGCAAAGGTGGAGCTGAAGCGGGCGTTCGGGAGGGAGTGAGCGCCAGGTCGTCCTGGACAAGCGGAGCGCTGATCAGGACCTATGACCCCGGGGAGCGGTTTGGCGATGACTCGGAGTTAGCAGTTCGCCCGGCAACTCCGGCTTGGGATAATGGGTCCTGGCTTTCGCCAGGACGACATTGGCGGGAATGCCCCTACGCTGCCCGGATATTCCCCATGAACCGGTCGAGCTCGGCGCGCAGGCGGGTGCTTTCGGACGACAGTGTCTTGGCCGAATGCAGCACCTCTTCCGAGGCCGAGCCGGTTTCGGCGGCGCCGCGGTTGACCTGGCCGATGTCGGTGGCGGCGGTCTGAGTGCCCTGCGCAACCGTCTGGACGCTGCGCGCGATTTCCTGCGTCGCCGCGCCTTGCTGCTCCACTGCGCTCGCAATCGACGTCGAGATCGACGAGATCTGGCCGATGGTGGCGCCGATCTCCTTGATCGCCGCGACCGACTCGGCCGTCGCCCCTTGCATGCCCGTGATGTGCGAGGAGATCTCGTCGGTGGCCTTCGCGGTCTGGCTCGCCAGCGACTTCACTTCGCTGGCGACAACTGCAAAGCCGCGCCCGGCTTCGCCAGCGCGTGCCGCCTCGATCGTCGCATTCAGAGCGAGAAGGTTGGTCTGCTCGGCGATCGCCGTGATGAGCTTGACGACTTCGCCGATCTGCTGGGCGGCATGCGAGAGCTTGCCGATGCGGTTATCGGTCTCCTTTGCCTGCACCACGGCAGCTTCGGCAATGCGGCTGGAATCGCGGACCTGGCGGCCGATCTCCTCGACCGAGGCCGAGAGCTCTTCGGTCGCGGTCGCCACCGACTGCATGTTGCTGGAGGCCTGCTCGGAGACGTCGGCGACCTGGCTCGACAGGCTCTGCGTCGTCTCGGCGGTGCGGGTCAGCGTCGAGGCCGCCGATTCCAGCTGCACGGCGGAAGCCGAGACGTTGGAGACGATGGCGCCGACCGCGCTCTCGAAATCGTCGGCGAAACGAATCAGTTCGGAACGACGGCTTGCGGCCTGCTCCCTGTTCTGAAGTTCGTTGGCGGCGGCATCGCGCTCGGCCTTGGCCACGGCCTGCACCTTGAATTCTTCGACCGCGCCGGCCATCTCGCCGATCTCGTCTTTGCGGCCCAAGCCCGGCAGCACGACGTCGAAATTGCCCGCGGCAAGCTCGCGCATCGCCTTGCACATCGCGATCATCGGACGCGAGATGCCGTTGCCCAGCATCAGGGCGAGCGCAGCGCCGACGGCAAGGCCGCCCAGCGCCATCATCAGCATCAGCCGCTCGGTCTCGCCGATGGTGGCATTGGCGTTCACCTCGATGCGCTGCTGATCCGCCGTCAGCTCCGACCGCAGCTCACCCGAGAGCTTGAGAATGGACGCGGCCGTCTTGGTCATCTCGCCGTTCAGCTTGACGATGACCTTCACGTTCTCGGTCAGCTTTGAAAAGGAGGCGCGGTACTGCTTGAGGAGATTGCTGATCTCGGTGACGCGGTCGGTGATCTTCTGGTCGTTGGCATAGATCGAGACCAGCAAGGTCTCCAGGAATTTGATGCGGGCGGTCACGCCGTCGGCGGTCTTCGGCTCCGGCTTGGCGACGAAAGCGCTGACCGAGGTGGAGACCGCAAGGTATTGCGAGGTGATGTCCTTGGCCGTGCTCTGAACCGAGTTCAGGCCCGCCAATGCCGCGGTATCGGCAAGATCGTCGAACTTGAAGCGGATCTTGTTGCCGACGCTGTTGAGCTCATCGGTCGCGATCTTGTTGTTGTCGCGCGTCAGCGTGATGATCTCGCCGAACACCTTGGTAAAGCTCTTGAAGTCGGCCTCGAGCTTGCCGACCTGCTCGCGGCGCGCTGCGCCCGTGGTGGCCGCCGCCGACTTGGCGATGGCGGCCCTCAAATTCTCTTCGGCTGCTTTGGCTGCGGTCTCATCATCCGCTGCGCCGGTCAGCGTGTAGGCCCGCGCCAGCCCCTGATAGGCGATCAGCTCGCGATCGACCGTCCGCGCAAGGTCTGCTTCGGCGACGCTGGAGCGGTAGGAAGCCACGGCGGCCTGTATCCGCTCGAAGCCGAAATACGCGAAAGCCATGCTGACGGCGAGGATGGCGAGCACCGCCACGAAGCCGAGGATGATTTTTGCGCGAAAACGCAAGGTAAGCAGCTTCGATATGGTCGGCTTCGACTTGACGGGCATTCCCCACCCCATTCCATTCGCGGAAAACCAGGCGCAGCCCGGAAGCAGCCCGCTTCCTGACGCGTGAGCACGGTAAATGGCAAAGGATAAGCTGCGGTAAATTTGTGGCGCCGCAACCGGCGGTTAGGTGACGCTGGGTCTCGCCGTCCTGGACAAGCGTAGCGACGGTCCAGGATCTATGACCCCAGGGAGCGGTTTGGCGATGACTCGGAGTTAACAGTTCGCCCGACAACTCCGGCTTGGGATAATGGGTCCTGGCTTTCGCCAGGACGACATTGGCGGGAATGCCCCTACGCGGCCCGGATATTCCCCATGAAGCGGTCGAGCTCGGCGCGCAGGCGGGTGCTTTCGGACGACAGCGTCTTGGCCGAGTGCAGCACCTCTTCCGAGGCCGAGCCGGTTTCAGCGGCGCCGCGGTTGACCTGGCCGATGTCGGTGGCGGCGGTCTGAGTGCCCTGCGCAACCGTCTGGACGCTGCGCGCGATTTCCTGCGTCGCCGCGCCTTGCTGCTCCACTGCGCTCGCAATCGACGTCGAGATCGACGAGATCTGGCCGATGGTGGCGCCGATCTCCTTGATCGCCGCAACCGACTCGGCCGTCGCCCCTTGCATGCCCGTGATGTGCGAGGAGATTTCGTCGGTGGCCTTCGCCGTCTGGCTCGCCAGCGACTTCACTTCGCTGGCGACCACTGCAAAGCCGCGGCCGGCTTCGCCAGCGCGTGCCGCCTCGATCGTCGCATTCAGAGCGAGAAGATTGGTCTGCTCGGCAATCGCCGTGATGAGCTTGACGACTTCGCCGATCTGCTGGGCGGCATGCGAGAGCTTGCCGATGCGGTTATCGGTCTCCTTTGCCTGCACCACGGCAGCTTCGGCAATGCGGCTGGAATCGCGGACCTGGCGGCCGATCTCCTCGACCGAGGCCGAGAGCTCTTCGGTCGCGGTCGCCACCGACTGCATGTTGCTGGAGGCCTGCTCGGAGACGTCGGCGACCTGGCTCGACAGGCTCTGCGTCGTCTCGGCGGTGCGGGTCAGCGTCGAGGCCGCCGATTCCAGCTGCACGGCGGAAGCCGAGACGTTGGAGACGATGGCGCCGACCGCGCTCTCGAAATCGTCGGCGAAACGAATCAGTTCGGAGCGGCGAGCAGCGCTCGCTTCCTTGTTCTGGGCCTCGTTGGCGGCCGCATCGCGCTCGGCCTTGGCCACGGCCTGCACCTTGAATTCTTCTACCGCGCCGGCCATCTCGCCGATCTCGTCCTTGCGGCCCAGGCCCGGCAGCACGACGTCGAAATTGCCCGAGGCAAGCTCGCGCATCGCCTTGCACATCGCGATCATCGGACGCGAAATGCCGGTGCCGAGCAGGAAAGCGAGGACCGCGCCGAGCAGCGTGCCGCCGACGGCCAGCATCAGCACCAGTTGCTCCGTCTTCCCGATGGTCGTTTCCGATTCGGACTCCAGCCGCTGCTGTTCGGCAACGAGGTCCGCCTTCATGGCGGTAGCACCCTGAAGGATCGCGCCGGCCGAACCGCTCATCTCGGTGACGAGATCCTCGATCATCTTGGCATTGGCGATCAGCTTCTCCAGCGATCCCCGATAGGCACCGAGCAATTCCTTGGCGTCCTTCAGGCCGGCGACGATCTTGTCGTCCATGGAATAGACCGCGTTGAGCGAGTTCTCGACGAATTTCAGCCGCGCCAGCGCGCTGGTCGCGATCGCCTGGTCGGATGTCAGCACGAAATTGGTCGCCGCCGCGTTCGCGGTCTGGAATTGGGCATTGACCTGCTTGGTCCCGAACTCGATCGCCTGCGCCTCGGAATCGGAGGCGTTGTTACCGATGTCGTCGAGCTTGTATTTCAGGAGGTTGGCGTTGCGCATGAGCTGGTTCTGCACCAGCAGCGCGCTGTCACGCTTGGCCTGGAGGACCTTCGCGAAGGTCGCGGAGAAGTTGGAGAACTCCTTGGCGAGCTTGCCCAGGCTCTCCTGGCGCGCCGGCATCTTGGCGCTCTTGACCGCCTGGTCGATGGCGCTCTTCAGGCCGGTCTCCGCGTCCAGCGCCGTCTTGGCGTCGTCCTCCTTGCCGGTGACGACGAAATATTTGACGGCCGAGCGATAGGCGAGCAGCTCCCGGTCGATATTACGGGCGAGATCGGCCTCGGTGACGCTGCTGCGGTAGGACCCGACCCCGGACGAGACCCGCTCGAAGCCAAAATAGGAGAAAGCCATGCTGCCGGCGGAGATCACCAGCACGGCGGCAAAGCCCAGAATGATCTTGGCGCGGAACCTGAGGGTCGGCATTATTGTGCGCTTCGACGAAAACGCGATACGCCCGGACATTCCCACCCCCATTTTCATTCAGCCGCGATCCGGTGGCGTCCCGCCCCCTGACCTAGCTGAGCAAAACTAAGGCAGAATCGATAAGGGGCGGTAAATTCGGTGCGCCCGCGGAGTTTCCGGCTCTATCGGCCAAGGCGAACTGAAAAGGCGAACTGCAAAGGGATATAGAGGCTGGCATCCCAGCTGCGCCCCGGGGCCGTGCCCCCATCCGGTCGACTCGGCCACCCCCCACCAATGCTGGCCATTCCGGATCAATGACTTTTCCATGACGCGGGCGACCAAAATCGTAGTTGCAAAGTTCCGGGTCGCTGTCTCTAATTAGAAACAATCAAAATCGACCCCGGGGAGGATTCAACCGTGTCTACAGTCAAACTGACGGTGAACGGCAAGGCTGTTGCCGTCGACGTCGAGGACCGCACGCTGCTGGTTCAGCTGCTGCGCGACCACCTCAACCTCACCGGAACCCATGTCGGTTGCGACACCAGCCAGTGCGGCGCCTGCGTCGTCCATATGGACGGCAAGGCGGTCAAATCCTGCACCATGCTCGCGGGCCAGGCCGACGGCGCCAGCATCACCACGATCGAAGGCATCGCCAAGGGCGACGAGCTGCACCCGATGCAGGCAGCCTTCCGCGACAATCACGGCCTGCAGTGCGGCTATTGCACGCCGGGCATGATCATGTCGGCGATCGACATCGTGCACCGCTATGGTGGGCAGCTCGACGAGGCCACCGTCCGCCACGAGCTCGAAGGCAACATCTGCCGCTGCACCGGCTACCACAACATCGTCAAAGCCGTATTGGACGCGGCAGGCCGCATGAAGGTCTCGCAGGCGGCCGAGTAAGCGGCCCGCCTCGAAATAAGAACCATGGCCGCCGCTTTCGAGGGAAAGCGCGGTCAAGACAAATTCCGGTCGGGAGGACCAGACATGGGTGTTGAAGGCATTGGCGCAAGCGTCGTGCGCAAGGAAGACAAGCGTTTCATTACAGGCAAGGGCCGCTACGTCGACGACATCAAATTGCAGGGCATGACTCATGCCCATTTCATCCGCAGCCCGCATGCGCATGCCAGGGTGAAGGGAATCGATTCCTCCGCCGCGCTGAAGATGCCGGGCGTGGTCGCGGTGCTGACGGGACAGGAGATCGTCGACGACAAGGTCGGCAACCTGATCTGCGGCTGGGCCATCACCTCCAAGGACGGCAGCCCGATGAAGATGGGCGCATGGCCGGCAATGGCGCCGGAGACGGTGCGCTTCGTCGGTCAGGCCGTCGCAGTCGTGATCGCCGAGAGCAAAAATCTCGCACGCGACGCGGCCGAAGCCGTGGTCGTGAACTACGAAGAGCTGCCCGCGGTCGCCGACGTCCACGCGGCTATCAAGTCCGGCGCGCCGCAGCTGCATCCCGAAGCTCCCGGCAACCAGGTCTATGACTGGGTGATCGGCGACGAGGGCGCCACCGATGCCGCCTTCGACAAGGCCGCCAACGTGGTGAAGCTCGACGTCACCAACAACCGTCTCGCGCCGAACGCAATGGAGCCCCGCGCGGCGATTGCCGATTACGATTCGGCGGAAGAGCACTTCACGCTCTACACGACGTCGCAGAATCCGCACGTCGCCCGCCTCGTGCTGTCGGCGTTCTACAACATCGCACCCGAGCACAAGCTGCGCGTGATCGCACCCGACGTCGGCGGCGGCTTCGGCTCGAAGATCTTCATCTATCCCGAAGAGATGGTGGCGCTGTGGGCCTCGAAGAAGGTCGGCCGTCCCGTGAAATGGACCGGCGACCGCACCGAAGCCTTCCTCACCGATGCGCATGGCCGCGACCACGTCACCCACGCCGAGATGGCGTTCGACGCCAACAACAAGATCACCGGATTGAAGGTGAAGACCTACGCCAATTTCGGCGCCTACATGTCGCTGTTCTCGTCGTCGGTGCCGACCTATCTCTACGCGACGCTGCTGTCGGGCCAGTACAACATCCCGGCGATCCATGCCGAGGTGGTCGGGGTCTACACCAACACCACGCCGGTCGACGCCTATCGCGGCGCCGGCCGCCCCGAGGCGAGCTATCTGATCGAACGTCTGATGGAAACGGCGGCGCGGCAGTTGAAGGTCGATCCGGCCGCGCTGCGCCGGACCAACTTCATCACCCAGTTCCCGCATCAGACGCCGGTGATCATGGCTTATGACACCGGCGACTTTAACGCCTCGCTCGACGCCGCAATGAAGGCGATCGACTATGCCGGCTTTGCCGGGCGCAAGGCCAAGGCGAAAGCCGACGGCAAGCTGCGCGGCATCGGCGTGTCCTGCTACATCGAGGCCTGCGGCATCGCGCCGTCGAAGGCCGTCGGCAGCCTGGGCGCCGGCGTCGGTCTTTGGGAGTCCGCCGAAGTCCGCGTCAACCCGGTCGGCACCATCGAGGTCCTGACGGGATCGCACAGTCACGGCCAGGGTCACGAGACCACGTTCTGCCAGCTCGTCGCGGAGCGCCTCGGCGTTCCCATCAGCCAGGTCTCGATCGTCCATGGCGACACCGACAAGGTGCAGTTCGGCATGGGCACCTACGGCTCGCGCTCGGCGGCCGTCGGCCTCACCGCGATCCTGAAGGCAATGGAGAAGATGGAATCCAAGGCCAAGAAGATTGCCGCGCACGCGCTGGAAGCCTCGGAAGGCGACATCGTCATCGAGAACGGCGAGTTCAAGGTCGCCGGCACCGACAAGGCGATCGCCTTCCCGATGGTCGCGCTCGCGGCCTACACCGCGCACAATCTGCCTGACGGGATGGAGCCGGGCCTGAAGGAGAGCGCCTTCTACGACCCGACCAACTTCACCTTCCCGGCCGGCACGTATATCTGCGAGCTCGAGGTCGATCCCGGCACGGGCAAGACCTCTTTCGTCAACTTTGTCGCAGCCGACGATTTCGGCCGGCTGATCAACCCGATGATCGTCGAGGGCCAGGTCCATGGCGGTCTTGTGCAAGGCATCGGACAAGCGTTGCTCGAGCACGCGATCTACGACGCCAACGGGCAGCCGGTCACGGCCTCGTTCATGGACTACGCCATGCCGCGCGCCGACGACGTTCCCTCGTTCAACCTCTCCCACACCACGACGCTATGCCCGGGCAATCCCTTGGGCATCAAGGGGTGCGGCGAGGCCGGCGCGATCGGGGCATCAGCGGCCGTGATCAATGCGATCACGGACGCGATCGGCAAGAACAATCTGGAAATGCCCGCGACCCCTGACAGGGTGTGGCGCACGATCCACGCGGCTTAAGGGAGGAACGAAGATGTACCAGACCGTTTATCATCGCGCGTCCTCGGTTGACGAAGCCGTCAGCCTGTTCTCCAAGAGCAGCGAAGCAAAGTTCCTTGCCGGCGGCCAGACGCTGCTGCCGGTGATGAAGCAACGCCTCGCCAGCCCGTCCGACGTCATCGACCTCGGCAAGATCAAGGAGCTGCAGGGCGTCGAACTCTCGGCCGACGTACTGACCATCAAGGCCGGCACGACCTATTTCGACATCATGCAGAATGCCGATGTGAAGAAGGCGATTCCCGCGATCGCCTATCTCACCTCGGTGCTCGGCGACCCCGCCGTGCGCTATCGCGGCACGATCGGTGGCTCGATCGCCAACAACGATCCCGCCGCGGATTTTCCGGCCGCGCTGCTCGCGCTCGGCGCCACCGTGAAGACCAACAAGCGGTCGATTACGGCGGATGACTTCTTCCAGGGCATGTTCACGACGGCGCTGGAGGACGGCGAGCTCATCACCGCGGTGTCGTTCCCGGTTCCGGCGAAAGCGGGCTACGAAAAGATGCGCCACCCTGCGTCTCGCTTCGCGCTGACCGGCGTGTTCGTGGCGCAGACGAAATCGGGCGACGTTCGGGTGGCCGCCACCGGCGCCTCCCAAAGCGGCGTGATGCGGGTCCCGGCCATCGAAACGGCGCTGAAGGCGAATTGGTCGCCGTCGGCGATCGACGGCGTGAGCATTTCGGCGAGCAATCTGCTGGCCGATATCCACGGCACGGCGGAGTACCGCGCCAACCTGATCAAGGTGATGGCGCAGCGCGCGGTGGCTGCCGCACGCTGATCATCGCGCTCTAGCGCCTCAACACAAATCTTCCGCGGCGCGCACTTCGGTGCGCGCCGTTTTTATTTTGGCCATGCGGCACGAAAACCGCTTGCCTCGCTGGCGCGAAGGCGAGAAAAGTTAATCAGCCAATTAACTCGCCCACAGAGGAATGTCCGAGGCGATTGCCGAACAATCGGCATCCGCCCGCGACCCGAGGAAATAGCAGCGTGCTCGACAAATCAGCCCCCACCTCCTCCGTTCGCACCTCCGGTCCGCTCGCAGGTTTCCGCATCGTCGAATTCGCCGGCATCGGACCCGGCCCATTCGCCTGCATGATGCTGGCCGACATGGGCGCCGAAATCGTCACGCTCGATCGGGTCGGCGCCAGGAAGAACATGAAGTCGGTCGCAGGCCGCGGCCGCAAGGTGGTCGAGCTCGACCTCAAGGACAAGACGGCGATCGCGGAGGTGCTCGATCTGCTTGCGAATGCCGACGCGCTGGTCGAGGGTTTCCGTCCCGGCGTGATGGAGCGGCTCGGCCTCGGGCCTGATGTGGTGCTCGCGCGCAATCCAAAGCTGGTCTACGGCCGCATGACAGGGTGGGGCCAGCAAGGCCCGCTCGCCAATGCCGCCGGCCACGACATCAACTATATCTCCATCACCGGCGCGCTCGCCGCGATCGGCACGAAGGAAGCGCCGGTGCCTCCGCTCAATTTGGTCGGCGATTTCGGCGGAGGCGCGCTCTACCTCGTCGTCGGTGTGCTTGCGGCGCTGCTGGAGGCCTCGCGGTCAGGCAAGGGGCAGGTCGTCGATGCCGCGATGTGCGACGGCGCGGCATCGCTGATGTCGTTCTTCTTCGACATGACCACGCTCGGCCGCTGGACCGAAGGCCGCAACGAGAACTTCCTCGACGGCGGCGCGCATTTCTACGGCGTCTACGAATGCGCCTGCGGCCATTTCGTCTCGATCGGCTCGATCGAGCCGCAATTCTACGCGCTGCTGCGCGAGCACGCCGGCCTGACCGACGCCGATTTCGACGCGCAGATGGACCGCAAGGCCTGGCCCGCGCTGAAGGAAAAACTGAAGACGGTGTTCAAGAGCAAGACGCGCGAGGACTGGTGCAAGATCATGGAAGGCACCGACATCTGCTTTGCGCCGGTGCTGACCATGTCGGAAGCGACCAAGCATCCGCACATGGTCGCCCGCAACGTCTTCGTCGAGCGCCACGGCGTGAAGCAGCCGGCCCCGGCGCCGCGCTTTTCGCGGACGCCATCGGCGGTGCGCGAGCCGGAAGCAGCGGAGATCGGCGCGGTGACGAAGGCGTGGGCGGAGCGTTAGGAGCGGCAAGATCTCCGCTGCCGCACCACACTCCGCCGTCGTCCTGGCCTAGTGCGCAATTGCGCACGGGAGCCAGGACCTATAGCCACGAAACGTGGTTTGACGAAGACCCGGAGTTACCAGCTCGCCCACCGATCGCTCCCTGGGCTAATGGGTCCTGGCTTTCGCCAGGACGACGGCTGTGTTTGACGCCGCGGCGCGCCTAAATAGCGCGCCTACGCCGCATCCACCTTCAACACCCCACGCCGGATCTGATCCTCCTCGATCGATTCGAACAGGGCCTTGAAATTGCCTTCGCCGAAACCGTCGTCGCCCTTGCGCTGGATGAACTCGAAGAAGATGGGGCCGATCGCATTGGCCGAAAAGATCTGCAGCAGCACCTTGGTCTGGCCACCGTCGACCACGCCTTCGCCGTCGATCAGGATGCCGTTCTTCTGCAGGCGCGCGAGGTCCTCGCCATGCTCAGGCAGGCGCGCGTCGATCCGCTCGAAATAGGTCTCGGGCGGCGCCGGCATGAAAGGCAGACCGGCCTCGCGCAGGCCCTCGATGGTGCTGTAGATATCGCGGCAGCCGCAGGCGATGTGCTGGATGCCTTCGCCGCGATAGATATTCAGATATTCCTCGATCTGGCCGCGATCGCCGGCGTCCTCGTTGATCGGAATCCGGATCTTGCCGTCGGGGCTCGTCAGCGCCCGCGAGAACAGGCCCGAGGCGCGACCCTCGATGTCGAAGAAGCGGATCTGGCGGAAGTTGAAGAGCTTCTCGTAGAAGCCGGTCCAGACATCCATGCGTCCGCGGTGGACGTTGTGGGTGAGGTGATCGAGATAGAACAGGCCGGCGCCGGCGGGACGGGGATCGCGCACGCCGAGCCATTCGAACTCGCTGTCATAGGCCGATCCCTTGGCGCCATAGCGATCGACGAAGTAGAGCAGGCTGCCGCCGATGCCCTTGATCGCGGGGACATCGAGCGTCTTCTGCGCGGAGGACACATCGGCAGGTTCGGCGCCGAGCGAAATCGCGCGGTCATAGGCCGCCTTCGCATCGACGACGCGAAACGCCATCGACGGCGCGCACGGGCCGTGCGCGGCGACGAAGTCGAAGCCGTGGGTGCCGGGCTCCTCGTTGACGAGATAGTTGATGTCGCCCTGGCGATAGACCGTGATGGACTTGGTCCTGTGACGCGCGACGGGCGCATAGCCCATCAGCTTGAACAGCGCGTGCAACTCTTTCGGATCGGGATGCGCATATTCGACGAACTCGAACCCGTCGGTGCCCATCGGATTGTCGACGCTGATCGTGGCCGGCGGTGCATCGTGCGGAAACGGACCCATGGTGCTCTCCCAAATTGCTGCTGGAAGGAACTATCCTTCATGGGACGCGCAAGGGGCGTGCAAATGAGACGTCTTTTGATTAAAATATGCACAGTTTGTGCATGAAATGGATGAACTACGCATGATTCCGGTGGACGCCTTCGACCTCAAGATCCTTGCCGCGCTCCAGGACGACGGCCGCCTCACCAACCAGGAACTCGCCGACCTCGCCGGGCTCTCGGCCTCGCAATGCTCGCGGCGACGGATGCGGCTGGAGGAGGAGAAGGTGATCGCGGGCTATCATGCCGATCTCTCCAGCGAGGCGCTCGGCTTCGGCGTGATCGCCTTCATCCAGGTCACGCTGGCGACCCACTCGCCGGACAATTCCAAGCGGTTTCGGGCTCTGGTCAACCGCATCGACGAGATCCAGGAGGCCTATTCGCTCACGGGCGACGCCGACTATGTGCTGAAAGCCGTGCTGCGCGACCTCAAGGGTCTCTCCAATCTCGTCAACGACGTGCTGATGCCGCACCAGAGCGTGGCGCATGTGCGCTCCTCGATCGTGCTCGACAGGCTGAAGGAGAGCACGCGGCTGCCGCTGAAGGAGATCAAACCCGGCTGAAATCGAGGGAAATCCGGCATTCGCGCTGCCCGCACGATCTGCGATGATCCCGGGCAATCTGCGGAGACTGAGCATGGCCCTCCAGCTTCGACCGAACTGCGAATATTGCGACCGCGACCTGCCCCCGAACGCAACTGATGCGCGGATCTGCTCTTATGAATGCACGTTCTGTGCGGACTGTGTGGAGACGAAACTCTCCAACGTCTGCCCGAACTGCGGCGGCGGTTTTGCGCCGCGCCCGATCAGGCCCACGCGGGAATGGCGACCGGGCGTGTGCACGACCAACCAGGCGCCGTCGGACAAGCGGGTGCATCTGAAGTACAGCCTGGAGGACGTCGCCGCGCATTGCGCGCGGGTCAAGGATGTGGCGCCGGAGAAGCGGTGACCTCTCTCCACGTCATTGCGAGGAGCCCTTGCGACGAAGCAATCCAGACTGCCTCCGCGGAGAGATTCTGGATTGCTTCGCTTCGCTCGCAATGACGGAGGTCGTGGCGGCAGCGCGCCCTACTCCGCCGCCAGAATCGTCCCTTCGACCTCACCAAACCCGACGCGATAGCCCTTGCCCTGGCACCAGCCGCGCATGACGAGGCTGTCGTCGTCTTCCAGGAATGACCGCTTGATGCCGCCGGGCAATTCGACCGGCTCGGTGCCGTTCCAGCTGATCTCCAACAGGCTGCCGCGCTGGTTCTTCTCCGGGCCGGAAATGGTGCCGCTGCCGAGGAGGTCGCCAACATTCATGGCGCAGCCGGAGGAGGCGTGGTGCATCAGCTGCTGCACCGAGGACCAGTACATATATTTGAAATTGGTGCGGCTGATGCCGGCCGGCGCGTTGGCTCCAGCGGCCCGCAAGGAGACGTGGAGTTCGAGATCGTAGTTCTGCGGCTTGCCCTGTTTGAGGTAATCGAGCGGCACCGGCTCCTGCTCCGGCCCCTTCAGACGAAACGGCTCCAGCGCCTCGCGCGTCACCACCCACGGGCTGATCGAGGTCGCGAACGCCTTGGCGAGGAACGGGCCAAGCGGCACATATTCCCATTGCTGGATGTCGCGTGCACTCCAATCGTTGAGCAGCACGAAGCCGAAGATCATCTCCTCGGCCTGTTGCTCTGTGAGCATCCCGCCCATGGCTGAGGGCTGGCCGACCACGACGCCCATCTCCAGCTCGAAATCGAGCCGCTTGCACGGTCCGAAGCTCGGCGCCTCCACATTCGGCGGCTTGAGCTGCCCGCGCGGACGCTTCACCTTGGTGCCCGAGACCACGACGGTCGAGGCACGGCCGTTGTAAGCGATCGGCATATGGAGCCAGTTCGGCTGCAGCGCATTGTCCTTGCCACGGAACATGACGCCAACGTTAGTGGCGTGTTCTTTCGAGGAATAGAAATCGGTGTAGCCGGAGACCGCAAACGGCAGATGTAGTTTTGCGTCGCGCATCGGCACCAAAGCCTGCTTGCGCAGTTCCTCGTTGTCGCGCAGCTCGGGATGATCGGCACGCAGGAGCTCGCTGATCCGCGCCCGCGTCTTCGCCCAGACCTTTGGCCCCAGCGCCATGAAAGCATTGAGCGACGGGGTCGAGAACACGCCGAGTGGCCCGACGTCGAGCCGAGAGTCCTGCTCCAGCTCCCAGAGATCGAGCACATAATTGCCGATCGCCACGCCGACGCGCGGAGTTGGATTGTCCGCAGTCGAGAACACGCCGTAAGGCAGGTTCTGGATCGGGAAGTCGGAGGCGGGATCGACGTCGATGAAGGAGCGGAGGCTGGGGTCGTTGGGGTGGGGCATCACTTGGCTCGGTCTTTTCCCTTCTCCCCTTGTGGGAGAAGGTGGCGCGAAGCGCCGGATGAGGGATATCTGTCCGCGAGTCCAAAGGGAGAGAAGTTCACGCGCGGATAGAACCCCTCACCCGTGGGGGGGGGGGGGGGGGGGGGGCCCCCCCCCCCACCCCGGGGGGGGGGGGGGGAAAAAAACACGGCGGGGGGCGCGACACGAAGGAAAAAAAACA
>NZ_JBVVPL010000030.1:0-60463 GCF_055807615.1 Bradyrhizobium sp. MV1.5 | reverse complement strand
TACATGTCCACGCGCTTATACACCCCCTCACCCGTCTCGCCGCTGCGCGGCGAGCCACCCTCTCCCACAAGGGGAGAGGGAAAGAACATTACGGCCGGTTCGGATCGAACCGCTTTTCCAAGCCCTTCCAGCAATCCGCGTAGTCGTCCTGCAACGTCGCGGAATTCGCGGCGTGCGCGGTGACGCGCTGCGGGTAGCGGGTCTCGAACATGAAGGCCATGGTGCCGGTCAGCTTGACCGGCTTCAACTCGCCGTTGCTGGCGTGCTCGAAGGCATCGCGATCGGGGCCGTGCGGCAGCATGCAATTGTGCAGGCTCATGCCGCCCGGCACGAAACCTTGCGGCTTGGCGTCGTAGACGCCGTAGATCAGGCCCATGAACTCGCTCATGATGTTCATGTGATACCACGGCGGGCGGAAGGTGTTGTCGGCGACCATCCAGCGCTCGGGGAAGATCACGAAGTCGATATTCGCCGTGCCCGCGGTCTCCGACGGCGAGGTCAGCACGGTGAAGATCGAGGGATCGGGATGATCGAAGCCGATCGCGCCGACCGGCGAGAAGCTGCGCAGATCATATTTGTACGGCGCATAATTGCCGTGCCAGGCGACGACGTCGATCGGCGAATGCGGCAGCGTGGTCTTGAACAGAGCTCCGCCCCATTTCACGAACAGCTCGGTCGGCGTGTCCTTGTCCTCGTAGTGCGCGACCGGTGTCAGGAAGTCGCGGGCATTGGCGAGACAGTTGGCGCCGATCGGCCCGCGCTCCGGCAGCGTGAAGGCGCCGCCGTAGTTTTCGCAGAGATAGCCGCGCGCCGGTCCGTTCGGAATCTCGACGCGGAACTTGACGCCGCGTGGGATCACCACGATCTCGCCGGGCTCGGCATCGATGCGACCGAACTCGGTGACGATGCGAAGATTGCCGTGCTGCAGCACGAACATCAGTTCGCCGTCGGCATTGTAGAAGTGCTGGTCTACCATCGACTTGGTGATGAGATAGACATGGGCGGCCATGCCGGCCTGGGTGTTGACGTCACCGGCGGTGGTCATGGTCTGCACGCCCTGAAGGAAAGTCATGTCCTCCTTCGGGATCGGCGCGGGATCCCAGCGTAATTGCGCGATCGGCAGATCGTTTTCGTGGCACGGGGCCGACCGCCACAGGCCGCCGTCGGCCTTCTCGAACCGGCCCGAATGTTTCACCGACGGGCGAATGCGATAGAGCCAGGAGCGCTCATTGCTGCCGCGCGGCGCGGTGAAGGGCGAGCCGGAAAGCTGCTCGGCATAGAGGCCATAGGCGCAGCGCTGCGGCGAGTTGCGCCCGATCGGCAGCGCACCCGGCAGGGCTTCGGTTTCAAAACTGTTGCCGAACCCGGACATGTAGCCCGGCGTGACCTGGGCCGTGCTGCGAATGATCTGATCGGGCGAGGTATTGATGTTCATGACTATCCTCCTCCTTGCAGGGCGGCCCACATCTCCTGGTCGCGCTTGTCGGTCCAGATCACGGGGTCGTCGATCCCCGACGCCTCGTCATAGGCGCGCGACACGTTGAACGGCAGACAGTGCTCGTAGATGGCGAAGCTCGAGAATTTCGGATCCATGACCTCGCGCGTCGCCGCCATCGATTCCTTCAGCGTGCGGCCCTTGGCGACCGAGATTTCAGCGGCGCCGTAGAGCGAGGTGACGAAGTCGCGCGTCATCGCGATGGCTTCGCGCACCGTGGCGACACCCTTCAACGCGTCGCCGCGGCCCGGCGCGATCGCCTTGGGATTGAAGTTGCGGATTTCGTTCAGCGTCAGCGGCCATTCGCGCAAATGCGCGTCGCCGCAATAGCAGGCCGAGTGGTATTCGATCAGGTCGCCGGAGAACATCACCTCGGCATCGGGCACCCAGGCAACGATGTCGCCGGAGGTGTGGCCGGCGCCAAGCTGCATCAGGCGCACCTCGCGCTTGCCGAGATAGATCGACATCTCGCCTTCGAAGGTCAGCGTCGGCCAGGTCAGGCCGGGAATGCTCGATGCGTCCTGAAACAGGCGCGGAAAGCGGCCATACTCGGAATCCCAATCCTGCTGGCCACGCTCCTCGATCAGGCGGTGGGTCTCCTGCGAGGCGACGATGCCCTGCGCCTTGTAGGCGGAGGCACCGAGCACGCGCACGGCGTGATAGTGCGACAGCACGACATATTTGATCGGCTTGTCCGTGACGGTCCGGACGCGCTCGATCACCTTGTTGGCCATCGCCGGCGTCGACTGCGCGTCGAACACCAGGCAGCCGTCGTCGCCGACGATGATCGCGGTGTTCGGATCGCCCTCCGCGGTAAAGGCGTAGAGATCGGTGCCGATCTCGGAGAAGGTGATCTTCTTCTCGGAGAGGTCGCCGGTGGATGCGAAGTTCTTCGCCATCAGTTCATCCTTCAAGTCACTGGGTTATTATTGTTGTTGCTGTTGCTGCTGGCCGTCGATCATGCGCCGCTTGGCGAGGAGGATCGCCTCCTGCAGCACGTCGATATCGCCGATATGGTTGGCGAGGATCAGCACCAGCGCCGCGTCGAAATCGGCGCTTTGCTCGTCGGTGAAGCCCCGATGCGCCTCCACGATGGCGCGAAAGGCGTCGTCGGGCCGCGCGAAATTGGAGCTGGTCGAGAGCGGCATGCCAATCCTCAATTCAGCCTTGGGCGCGTGACAGCGCTGCCGCGACGCCAGTGCGCGTGGGGTGACGGAAGCGCGCCGCAACGTAACCGTCCGGCCTGAGCAGGTAGGCTGAGCCTGGTTCCGCATCATAGCGCTTTGCGGTGAGCCCCGCCGGATCTGCGAGCCCGTCCTCACCGCCGATGCGGATGTCCTTCACACCAACGGGCGCCTCAATCGCCGAGCCATTGCTGAACGACAGCAAGGTGAAGTCTGTTCCACCCTTGCGGAACGCATCCGTCAAATAGCCCTGCTCGCCCGCGCGGGTCGCAACGGGAGCATCGAGCATCGAACAACCCGGGAGCGGGCCACCGCGCCACGCATCCGCATCCGGCGATGCCAGCGGCGAGTCATAGCTGCACGGCACCGAGAGCCGCCCGCCATTGACCATGCGTTTGCCGAACTCCGTTTCCTTGGCCAGCGACAGCACCGCCTTGCGCAGCCGCGCTTCCTGATGCGAGTTCGGCGCCATGAAATCGGTCGAGCGGGTGGACTCGCGGATGTTCTCGTCGGCCGCCAGACTGCGCTCGACATGATAACTCTCGAGCAGGCTCGCGGGTGAGGCGCCGCGCAGCACGCGGTCGAGCTTCCAGGAGAGGTTCTCGGCGTCCTCGAGTCCCGAATTGGCGCCGCGCGCGCCGAACGGCGAGACCTGGTGCGCGGAATCTCCCGCGAAGATCACGCGGCCATGGACGAAGCGGTCCATCCGCCGGCACTGGAACTTGTAGAGCGAGATCCACTCGAACTCGAACTTGTCGTGGCCGAGCATGCGCGCAATTCGCGGCCGCACGTTCTCGGGCTTCTTCTCGACGATCGGGTCGGCATAGCGATTGAGCTGGAGGTCGATGCGCCAGACATCGTCGGGCTGTCGGTGCAACAGCGCCGAACGTCCCGCATGAAACGGCGGATCGAACCAGAACCAGCGTTCGGTCGGGAATTCCGCGGTCATCTTGACGTCGGCGATCAGGAACTGGTCCTCGAACACCTGTCCCGCGAAGTCGGCGCCCACCATCTGCCGCAGCGAGGAGCGCGCGCCGTCGCAGGCGACGACATATTGCGCGTGCAGGCGATAGGCGCCCTCCGGCGTCTCGATCGTCAGCGCGACGGAATCGTTGCGGCTCTCCAGCGCCGTCACCTTGTTGCGCCAGCGCAGATTGATCTCGGGCAGCTCGCTGATGCGGTCGACCAGATAGGCTTCGGCGTAATATTGCTGGAGATTGATGAAGGCCGGCCGCTTGTGACCGTCCTCCGGCAGCAGATTGAACTGGTAGAGCTGCTGCTCGCCGTGGAAGATGCGGCCGACGCTCCAGACCACGCCCTTGTCGACCATGCGGTCGCCGACGCCGAGCCGGTCCCAATATTCCAGCGACCGTTTCGAGAAGCAGATCGCGCGGGAGCCCTCTCCGATGCGGTCGGCATCATCCAGAAGGACGACGGGCTGGCCGCGCTGGGCAAGGTCGATCGCCAGCGACAGCCCGACCGGGCCCGCGCCGACGACCACCACGGGATGCTCGGCCGCGCTCTGGCCAAGACGATCCTGATCGGGATGGCGGCGATAGCCGAACTGGGTTTTAGCCTGATGCGTATTGGCCTTCGCCATGCGCTAACCTCGGCTCTGGTCAGGAGAGGCCTGATCTGCTAATAGTCTCACGTGCAACTATTTTGGACCGGAGCCGGCCGGCCGTCAACTGGAATTCGGAGCGCTCTCCTTGGCGAGGACATCCAGCGACATCGCGCTGAAGACACGCGAGGCCGATGAGGCTTCACCGCGACCAAAAACACGGCTCGACCTGTTCAGGTTCGTGCCGTTCCGCCTCAACCGGCTCGCCGCGGAGGTCAGCGCCGCGCTTTCGGTCGAATATCAGGAACGTCACGGCCTCGACATCCCGGCCTGGCGCGTGATCGCGACGCTCGGCTTCCGCAACGATGCCTGCAGCGCACAGTACGTCGCGCAATGCACCCGCACGCACAAATCCACCATCAGCCGTGCGGTGACCATGTTGCTGCAACAGGGTTTGATCGAGCGCGTCGAGAACGAAGCCGACCGCCGCGAATTCCGCCTGCGACTGACGAGGAAAGGCCGCACGCTCTACGAGGAGCTGTTTCCGCAATTGCTGCGGCGGGAAGACGAGATCCTCGCCTGCCTCTCCGCGCAGGAGCGCAAACAGCTATCGACGCTGCTCGGCAAGATCGAACAGAGCCTCGACCTGATCCAGACCAGCGAAGAGGCCGACGCCAAGCAGGCGTATTGATTGGTCGCCCATCGCAGCGACACCAGCTCCTCATCCTGAGGAGCGCGCCCCTTGCGCGCGTCTCGAAGGATGAAGGCCGAGGTGTAGCAGCCGGGCCTGCATGGTTCGAGACGGCGCTCCTCCTCACCATGAGGCGCTATACCGTCAGTTCGCAAACGACCGCGACGGCGGCAAATGCAGCGCCCAGACGTCGCCCTGGTCGCTGGCGCGCGGATAGATCTCCGTCACGATCGGATCGTGGCCGGGAATGAACCGGTCGGGATGGCCGGCGAGACGCTCGATCGTCTCCCAGCCGACGGCCATGTCGCCGACATTGTAGACGATCGGGAACGGGCTCCTCCGCTGGAGATTGGCGTAATAATGCGCGGCATCGGACGCCAGTACCACGGACCCGCGCGCGGTCTCGACCCTCACCACCTGCAAGCCGTCCGAATGGCCGCCGACGCGGTGCACGGTGACGCCGGGCGCGACCTCGCCGTCGCCGGAATAGAAATTGACGCGCTCGCCATAGACATGGCGGACCATCTGGGTGACGTGCTCGACCGAGAACGGATGTCGCAGCAGTCCGTTGCACATGCAGCGCCCCGTCGCGTAGGCCATCTCGCGCTCCTGGAGATGGAAGCGCGCGTTCGGGAAGCGGTCGAGATTGCCGGCATGGTCGTAATGCAGATGCGTCACGATGATGTCGCGAATGCTCGCTGCCGACACACCAAACCGCTCCAGCGCATCGACCGGATTGAGCGTCAGCTTACGGGCCCGCAAGCCCGCCTCCTCGGCATTGAAACCGGTATCGACCAGGATGTCGCGGCCGTTGCCGCGGATCAGCCAGACGAAATAGTCGAGGTCCTGCGCCGCGCTGTCATGCGGGTCGGGCGCGAGAAAGTTCATATTGGGCGTGCGCGGCGACATCGTCGCATAGCGCAGGGCGTAGATTTCGTAGGCGTTTCCCATGGTTTTGATCTTGCTCTTTTGTGGATGCACCTTCAGGGCGATCGACCGCACCAAGCCATCGTCCACCGCAAAGGTCAAACACCGGAGGTTGCGAAGGAGGCCCGTCCGCAATGTGAGACCAATCACATTCTTGTCGCCACGGCTGCCCTAACGTGCAGCCGCAATGACAACCAGAATGCATCGCGTGCAATCGTGACCGCCCGTTTATTCCCCCCGCCACATGCCCATGCGTCGCGGTCAATTGTCGCGATCGCGCCGAATCCGCAAGCGGTTGACGCCCCCCTTCCCCGGTTTGATAATGCACATTGCGTAAGTTAAGGTCGCCGCGGCGCAAGCTGGAAACGGCGCCTTTTTGGCTGGATCGCGCTAATTATGAAAATTCGCCTGCTTTTCGTTCTGTCCTTGCTCGTGTCGCTCATCCCGACCGCTCCGTCACTTGCGGCCGGCGATCGCTTTGCGCTGGTCATCGGCAATGCCAAATATCCGGACGCCGACGCTCCCCTGAAGGAACCGCTCAACGACGCGCGCGACGTTGCCGACGAGCTCAAGCGCGACGGCTTTTCCGTCGAGATCGGTGAGAACCTGACCGGCGACGGCATGCGCCGCGCCTTCGACAAGCTCTACGGCAAGATCAAGCCGGGGTCGGTGGCCCTGGTGTTCTTCAGCGGCTTCGGCATCCAGTCCGCGCGGCAGAGCTATTTGCTGCCGATCGATGCGCAGATCTGGACCGAATCCGACGTGCGGCGCGACGGCATCAGCCTCGAAACCGTGCTTGGCGAGCTCAATACCCGCGGCGCCGGCGTCAAGATCGCGCTGGTCGATGCCTCCCGGCGCAATCCGTTCGAGCGCCGGTTCCGCAGCTTCTCGGCTGGCCTCACCCCCGTCATCGCGCCGAACGGCACGCTGGTCATGTATTCGGCGGCGTTGGCCTCGGTGGTATCGGACGCCGGCGGCGAGCACAGCCTGTTCGTCCAGGAACTCCTCAAGGAAATCCGCGTCCCCGACCTGATGGCCGAGGAGACGCTGAACCGCACCAAGATGGGCGTCACCCGCGCCTCCAGGGGCGAGCAGGTGCCGTGGATATCCTCGTCACTGGCCGAGGATTTCTCGTTCATTCCAGGGGCCGGTGGCTCGCGCCCGACGACGACGCCACCACCTGCGCCTCCCGCGCCGCCGCCGGTCGTCGCCAACAACCCGCCGCCGGCTCCGCCCGCGCCACCACCTGTGCCGCCGAAACCGGCCGACACAGTGGCAGCACCGGCTCCGTCACCGAAGCCGCAGGTCGAGGCTGCCTTGCCGCCGGCACCGCCGCCGCCACCGCCTGTCATTCCGGCCGATCCCGTCACCGCTCCGAGCATGGAGAGCGGGCCGAGTGCGGCCGTGCTGGCCGAGGACCCCACGATCAAGGGGCTGACCGCCAAGATCGCGGCCAATCCGGACGACGTGAACGCGCTTTACCGGCGCGGCCAGGTCTATGCCAGCAAGGGCGCCTACAGCCTGGCCATCAAGGATTTTGACGAGACGCTCCGGATCAATCCGAAGGATGTCGAGGCCCTGAACAATCGCTGCTGGACCCGCACCGTGGTCGGCGACCTCCAGGGCGCGCTGAAGGATTGCAACGAGGCCCTGCGGCTGCGACCGAACTTCGTCGACGCGCTGGACAGCCGGGGGCTCGTCAATCTGAAATCGGGGGCGGTGAAGAACGCCATCGCCGATTTCGAGGCTGCCCTGAGGATCAATCCGCGCCTGACCTCCTCGCTGTTCGGACGCGGGATCGCCAAGCAGCGCAACGGCTCGGCCCAGGAAGGTGCACTCGACATCGCCAATGCCAAGGCAATGGACCCGAACATTGTTCAGGAATTCGCAAGCTACGGAGTGCGTTGATATTTTTTTGGATCGAGGCCGATGTGCCTCGAACCCGCGACGGCCCGGCGAAGACTAATCGAACGGATGCCGCAGGCCGTCCTTCGGGGGGCTTATTGCAGGGATTTTGGAACCGCGCGAGCTGGCTGCTCAGGAGGGACTGGCTATGAGATTGGCTGCAAAGGGACTTACCGCAATCCTGTCCATCATCACCGTTGGCGCCGCGCTGTCGCTGACGATCCCGCTGGCATTCGCGGGCGACGACGGCAACAGCAAGAACGTCACCGAGGACGAGATCGTCCGCGCGCTGGCGCCGCCGTCGAAGAAGCCGCTGACCCGCGGCCTCTCGATCGCTCCGCAGGCCGATCCCGCACCAAGTGCGACGGAGACCAAGCTGATCCAGTCCGTGCGCGGCCGCTCGACACGATCGCTGTCATCGACCGAGCGCGAAGAAATCGCGTCGGCGGCCAAGGACAAGCCGAACATCGATCTGGAAATCACGTTCGACTACAACTCGGCCAATATCAGCGCCAAATCGCTTGCCTCGGTCCAGGCGCTCGGCCGCGCGCTGACCAGCCCCGACCTGAAAGGCTCGACCTTCGTGGTCGCCGGCCACACGGACGCCGCCGGCGGCGAGAGCTACAATCAGGATCTGTCGGAGCGCCGCGCGGATTCGATCAAGCGCTATTTGGTCGAAAAGTACAGCATCTCCGCGACCGACCTCGTCACGGTCGGCTACGGCAAGAGCAAGCTGAAGGACCCGGCCCAGCCGATGGCGGAGGTCAATCGTCGCGTGCAGGTCGTCAACATGGAAAACAAGACCACCGCATCGAAGTGAGCACGACGTAATCCTTTGAAGTGACAAGTCGTGATGTGGTGTAAAGTCTCGCTTCCAGCGCGCGTCCCGCAGGCTTGCGGGACGCTGCTTTATTTCAGGGAAACGCTCTCCACGGGCCGCGCGCGGATGGCCGTGAGCCAGGCCAGGACGATCCGGCAATGAACCTCTCCCAATATCTCAAGCCGGCCGGAACGGTGGTCTTCGTCATCGCGCTCGGCGTCGGCTATTATCTGTTCGAGCACCGGCACCGCGCCGAGCCCAAGGAAACCCCGAGCGAGGCGCTGGTCATCGTGACCAAGTCGACCAATGCCTGCTTCTCGGACCTGGTCCGGGTGACCGGCTTCTTCGTGCCGCGCCGCGAAGCCGTGGTCATCGCCGACCAGGAGGGATCCAGGGTCACCGACCTCTTCGTCACCGAGGGCACCCTCGTCACTGACAATCAGGAGCTGGCGCGCCTGACCGCGCCGCCCCAGATCCCGGGCCAGCCGCAGCGGCCCGGCCCGCAAGGTCCGGTCTCGCTGAAAGCCTCTGCGCCGGGCCTCGTCACCGAGGTCCGCACCATCGTCGGTGCGCCGGCCTCGCCGCAGGCCGGCCCGATGTTCCGCATCGCCGTCAACAACGAGATCGAGCTGGACGCGCAGGTGCCTGCTGTGCACATGGCCAAGCTCAGCTCCGGCGCGACCGTGCGCATCAGCCGCGACGACGCGCCCGATCTGATCGGGCGGGTCAGGCTGGTCGCGCCCGAAATCGATCGCGCCACCCAGCTCGGCCGCGTGCGCATCAGCGTCACCAACAATCCTTCGCTGAAAGTCGGCGTGTTCGCCCGCGCCTCGATCGACGCCAAGCGAAGCTGCGGCGTCGCGGTTCCCAAGACCGCGATCGACCATCTCACCGTGCAGGTCGTCAAGAGCAACATTGTCGAGACGCGCAAGGTACGGGTCGGGCTGTCGTCGGACAGCGCGACGGAAATCCTGGAAGGCCTCAACGTCGGCGAGATCGTCGTCGCCGACGCCGGCTCTTCGCTGCATGACGGCGACCAGATCAAGACCATGTTCGCTGATGAACTCGATCGCACGCGGGTACGCTGATGGCTCTCAATATCTCGGCATGGTCGATCCGCAACCCGCTGCCGTCGGTCGTATTTTCCATCATCCTCCTGATCCTCGGCTGGGTGTCCTTCACCAAGCTCGCAGTGACGCGGTTACCCTCGGCCGACATTCCCGTGATCTCGGTCGCGGTATCGCAGTTCGGCGCGGCACCCGCCGAGCTCGAATCCCAGGTCAGCAAGACGGTTGAAGACGCCGTCTCCGGCGTCGAAGGCGTCAGGCACATTACCTCGCAGATCACCGACGGCTTGTCGGTGACGACGATCCAGTTCGCGCTGGAAACCAACACCGACCGCGCGCTCAACGACGTCAAGGACGCGGTGACGCGCGTGCGCTCGAACCTGCCGCAGAACGTCACCGAGCCGCTGATCCAGCGCGTCGACGTCATCGGCCTGCCGATCGTTACCTACGCCGCGATCTCGCCCGGCAAGACGCCGGAGCAGCTCTCCTATTTCGTCGACGACGTGGTCAAGCGCGCGCTGCAGGGCGTGCGCGGCGTCGCCCAGGTCGAGCGCATCGGCGGTGTCGAGCGCGAGATCCTGGTCTCGCTCGATCCCGACCGCCTGCAGTCGATGGGGCTGACGGCCGTCAATGTCAGCCAGAGCCTGCGCGGCACCAATGTCGACGTCGCCGGCGGCCGCGCCGAGATCGGCAAGAACGACCAGGCGATCCGCACCCTCGCCGGCGCCAAGACGCTGAGCGACCTCGCCGGCACCATGATTCCGCTGTTCGGCGGCGGCGAGGTCCGGCTCGACGATCTCGGCACCGTCACCGACACCATCGCAGACCGCCGCACCTTCGCTCGCTTCAACGGCGAGCCAATTGTCGCGCTCGGCATCAAGCGCTCCAAGGGTGCCAGCGACGTGAAGGTCGCCGAGGCCGTGCAGAAGCGCATCGACACGCTCAAGGCCACCTATCCCGACGTCGACCTGAAGGTGATCGACACCTCGGTCGAATATACCAACGGCAATTACCACGCGGCGATCTCGACGCTGTTCGAAGGCGCCATCCTCGCCGTCGTCATCGTGCTGTTGTTCCTGCGCGACCTGCGCGCCACCATCATCGCCGCGATCTCGCTGCCGTTGTCGATCTTCCCGGCGTTCTGGGCGATGGACCTGCTCGGCTTCTCGCTCAACCTCGTCAGCTTCCTCGCCATCACGCTGTCGACGGGTATCCTGGTCGACGACGCCATCGTCGAGATTGAGAACATCGTCAGGCACATGAACATGGGCAAGTCGCCCTATCGTGCCGCCCTGGAAGCCGCCGATGAGATCGGCCTGGCGGTGATCGCAATCTCGCTGACGATCATCGCGATCTTCGCACCCGCGAGCTTCATGTCGGGCATCGCCGGACAGTTCTTCAAACAGTTCGGCATCACCGTCTCGGTGCAGGTGTTCTTCTCGCTGCTCGCGGCGCGCTTCGTCACGCCGGTGCTCGCCGCCTACTTCCTCAAACATGGCAATCACCAGGAGCCGCCGCCCGGCCGCGTGCTGCGGTCCTATCACAGGCTCGTGGCCTGGTCGGTGAAGCACTATTTCATTACGGTGCTGGTCGGCTTCGGCGTCTTCGCCGCCTCGATCTGGAGCATCACGCTGCTGCCTCAGGGTTTCCTGCCGGCGCAGGACAGCTCGCGCTCGCTGGTTGCCCTCGAGCTGCCGCCAGGCACCCAGCTCGCCTACACTGAAAAAGTCACCGAAGACATCGTGGCGCGCCTGCGCAAGCGGCCCGAGGTGAAGAGCATCTTCGTCGACGGCGGCCGCGTTCCACCGGGGACCCAGGAAGTCCGGCGCGCCGCCTTGATCATCAACTACACGCCCAAGGACAGCCGGGACATCACCCAGCGCGAGCTCGAATTCTCGATCAGCCAGGAGCTGGAGAACATTCCGGACATCCGCTTCTGGTTCCTCGACGAGAACGGCCTGCGCGCCATCTCGCTGGTCGTGACCGGCGCAGACGCCAACATCGTCAACAACGTCGCCAGCGAGCTCGCGACGCAGATGAAGCGGATTCCCACCATCTCCAACGTGATCTCGGAAACCACGCTGGAGCGACCCGAGCTGCGCGTCGAACCGCGTGCCGATCTCGCCGCACGGCTCGGCGTCTCGACCGAAAGCCTGTCGCAGACCATCCGCGTCGCCACCATCGGCGACGTCGGCCCCGCGCTCGCCAAGTTCGACGTCGGCGACCGTCTGGTGCCGATCCGCGTGCAGCTCGAGGATGCCGCGCGCGGCAATCTGAAGACGCTCGAACAGTTGCGCGTGCCGCTCGGCGAGCATGGCGAGAAAGGCGGCGTGCCGCTCTCCGTCATCGCCGACGTCAAGCTCGACCAGGGGCCGACCAGCATCAACCGTTACGATCGCGAACGACAGGCCACCGTCGCAGCCGATCTCGTCGGCTCCGCCGCGCTCGGCGACGCCACCAAGAAGATCTACGACCTTCCGGTCATGAAGAGCCGGCCGAAGGGCGTGAAGGTCTCCCCCTCTGGCGACGCCGAAAGCCTGAACGAACTGTCCGAAGGCTTCGCCACCGCGATCACGGCGGGCCTGATGATGGTCTACGCCGTGCTGGTGCTGCTGTTCGGCACCTTCCTGCAGCCGATCACCATTCTGTTCTCGCTGCCGCTCTCGATCGGCGGCGCGATCGCGGCCCTGCTGATCACCGGCAAGCAGCTCACGACACCGGTGTGGATCGGCATCCTGATGCTGATGGGCATCGTCACCAAGAACGCGATCATGCTGGTGGAATTCGCCATCGAATCCATTCACGCCGGCACACCGCGCGAAGAAGCCATGATCGACGCGGGCATGAAACGCGCCCGCCCGATCGTGATGACCACGATCGCGATGGCCGCGGGCATGATGCCAAGCGCGCTCGCGGTCGGTGCGGGTGGCGAGTTCCGCTCGCCGATGGCGCTCGCGGTGATCGGCGGCCTGATCTTCTCGACCATTCTGTCGCTGGTGTTCGTGCCCGCGATGTTCATGGTGATGGACGATCTCGGCGCCCTGATCTGGCGCTTCGCCAAGCGGCTGGTCGTGCACAGCGAAGATGCGGAGGACGCCGGTCATCACGAGGCGGCGCCGGTGGGAGCGGCACCAGGGCCGCAAAACATCGTGCACCCTGCGGCGGAGTAGGTTCCGGGCGAGCGACAGGGTTTCACAAAGATGCATATTCCGAATGGCAAGAACGCCACCATCGACATTCGGAAGATCGAAGACTACTGCCTAAGTCCCTCGCATCCACGCGGTCGGCATAAGGCAAGGGTCTTCCGCGACGCGCTCGATCTTCGACGTGAAGATGCCTCTTGGCTTCGCGAAGCCCTGCTTGAAGCCGCACCAACAGGCGATGCGGTCCAGATTGCGACAGATCGCTGGGGGAGCCATTGGCACATAGATATCCTGCTCAGGCGACATCAGAAGCAGGCCGTGGTAAGAACCGCATGGATTGTACGAGCCGGCGAGGACCGGCCAACCTTCGTCACCTGTTGGGTGGTATAATGAGCGCAGTAAACAACAACGAAGATCGAGCGCCAGGGGCACTGGATGTTGTCGCGTTGCTGGCAAACCTTCCGGACCACCGGTTGGCGCGGGGGAACGTCGGCACCGTTGTCGAAGAGCTCGACGGCACGACGGTGCTCGTCGAATTCAGCGACGATGATGGGCGGCCATATGCCGTCGCTCCTTGTCCCCGATCCGAGCTGCTTGTTTTGCACTACGTGCCGGAAGCAGCCTAGTTGCATCCTACTCGTTCCGCGCGATCGCCGTCAGCTTGGTCATGTTCCGCAGCAGGATGCGGCCGCGCTGGAGATCGAGGATCGCTTCCTTGCGCCAGGCCTGAAGCTGGCGGTTGACGCTCTCGCGGGCGGCGCCGACGAACACGCCGAGTTGCTCCTGCGAGATGTGCACCTCCGAGCCGAAATCGGCGGCGAGCGCGCAGAGGCGCCGCGCGAGACGAACCGGCAGTGGCTGGAGCATGGATTCTTCCATGCGCTCGCTCTGCCAGCGGATGCGCTGGCACAGCAGCGCGATGATCTTGATCCCGACCTTCGGCTCGCGCTCGAGGAAGGCGAGAAAGTCTTCGCGCCGCAGCACGAACAGCTCGCTGGCTTCGCCCGCGGTCGCGTCCGCCGTGCGGCTCTGGCCGTCCAGCACCGCAACTTCCCCGAACAGGTCGCCCGGCCCCATGAAGTTCAGCGTCAGGCGGCTGCCGTCGGAGGCGCCGGTCTCGATACGGACCTGGCCTCGGCGCACGCCGAACAGCGCATCGCCCGCGTCGCCCTTCTGGAACAGCACCTCGCCATTCCCCAGATGCTGGGTGTGGCAGAGATTCGCCAGCCGCTGGAGCTCGTCTGCGCCGAGATCGGCGAACATCGCATTCATCTTGAGGATGACCGCAAATTCGGCCTGCTTGCTCATTTCAATGTCCTTGTGAATTTGGTTGGCAAATCGCTTGGAACCATCAACATCAGGATCGCGTAAAACCGCGCCGGGGAAGTGTGCCATAAGTCACATAACTTTGCAGCACCCCCAGACTATTTTTACGTGCTTGGAGCCGCTTCCCGTCCCGGGATAAACTCAGGCGCAAAGGACGCGTGCAAATGACCGTCATCTGCCGGATTGGACGCCGGTCGTCTGCCGCTGGAAAGTCGACATGAGAGCAGTGAAATTCGCCGGCGCGGCGGTGGCCGCAGTCGTCATCGTGATCGCACTCCTGCTGGTGGTCGGAGTCCCCTCGGGCTTTCTGACCTCGACGATTGCCTCGCGGGTCGAGAGCGCGACCGGCTATCGCCTGTCGATCGACGGCACGACCCGAATCAGCCTGTGGCCGACGCTGAACGTGACGCTGAACGACCTCACGCTTGCCGACCCCAAGGACCGCAGCGGCATCACGCGCCTGACCATCGAGAGCGTGCAGGCCGACATGTCGCTCTCGAGCGTCTGGTCGGGCCGCCCGAAGATCAGCGAGCTCGTCGTCACCCATCCCGTGCTCTACCAGCCGCTGCTGCGTGAGCGCCTGCCGAATGCCGGCGGCACGTCGAAGCCGGTCGCGCTCGATACCGAGGGTGCCGCCATCGACCGCATCAAGGTCACCGATGGCGAGATCGCGTTCGCGCGCGTGCGGGATCGCGTCGAGAGCCGCATCAGCGCCATCAATGCCGATGCGATCGTCGGCCGTGATCGCAAGATCAATATCACCGGCACCGCACGGGTCGGCGAGCATCCGACCAAATTCGACATCAAGGCGACCACGCCGGCACCGCCGGCGGACCGGCCGACCATTCCGGTGGATTTCGCCATCGACATGCCGGACGTGCTGAAGTCCCGGCTCGCGGGTCATGCCGAGATGCGGCTGAGCGGCGATGTCGTGATGATCAACGGCGTGAGTGGCACGCTCGGCGATGGCGCGTTCAACGGCTGGGCCTCGATCGATATCGCGAGCAAGCCTCTGGTCAAGGTCGATCTCGACTTCCAGCGGCTCGCGATTCCGCTGGCGAAATCGCCGGAAGGCGCGTCCGGGCAGCCCTGGAGCGATGCGCCGATCGACGTGTCCGGGCTCAACTATGTCGATGCGCAAATCAGGATCTCCGCGCATGAGGCGGTGATCGGCGATGCGCGCCTCGCGCCGCTGGCGGTCGATGCAAAGCTCGCCGGCGGCGTGCTGAAGGCCGGCACCGCCAATCTCGGCGCCTATGGCGGCCAGGTCACGGGCGAATTGATCCTGGATGCGACCAGCGGCGCGCCGAGCTTTGCCATGCATTCCGATCTCGCCGGCGTGCGCGCGCTGCCGCTGCTGCATGGCCTCGCCGAATTCGACCGGATCGACGGCAAGCTGCAGGCCAAGCTCGCATTGCGCAGCGCCGGCACCAGCCAGCGCGCGCTGATGGCGAACATGCAGGGCACGGCCTTCGTCAATTTCCAGGACGGCGCCATTCGCGGCATCAACGTCGCACAGATGATCCGCTCGCTGACATCGGGCACGCTGTCCGGCTGGCAGGCAAACCAGGACAACAGTCGGGAGCAGAGCACGGATTTGTCGCAGCTCTCGGCGTCGTTTCGGATCGACAAGGGCCAGGCGGTGACGACCGATCTCAGCCTGACCGGACCGCTGGTCCGCGTGACCGGCGCCGGCACGATCGCACTCGACACCAAGATGATGGGCTTTCGCGTCGAGCCGAAGCTGGTGATGACGACTGAAGGCCAGGGCCGCGCCGCCGAGCCGGTCGGCTTCGGCATCCCCGTGATGATCCAGGGCCCCTGGTCGCAGCCGCGGATCTATCCCGACATGGCCGGCATGCTGGACAATCCGGACGCCGCTTATGCCAAGCTGCGCGAGATGGGCAAGGGGCTGTTCGGCGCTGATGGGGCCGGGCTCGGCAATATTTTGGGCAGCCTTGGCAGCAACCTTGGTCTCGGAGGGACCGCCGCGCCGGGTGGCGGCAATGCGGCCGGCACTGCCAATCCGCAAACTCAGCAGCCCTCCGGGCAGAACAATTTGCTCGGTGGCCCCCTGGGCGAGGCGCTCGGCAATCTGATCCAGCAGGGACTTTCCAGTGGTACGGGAAACGGCACTGGGACTGCCGCCGGCACCGGCACTGCCACCGGCCGCAGCCGCAGCCTGCCTGCAGCGCCATCCACATCGATGCCGCAAGCCTCGCCGGCGTCCCCCGCCCTGGAGGACCCGCCGGCGGCGCAGCAGGACAGCCAGCCGATGAACGACGTGCTGCGGCAGCTTTTTAATCGATGATTGCAGGACCAAAGCGCTGGACTCCGAGCCCTCCCTTGCCAAGGCCATCCCCTTACATCGGCGTCCCCGGCCGCGGCTTCCTCCAAACGGATGAGACTGCGACAATTCACCATACTTCCGCCTGCCAGCGTCTAAGGGAGTAGCCAAGTCGGGTAACCACGCCGGGTGCACGGCCGGCCCTTGACCAGTCCCTTCACAGTCCCTTGGACCAAATTGTGCTAGAAGGCTCGCAGGGTCCGTGCGGCCCGTAGCGCCGGCGCCGATGGCGGCGCGAGAGGATCGGGATGGCAGGAGCGAACGACAAGACACGGTTTCTGCGCGAGGGTCTGTTCGCCAAATACGTCGTCTCTCTCGTCGGCCTGGTCGTGTTCGTGCTCGCCGTCAACGGCGCGATGGAAAGCTGGATCTCCTACCGCGCCACCAAGACACAGCTGACCGACGGTCTCGAGGACAAGGCGCAGGCTGCCGCGCGGCGGATCGAGCAGTCAATCTCCGAGCTCGAGCGCCAGATCAGCTGGGTGACGCGGGCGAGCCAGGACACGCTGGAGAAGCGCCGCGCCGACTACGCCCAGCTGCTGCACCAGGTCTCGGTCGTCACTCAGCTGTTCCAGCTCAACGGTGACGGCCGCGAGGTGCTGCGCGTCTCGCGCCAGTCGACCACGACCGGCAGCAATGCCGATCTCTCCCGCGACATGCGCTTCACCGACACAGTCGCCCGCGGCGTCAGCTACGCGCCGGCCTGGTTCTCCGACCGGACGCCGTTCATGTCGATCTCGGTGGCGCATTCCGGTTTCAACGCCGGCGTCACCGTGGCCGAGCTCGATCTCAGCTTCCTCTCCGAGTACCTCTCCGACGCCCAGGTCGGCAAGGCCGCCTTCGCCTATGTGGTCGATCCGCGCGGCCGCGTGCTGGCGACGTCCTCGAAAGGGCCTGAGGTCGGCAAGGACCTTTCGAAGCTGCCGCAGGTTGCGGCCGCGGTTGCACCGGCCCACGAGCCCGACAATTCGGGCACCGACTTCAATGGCCATGCGGTGATGAGCGCCGCAAGCACCGTGCCGAAGCTCGGCTGGAGCGTGATGTTCGAGCAACCGACCACGCAGGCCCTGATGCCGATCCGCGACCAGCTGGTGCGCATTGCGCTTTTGATCGGCATGGGCCTGCTGGTCGCGATCCTCGCCGGCACGCTCCTCGCCCGCCGCATGATCATTCCGATCACCGCGCTGCGCGACGGCGCGCACAAGCTCGGCGAGGGCGACTTCAGCCATCGCATCGAGGTGCACACCTCGGACGAGCTGGAAGATCTCGCCGGCCAGTTCAACCGCATGGCCGACCAGATCCAGGAGACCTATTCGGATTTGGAGACCAAGGTCGAGGAGCGCACCCGTGATCTCGCGCAGTCGATCAACGAGCTCAAGGTGCTGGAAGAGGTCGGTCGCGCGGTCGCCGCCTCGCTCGATCTCAACGCCGTGCTGCCGACCATCGCCGCGCGCGCGATCGAGATCACCCATGCCGACGCGGTGCTGATCTACGGCTATGATGCCGAGGCGCGCCGCTTCAATCTGGTCGAGGCCAACGGCATCGACAAATCCGCCGACGGCGCCCATGTCACCATCGACGAAGGCGAGAATATCCTGAGCGATGCGGCCGGGAGCGGCGAGCCGATCGTGATTGCCGATCTCGACCAGGCCTCCGAGCAGCCGCTGCGCGAGGTCGCGATCGAGGCCGGCTTCCATTCGGTGCTGGTGGTGCCGCTGGTCGACCAGCAGGGCACGCTCGGCTCGCTGGTCGTGCTGCGCCGCGCCAGCGGCGAGTTCGCCCCCAGCATCATCGGCCTGATGCGCACCTTCGCCAACCAGGCCGTGCTGGCGATGCGCAACGCGCGGCTGTTCACCGAGGTCGACCACAAGGGCCGCGAGCTCGCGGCTGCGCACGAAACCGTGCAGCAGCAGGCTGCCAAGCTCCAGGAGCAGACCGAGCAGCTGCGCAACTGGAACCGCTCGCTGGAAGAGCGCGTCGAGAAACAGTTGGGGGAGATCGGCCGCATCAAGCGGCTCGAACGTTTCCTCGCGCCGCAGGTCGCGCAGCTGATCGCATCGTCCGACGGCCACGACGCGCTGCTCGACAGCCATCGCCGCGAGGTCACCGTCGTATTCTGTGATTTGCGCGGCTTCACCTCGTTCACGGAGGCGACCGAGCCGGAAGAGGCGATGAACGTGCTGCGCGAATATCACGCCGCGCTCGGCGAGCTGATCCACCGCTATGAAGGCACGCTCGACCGCTTTGCCGGCGACGGCGTGATGATCCTGTTCAACGCGCCGATTCAGTTCGCCGACCATACCAAGCGCGCCGTGAAGATGGCGGTCGAGATGCGCGATGTGATTGGCCAATTGACCGAGAAATGGAAGAACCGCGGCCACTCGCTCGGCTTCGGCGTCGGTGTCGCCATGGGCTACGCCACGCTCGGCCAGATCGGCTTCGAGCAGCGGCTCGAATACGCCGCGATCGGCAGCGTCACCAATCTCTCCTCCCGCCTCTGCGACGAAGCCAAGGCCGGTCAGGTCGTCGTCAGCCGCCGCGTCTACGGCATGGTCGAGCCCTGGGTCGAAGCCCGCGCGCTCGACGATCTCGTGCTCAAAGGCTTCAACCACCCCGTGCTCGCGATGGAGATTTTGTCGTGGCGCGAGGAGGTCGAGAACGTGGTGGATGCCGCCGCGGCGAGGCGGCGCGGGTAGCCAGAACAAAAAACTGCGAAAACAACCCCATGCACAGTAGCCGGGGCCTGCAAGATCAATGGGTTACGCGGGCCCGGAATTGGCTGGAAGCGGTTTGACTCGTCGGGCAAAACACCGGCAGGGTGGCATTATCGGGCGATTAGGCCGGACTCATCCGATCCCGCTTTGGTGCGATTTGCCCAATGCTGTGAGGTCTCCTTACTTCGAGCCTCTTGGCAAATTACCCCCGCCTACCTTCACCAAAGCGGCCTTCTTCGGATCGTAAGTGTAGTCCGTTATCGTCCCGTCCTTGATGCGGTCGACCGCCTCGTCGATGACGAAGAGCGGCACCAAGAACCACTCACGGGGAACGACGGGATGTCCGAACCGATCCTTGATTTCGAGATCGAGTTGGGCGCGGCCAAAAACACGATGGATCAGATTCTCTAGCCGAGTGCGGTTGATGTTGTAGAGATCGTAAGTTGCGACGATTTCGACGTCGGCCATCAGGTAGGTCGCGTCGAGCTTGGCGTTCGCGATGCGCTTGGCGACGTCGCCGCCAGTGACCCCAATCTTGTGAAGCACTTCGCGATTGGCCACAACGGCAGGATGATCGGACTTGCTCCGCAGGACGTAAATCGTTCCACTCGCGAGATCGCCGTCCTCGCTCTCGTCGGCGAACAGCGGCCCGGCGTTGGGATCGGTGATGCGGCGCCCCGCATCGTCACGGTGCAGCGCACGCTGGAGCGAGCGGAGCAGCACGTCGCTCTCCGTTGCGTTGTCATAGATCACACGCAATCGGCTGTCGCGGCGGTCGTACTGTGAGATGAACTCCTCGCCGACCTCCGCAACGAAGGCGATCTGTCCGCCAACGATGAAGAACTCGCCTTTCTTGATTTCGGCCATGGTCTGAAACGGGCGTGTTTCGCGGATGCCCGCGTCGAGCTCACGCTTTACCTTAGCGAACAGGGGCTGAAACTGATCGAAATCCTCGCATTTCGTCCGGTTTGCGATCTCTTCGGCGGCGCGCTTTTCCGCAGATGAGCGGACATGACGGAGTTCGGTGATGTCGGCCGGCGCGTCGGCGTCGACCCCCAGTTGAGACAGGAGCGCATCATCATCGAGTTCTTCGGCGAAACCCATCGGCGAGGACACTGTGCTTTCCAGAAGCCCTTGGCGATCAAGCGGCTCGAGTAAGGCGCGGCAGTCGGCGAGATCGCGGAGACGATCCAGGCGCACCGCATACAACCGCTCGAAAATGTCGCGGTCTTCACCGTGCTGGGGCGGGTGACCATGTTGGTCGACGAAACGCTGAATCTCCTCGAATCCGGCAATGATCCGCTCTTCGCGCGGCGTCCGGCTCGCGCCCTTTTTGGCCTCGACCTCGACGCCCAGCTCTTCAAGTAGTGCGTCGTCCTCATCAGTAAAGTCAGCCACGCGCAGCCTCAGCCTTCATACGGGCCAGGAAGGCGACGCCTTCGGCCATGCGCTTCTCCCAGGCGTCGGCGGCCGTGATCGACGGCAGCCGACCGCGGTCCTGCTTGAACTTCAGGGCACGCTTGGCGAGGTCGCGCGCTTCATCGATCGTCATGCTGACACGCTTTGCCGAAATCGCGGCCTGAACCTGTTTCAGGCTCTCTTCGCTCATGGTCTTGGCGAGGATGGCGTAGGCCTCGCCGAAAGGATTGATACTGTCGATCAGGTCGATGTCCAGTTCGCGCACGTCCATCGCGTATTTGCGCACACCATCCACAAAAGCCGTGTTCGGGTTGGACTCATTCGGACCTTCGGTCCCAGCCAAAGCGACCTTCTTTGCCATTTGCGTCAGATTGAGCGCTGCAATTGCGTGTTGGCGCACCGCTTCCTGGTCTCCGTCATCCAGGTCGGGGTATTTGTCCTTAATGATCTTTCCCAACCGAAGTTGGGTCAGCTCGGCGGGGACCACCTCGGGATCGAACAGCCCGCGCTCGATGGCCGTCTTGTCCTGGACGAACGCGGCAATCACTTCGTTCAGATCCTGCTGGCAAATACGTTGCGCCTCCTCGCTCTTCGGTGTGACGAGGCCCTTGATCTCGATCTGAAACTGGCCGGTCCCTTCGTTGAAGCCGACATTGCACTTGGCCGGGTCGTAGCCTCCCTCGCCATAGTGAAACCCCTCCTCAGGACTGCTCGCCGGGTTCTTCGGCTTGAATTCGAAGCGCGGCGCGAGCACCTGCTCCATGAGCAGGCTGGCGGCAATGGCCTTCAGCGTGTCGTTCACCGCTTCATTGACGTTCTCCGGCGACGCATCGGGCTCGGCGATTAAGTTAGTGAAGCGCGTGCGGAATTTGCCGGGTGCGTCACGGGTGGCGCGGCCGATGATCTGCACGATCTCCGTAAGGCTCGACCGATACCCCACGGTCAGCGCGTGCTCGCACCAGATCCAGTCGAACCCCTCCTTCGCCATGCCGAGCGCGATGATGATGTCGACATGGTCGCGGTTGTTCTTCTGAGCGGGGTCCTTGAGCGCGCCAGACACCCGGTCGCGCTTCGCGGGATTGTCGTCGACGAGATCGGCGATCCGGAGGACACGTCCCCCGGGTGACCTCACCAACTGGAAACCGGTGGCCGGATCAATCCCCTGCCATTCGCCCAGCTCCTCGATGATGTGTTCGACCTCCTTGATTTTGTCCTTGGTGCTTTCGCGGGCATTGACGCTGGGAATGTGAATGATGGTCTTTTCAGCGGGATCGAGCACCTTCATGATGTCGTCGGCATAAGACCCCGAATAGAAGAAATAGCCGATGTCGAGTTCCTTGAGGTACTCGTAACCGTTGAGCTGCTCATAATAGGTGTAAGTCACTTCATCGAACTTGTTCTCGTCGTGCGGCGCCAGCACGGCTTCGGCATCGCCCCTGAAATAGGAGCCGGTCATCGCGACGATGTGCACCTTGTCGCGCGCGATGAGCTGGCCGAGCTGCTGGCCAAGCCTGTTGTCGGGATTGGCGGAGACGTGGTGAAACTCGTCCACAGCAATGAGCCGGCCGTCGAAGGCTTCGACCCCGAACTTGTCCACGGCGAAACGGAAGGTGGCGTGGGTGCACACCAGCACCTTGTCGCTGCTTTCGAGGAAGGCGCCGAGAGCATTGACCTTGCCCCCATTGTCCGCGCCGGGCGCGTCGCAGAGATTCCATTTGGGAACGACGGTCCAATCCGCCCAGAACCCGTATCGGGTCAGCGGCTCGTCCTGGAAACTCGCGCCGATGGATTTCTCGGGCACGACGATGATCGCCTGTTTGATATTCTGGTTGTGGAGCTTGTCGAGGGCGATGAACATGAGCGCCCGGCTCTTTCCGGACGCAGGCGGCGACTTGATCAGCAGATATTGCTCGCCTCGCTTCTCGAACGCCTTCTCCTGCATCGGCCGCATCCCCAGCGCATTCGCTCGGGTCGCTGCTCCGGTCCTGGCATACCTGACGGCGACTGACGGGACGCCGCTCAACGCGTTCGGTTGCCGCAGTTTGGCCGCGCGAAAGAACGCCTCGTCCGCCTCCGCAATATCGGCGGTATCGGTGGCGCCATCCGGCAAGGCCGCCAACTCAGCTAAGCGCTTTTTTGAGATAGGCATCGAAGTACTTTCTTTCTCTTGCCGTCGCCTTACGGGCGCTGATGATGCGAATCTTTCCCTGCCGCTCGGTGTGGATAACGCAAACCACGACCACACCACCCAGCAGCCCGAAGCTCTTCTCACGAACCTCGCCGGCGCTGTCATCCGGGCCGGTCAGGACCGGTCCGTTGAACATCGTGGCGGCTTCCTCGAAGGACAGCCCGTGCTTTTGCAGGTTCGCAATGTTCTTCTCGGGGTCCCATTCGAACCCTTGCATGGACGCTCCCCCTCAGCGACGTTCATCATATGTTCTAAACCAGGGGTCGTCCAGCGCCATTCTCACGACTTGCGGGGTGGCGGCTCAGGCCTCCTGCAACGTCTTCTTGGTCAGGCTCTTGGTGTAAAGCTCGAACAGCTTTTCCAGCCGTTCGGTGTCGTTGCGAAAACGGCGGCCGATATAGATGCGCTCAAGCACCTCATCGTTGCGGTCATGCGCCTCGCGGAGATCGGCGGGCATTTTTTCGGGGTTGTAGAGTTCAGCGATCGTTGCAGGAAAATGGGCCTCCCGCGCCAAGAGGATGTCTTCGGCGCAGCGGGCCAAATCAGCTTGGTTTTTCTCGCTGAGTGCAGGAACCGGAAAGGTGTTCCAGCCGAGATTGCTGGAGTACCGAATGCGAGTCTCCAATTTGCCGCATATGGTCGAAATCCATACGAGATGCAGCTTCGATGCAAGCACAGCGAAGTCAACCAGCGTCGGGTCATATATGGCGTGGGCAAGATGAGTAATGATGAATTCCCTATTCAAGAATCCAACCGGCAAATATTCTCTTCTTTCGGAAGAAACTTGAGGAACGAGTATTTGGCTATATCGGCAAACGTTTCGATACCGAAATTGATGTGGGCGCTTAGTTAGGCTGGAAGCCACTTCGCCGCCGCCAATCCGATATTCCAGCACCTTGTCAATTCGAGCTGATATTTCCGGGACACTCCTCGCGATTGGCAAACTTCCGTCGTCAAGCCAAAGGCAGTATCTTGTAATTCCGTCCACGAACTCGCTCGTACCCGAAACGAGGCGCAGAAGCGGCTTAGTTTCGGGAATACGCTCCACCATTGCGCGAGCGTCTTCGACTGTAAGAAATAGGTGTCCGCCGTCATAGGCGGCGTTTCCTGTTATCATGGAGGACAGCGAGTTATCGTTGGAAGCCTTGCTGTCAACGATAATGTTCGCTCCCTCGACCAAATACGGGTTTATGTTGAGAACCTGACGCCGGGCCGACTCGCTAAAAAGATATTTTGCGCGACCCTCGTTCTTGCTGAGTCCAACTATTGTACACGACACCCCTGCGTTGCGCTGAGCGTTATTCGCCCATTTGAAGGTCTCGTACGCAAACTCGGCGTGGCAACCGAGGCGAAAAATAATCGGCCAAAGGACCGGGACATGCGTTCCTTGAGCTATGGAATTCGTGGTGACGAGAGCAGCCTTTGTCGCGTGATTGAGAAAGGCGCACGCTTTAACAATGAAGCCGCAGATATAATCCAAATTTTTGTATTTCTCTTCCCCGGCAAAGATCGCCTTCATGTCCTGCTTCTGGGATGGATTTTGCTTCTTTCCACCTATGTAAGGTGGATTCCCGCAAACATACGTCTCACCGCCTTCGTTCTCAAAATCGATCTTCGCCTGATCGAGTGGAGTGCAAAAGAGATCATCAGCATGCTGCTTCACCCAAGACCCGGTTGGTGGGCAAATGCCCAACCAGTCCAATCTCAGGGCATTTCCGCGCGTGATCCAGTTTTCAGCATCAAGCGGCAGGAAATCTTGAAGGGCCTCCTTCTGACCGCGATAGAGCACATCGCACTGATATTCAGCGATGATTAGTGCCAACCGTGCTATCTCGGCCGGAAAGTCGCGCAGCTCGATGCCACGAAAATTCGTTAGTGGAATTTCGGTCCGCCGCTCTGGTTCGCCGCGACGCTTGTTGATCTCGGCCTCGATCGCGCGCATTTCCTTGTAGGCGATGACGAGGAAATTCCCCGAGCCGCAGGCGGGGTCGAACACCCGGATTCGCGACATGCGATTGCGAAGATTCAGGAGCTTGCGGGAATTGTCCTCGGCTTCCGCCAGCCGCTCGCGCAGATCGTCCAGGAATAGCGGGTTGAGCACCTTCAAGATGTTCGGCACGCTGGTGTAGTGCATACCGAGCGCGCCGCGCTCCTCGTCCTCCGCGACCGCCTGGATCATCGAGCCGAAGATGTCAGGGTTGATCTTCCGCCAATCCAGACTGCCGATGTGAAGCAGATAGGAGCGCGCGATCCGGCTGAAACGCGGCACGTCGAGGCTGCCGGAAAACAGGCCGCCGTTGACATAGGGGAAGGCATCGGCCCACCGCGGCAGGCTTGCGGCCGGCCGGTCCGCGATGGCCGTATTCATCGCCCGGAACGCGGCGCCGATCACCTCGTGCGGATTGGTCGCATCGCTCATCTGCGTGACCGTCGCCGTGAACAGATCGTCGCCGTTGAAGATGTCGGTGCTCTCGGCGAAGAAGCAGAAGATCAGCCGCGCCATGAAATGGTTCATGTCGTGGCGGCGCTCGGACGTGCCCCATTCCGGGTTGGTCTTCAGAAGCTCGACATAGAGCCGGTTGAGACGGCCGGTGGCGCGGATGTCGAACGAATTTTCGCGGACCTGCTTGACGGTGGTGATGCCGGCCAGCGGGAGGAAGAAGCCGAAATGATCGGGAAACTCGGTGTAGGCGCATGCGACCGTCTCGCCGCTCGCGAGATCCTCGGCCTCGAACGTCTCGCCATCGGTCGCGAGAACCAATTTTGCCTTGGCCCTGGTCGTCGCCGGGCTGGCTTTCAGCGCAGCAAGGGTTTTCGTAACCTCGCCGGACGGAGCAACGGCGATGTGGATGTTGCTGGTCTGAAGCACGCCGCCCAGATCGGACTTGTTGGTCTCGCCCCTGCGCAGACGCTTGAGCGTCGTCTCCTTGTTTCCGAAGGCTTGGAGGAAAGCGAAGGGGAACTCTGCGGCGTCAAAGGCTTGTTCGGCCAGCGCGGAGATGGCCTCTTCAATTTCAACGGCGTTCATAAGTCCCTGGCCCGGCGGATATCCGGGCACAGGAGTGCCTCAGAAGGCGGGCCGTGGCAACTCCCTCAAGAGGGGCTCATGGAAAGGGAAGGCACGGCGGCGTGCGCCCCCTCACACCCCCCGCTTCGGCCCCATCGCCTCCAACCCCGCCTTCTGCTCGTCGCTCAGATCCGCCTCGAAATCGTCGAGCGCGTCACTCACGCCGTTCACGGCTTGCAGCATCGTCTCCAGCCGCGTCTTCACGGCGGTGAGGCGGGCCTGCGGTGTCGGTGCGGCCTGTGAGGGACAGGCGCTGAGCGTTTCCATGGCGCGCAGCGTGGTGTCCTGGAGCACGTCGAGGCGGGCGCGGGCGGTGTCGTCGAGCTTGAGGGTGGAGGCGATCTCGGCCGCGGGCCATTGCTGCTGCACGAGCTGCTCGTATTGGCGCTGCAGCTTCTCGTCGTAGCGGGGATCGCTGTCCGCCTGGCAGGCCGATGCCGCCTGGGGATTCTTTTGCTGGATCGCGGCAAGCGCGGCGCGGCGCTCCTTGGCCAGGCTGTCGAGCTTGGCCTTCTGGTCGTCGTCGAGGAGATCGACGAATTTGGCCAGCGGCGGTGCGACGGCGTCCGTAGCCTTGATCATGGCCTCGATGCGCTCGCGCATCAGGCCGAGGCGCTCCATGGCCGTCGCGGGGACCTGCGTTGGACAGGCCGCGCGGATGGCGTCGCGCGCGGACAGCCAGGTGGTGGCGAGCTCGTCGAGCGCTGTGCGCTGCAATTCGTTCGGCTGCACGGCAGCGGCGATGCGATCGACCGGCAGGCCGCCGGTGTCGCTGGCATCGCAGACCGTCTCCGCGGTCGGGACTCGCCGTCCGCGCCGGCCGTGCGGCGTGGTGTAGGCGGCAAGCTCGGTGGCCGCATAGGGCGCGAAGATCGCGGCATAGATGTCGCCATAGCCGTAGAGCGAGAGGCTGGTCGTATCGCCGAGAATGATCGCGGTGGTGAGATCGTCATGCGCGAATGGCCAGAACACCGGGCCGACCCAGCCATAGCTGCCGTCGGGGTGGCGCCACCAGCCCTGCGGACGGCGGCCGCCATGCCATCCCGACAGCGCAGCTTGCGCCGTAAGCGCCGCACGCATGACGTAAGGATTGGCAGGCTGCCCTCGTTCAACACCGCGGGGATCTTGCGACCTCAACGCTGCGGAGCGGTATCGGCCGCCCCGCACCGCCATCCGGGCATGGCGCAAGCGCGACATGCCGATCATGTGGCCGACGGCAAAGCGCGCGACACCGAGCGGGCCGCCGCGCAATCCGAACTGCGCCTCGGCGCGACCTGGCAAGAGCGCTGCCAGAATCACGAGGGTTGCGCCCGTTAGCGCCGGCCCCAGCCTTGGCTTGAGCCCCAAGCGTGATCTCGACATGACCACTGACCTGTCCACCTTGGCCCTCCTCCGCCGCCAAGCGCGCATCGCGTCGCATCACCATGACGCGCGAGGGAACCAAATGTTCCGGAAGCGCACAGGGCAAAGCGTCGCGGTATTTTCTTAGGACGTCTCGGCGGCGCCTGAGCGAGCGCCTCGTCCTTCGAGACGACCGCTTCGCGGCCTCCTCAGGATGAGGCTGAGCTGCATCCATCTGCGTTGAAATGCCGCCGCAGGCGGGCGTCTCGAAGGATGGCCGCAGGAGCCGCGGCGAAGCGCCGCCTTCACTCGGCCTTCTGCGGCACCACGAAGGTCTGGCCGGGATAGATCAGATTCGGATTGTGGATCTTGGCGCGATTGGCGTTGTAGATCACGGCAAAGCGGGCGCCGTCGCCGTAAGCGAGCCGGCTCAGCGCCCACAGGCTGTCGCCGCGGGAGATCACCCGGCTGCCGCCTGTTTCCGCCGGTGCACCGCCGACGATTTCGGCCGGCGAGGCCGACGCGACGGTCGTGGCCGCGGGAGCCCGTGCCATGCCTCCTGATGTGCCCTTGGGTTTCGGTGCCCCCATCAATCTCGGCCGGGCCGCGGGCCTGTCCGATACCGATGCCACGACATCCGACTTGTCGTCGGGCTTCTCGGGCTTGGCCTCTTGTTTGGTCTCCTGTTTCGCCTCTTGCCGCGCGACCGGTGCAGGGCGCGCGGGCGGCGGTGCGGCTTCGGCGATCACCACCGGCATGTTGCGGCCGGATTGCGTGACGGTGCCGTCAGGCGATTTCGCCCGCAGGGTCAGCTCATAGGAACCGGCGGGAAGCTGCGGCGGCGTCATTACGAACTGGCCCGAGGCATCCGCCACCACACTGTCGAGCGGCTTGCCGTCGCGCAACAGCTCGACCTTGGCGCCCGGCGTCGCCTGGCCCGCGATCACCGCCGCCTCGCCGTGATCGTCGACGCGCGCGACATCGAAACGGGGGCCGGTATCGGCAACCGCCGGCGGCGGCTTGACCGGTGCGAGATCGGCAAGCGCGGCAGTGACCTGCTTTTGGCTCTCGGCCAGCGCACCCGTCTTCGTTTCAGGGGCAGGGGACGCGGCCGGCGCCGGCGGCGCGTTTGAGGCTAGCTTGGGCTCTTCCGGCTTGAGTTCCGGTTTGGGTTCGACTTTGGCATCGACCTTCTGTTCGACCTTGGCCTCCGGCTTGGCGGCGACCACGGTGTCGGTCTTCGCCCCCATCGGCAGCAGGCGACGCAGCTCGGTGGGGCCGACCACCAGCACGGTGCCGCCCATCGCGAGCAGACAGAATGCAATGAAGGCCTTGGATGCGGTCACCATCGGAAACGAACCTTGATCAGGAAGAACCTTGCAAATCAATCTAGCCGGCAAGTTGCGCCGTTTTGGCCACGGCAGCAAGACGGTCGATAGGATGATGAGCCGGCACGGGGATGAACCGGCGCACCCCCGCCGGTGTCAAATGCTCAAGGCCGCATCGCGGCATTTTTCTTGAGGAATTGTCCCGTGAACGCGTTTTGCCGTCCCGCACAATGGCCCGTTGGGTTGGTGCTTGCCCTGACACTGGCCGCAACACCAGGGCTCGCCGCTTCCGGCCCGCCGCCGGATTACATCCTCACCGACAATGCCGATCTCGCCTTCACCTCACCCGACGGCGCCACCAGGATTGAGCAGTACATGAAGGACGGCGGAGATTTCGAAGTCAAATGGCAGGCCTGGGCGAGGCGCGGCGAACAGATGACGGAGCTGAAGCCCGAGCAGGGCTACGGGGCCGGCTTCCGCTTCACGCCCGACTCACAGTGGCTGGTCCGGATGCAGAAGACCGGCTCCGGTGAGCAGGACCTCTATCTCTACCATGTCGAGCAGGGCGCCTTTGTCACCGCGACGAAGACCTCGTTCAGCGATCTGGCCTGGGCCTATTTCCACAGCCGGCCGGACACCGGGAAGATGAAGCTCGATTACCACATCTCGGCCAATCTCGTGAAAGGCACCGAAGAGGCCTATCGCGGGCTCGGCGTGCACTGGCCGGACAACCGATACCTCGTGATCTCGCTGTCTGGCGAAATGGACAAGCATCCGAAGAACGTCGCCGTGAAGGGATTGGCCGACTGGCGCTGCCGCTATGATCTCAAGACCGGGACCTTCGACGTGCCGGCGATGTTCGCCAAGACCAATGCGGAAGCGTTGCGATGGGAAATCCGACGCTGAGGGAACCATGGGCCCACCGCGCCTTCAGACAAGCGAGGGAACCAACCCTCTGATTCCGTTCCGATTCATGTTTTCCTAACCCTTACTGGTAACGGGGTCTTGTCGGTTTTGCCGCATCTTGCATCCCACGGGAGGGCTGCATGGGCACATCGATCCGATGGAGCGCGCGCATGCGCGCGTTGCTGCGCCGTTGGCGCGGCGCGCCGCTGACATGGCTGATCGCAGGGGGCTTCGTGCTGATGGCCGCAATGGCGATCGGCACCGCGCTCACTGTCGACCGCTTCCGGCAGAACGCGATCGAAAGCGGCCGCGACAGCCTGGAGAGCGCGGTCCGGTTGCTTGCCCGCCATTTCGACCGCGAGTTCGAGGACTTCGCGGTGCTGCAGAAGAGCATCATCGCCGAACTCGAAAGCCACGGCATCGAATCCGCCGACGTCTTCCGTAGCGAGATGGGCACGCTCGCCGTGCACGAGGTGCTGCGCGCCAAGGCCAGCGGCTGGTCGGACGTCGCCGGCGCCAACGTGTTCGATGCCAGGGGCGTGCTGATCAACTCGTCGCGGCGCTGGCCGGTCGCCGATGTCTCGGTCGCCGACCGCGGCTATTTCAATCGCCTCAAGAACGATCCGGCTTCGCAGGAGGAGGTCGAGGTGGTGCCCGGACGGTTGGGCAGCGGACCGGCGATCGTGTTCGCGCGCCGCGTCTCCGGTCCTCACGGCGAATTCCTCGGGCTGGTCTCGCGTGCGATCACGCCCGACCAGCTCGAATCCTTCTTCGCCTCGAGCGGGCTCGGCGAGGAATCCTCGATCGCGATGCACCACCAGAACGGCCAGTTGCTCGCGCGCGTTCCGCATGTGGAGGCGCTGATCGGGCAGAATTTCCGCAACGGCAGGCCCGAGCAGATGGCGGTGTTCGAGCGCACCTTCGTCACGATGCAGCTCGCAAGCCCGATCGACGGCAAGGATCGCATCGTCGCCGCACGCCTCCTGACCGGCGAGCCGCTGGTCGTGGTCGCGACCAAGTCGCTGGATGCGACGCTGGCGACATGGCACACGCAAACCAAGTTCTTCGTGGCCGTCGCCGTGCTGTCGATCGGCCTGCTCGTGCTCACGCTGTATTTGATCTTCCGCCAGATGACCCGCCGGCTCGCCGTGGAGAAGCACCAGCTCGACACCGCGATGAACACGATGACGCAGGGTCTCCTGATGTTCGACCGGGACGAGCGGCTGATCGTCTGCAACCGGCGCTACATCGAGATGTACGGACTGTCGGCCGACGTTGTGAAGCCCGGCGCATATTTCCGCGACGTGATCCAGCATCGCCACGACACGGGTTCGTTCCACGGCGACGTCGATTCCTATTGCGACGGCATCTTGGGCAATGCCGGGCAGACGCAGAGCACGATCGTCGAGACCTCCGATGGCCGCCTGATCGAGATCAAGAATCAACCCGGTGCCGCCGGCGGCTGGCTCGCGACCCATGACGACGTCACCGAGCGCATCCGCGCCGACGAGCGCATCGCCCATATGGCGCATTACGACGCGCTGACCGACCTGCCCAACCGCGTGCTGATGCGCGGCCATCTGGAGCGGCGCGTCGCGGAGCTTGCCCAAGGCAAGCCGTTCGCGATCCTCTATATCGACGTCGACGAGTTCAAGGGCGTCAACGATTCGCTGGGACACGAGGTCGGCGACGAGCTGCTGCGCCAGATCGCGAACCGCCTGCGCGCCTGCATCAGCGGCAACGACATGGTCGCACGGTTGGGCGGCGACGAATTCGCCATCGTCAAGGCCGGCACACGCGACGAGGCCGAGCTGACGGCCCTCGCCGAACAAATCCTGAAAGCACTGCGCGCGCCCGTGGACTGCAACGGCCAGGAAATCCCGACCGATGCCAGCATCGGCATTGCGATCGCACCCGACCACGGCGACAATCTCGACGATCTGCTCAAGCGCGCCGATCTCGCAATGTATGCAGCGAAATCCGAGGGCCGCCGCACCTTCCGCGTTTTCTCGCCCGAATACGACGCCAAGGCGCGGCTGCGCCGCCAGCTCGAGTCCGATCTGCGGCAGGCGCTGGCCCGCGGCGAGTTCGAGGTGCACTACCAGCCCCTGGTCGATCTCGCGGCCAATGTCGTCACCGGCTGCGAAGCCCTGCTGCGCTGGCACCATCCGGAGCGCGGCATGGTGTCGCCCGCCGATTTCATCCCGGTTGCGGAAGAGACCGGATTGATCGGCGAGATCGGCGAATGGGTGCTGAGGCAGGCCTGCCTCGAGGCCGCCAGTTGGCCCGGCCAGATCAACATCGCGGTCAACGTCTCACCGGTGCAGTTCCGCTCGCGAACATTGGCGCTGAAGGTCGCAGCCGCCCTCGCCGAGTCGGGTCTCGCGCCCGGACGGCTCGAGCTCGAGATCACCGAGACCGTCCTGATCCGCGACGACCAGGAGGCGCTGACGATCCTGCAGCAGCTGCGCGAACTCGGGGTGCGCATCGCGCTCGACGATTTCGGCACCGGCTATTCGTCGCTGAGCTATTTGCATCGCTTCCCGTTCGACAAGATCAAGATCGACCGCAGCTTCATCAGCGACATCGGTCAGTCGGAAGATTCCTCGCCGATCGTGCAGGCGGTGGTGCACATGGCCGCCGCCCGCCACATGGCGACGACCGCGGAAGGCGTCGAGACCGAAGCCCAGCGCGCGGTGCTGCTCCAGCTCGGATGCAGCCAGATGCAGGGCTGGCTGTTCAGCCCTGCGGTGCCGGCGGCGAAACTGAAGCAGCTGTTGCTGGCACAGGCAGTGGCGGCCTGAGGCCGGCTCCTTCGCCGCGATGCCATGGTGACGATCAGTGGTCGCGCCACCTGAATTCGTGTCCCAAGAAAATAGGATCAAACCTCACGGCTCGCGATTATCGCTCTGCTCGACGGCTGGAACTCCGGCCGGCGAGCACCAGGCAGCATGCATCACGCGCGTGGCAAGCCATTTTGCCCGCGCGTTCGCGCGTGCGTAAAACATGAGCCAAGCGATATGCCAAACTCGATTTCCCGGTTGGTTGCTCTTGTAGCGGTTGCCGCCATGATCGGCCCATCCGTGCAGGCCCGCGACGACGGTCGCTACGCGAACTCTCCCCTCAAGGGCTGGTTCGAGAGTCTGCGCAGCAAGGGCGGCGGCCCCTGCTGTGCCGACGCCGACGGCACGGCGCTGGACGATGTCGACTGGGACACCAGCAACGGACATTATCGCGTCCGACTTCTGGGCGACTGGATCGAGGTGCCCGACGACACGGTCATCACCGAGCCGAACCGCGCCGGCCGCACCATGGTCTGGCCGTATTACATCAACGGCCGCGCCATGATCCGCTGCTTCATGCCCGGCAGCATGACCTGAGATTATGAATTCCGGTGTCCAGGGCGCGGCGCAGCATGGGCGGCTGATCGGAGTTGCGGGTCACTTCGACTGGTTGGCCGCGTGGATCTCGACGAACTCGGCGTCGGGATGCGCGACGATGGTGGCGAACATGATGCCGCTGATGATCAGCGACCAGGCGGTGTCCCAATAAATCCAAAACACGTGCCAGCCTCCGTTTCGATCTGCTCCGCCCGCGGGATCAGGGTAACGGCAAGGCGAGGCTGCCGTTCCCGGTGCGCGGGCGGCGCGGGCGAGGTGCTATTTTGGTTTGGTCGGCGCGGAGTCGGGATCGGTTTGGCCGGTGTGGCGCTTTGCCACGACGTCCTCATCGCGCTCGCCCTGACGCGGGCGCGGCGGCGACTTGGGCTGGCCGGCCTGACCGCCATGCTTGCCGCCCATGTCGGGCTTACCTTCAAGATCGTTTTCACGGGGCATGCCGGTTCAATGCGCTCGCGCGGCATTGGTTCGGTTCGCCTGTGAACGAGTTCATAGGATCGCCGCGATTTGCAGTGCACGATCGCCAGGCCCGCCTCCGGGAGCATTCTCATTCATATGACTGACGGATTCGGCCTGATGCGGAAACCACTCGTCGCCTGGACGATCCTGACCTGCGCGCTGCTCGCGGTCACCGTGTGGACCGTGCTCGGGCCGCCCCACACCCCGCCCGGGCCCCATCTGCCCTCCCGCACAGCGGCGATACGGTAGGTCTCCCACCGATACCATTTCGGCATCGATCGATCCCAATTGGAATTTGGTGCAGCGGGGCGGCTGCCGCTATCCTCGCCGGCAAAACGACAAATGCCGCACCGGCATCCAGGAGGACCCCATGTTGAGACCGACCCGACGTAACAGATCCGGCGTACCCCGCGCCGCGATCGCCACCACGCTTGCTTTCCTCACTCTCATTTCTGGAGTCCGCGCCGGCATGGCCGAGACCTTCGCCTATGTCGGCAACGCCGACAGCAACGACATCAGCGTGTTCAAGATGGCCGAGAGCGGCGAGATGACGCCCGTGCAGACGGCCGCCTTCACCGGCGTCGAAAAGCCCGGCTCCTCGACGCCGCTCGCGATCACGCCCGATCATCGCGTGCTGATCGCCGGGGTCCGCTCGCAGCCGTTTCTCGCGGTGAGCTTTGCGATCGATCCCAAGACCGGCCAGCTCAGCCATATCGGCAACGGCCCGCTCGCCGACAGCATGGCCAACATCGCCATCGACCGCGGCGGCAAATTCCTGTTCAGCGCCTCCTATGGCGGCAACAAGGTCGCGCTGAATCCGCTGCTCGCCAACGGCGTCGCGGGCGAGCCGAAGCAGGTGATCCCGACCGGGCTGAACGCGCACGCCTTCCTGCCCTCGCCCGACAACCGCTTCGCGTTCGCGACCAATCTCGGCTCCGACCAGATCCTGGCCTTCGCGTTCGACGCCACGACCGGCACGCTCACGCCGAGCGATCCGCCGGCTCACAAGGTGCCGGAGAAATCGGGGCCGCGGCATTTCGTGTTCCACCCCAACGGCAAGTTCGTCTATCTCCTCCACGAGCTGAACGGCGACGTCGCGGCGTTCGCCTATGAGGCGAAGAGCGGCGCATGGGACGAGATCCAGCGCACCAGCGCCTTGCCCGAAGGATTTGGCGGAAAGCCCTGGGCCGCCGACATTCACATCACTCCCGACGGCCATTTCCTCTACGCCTCCGAGCGCACCACCAGCACTCTCACCGCCTACAAGGTCGATGCAACCAGCGGCAAGCTGACCACGATCGGCAGCGTGCCGACCGAGAAGCAGCCACGCGGCTTCCACATCGATCCCGGCGGGCGCTACCTCGCCGCCGTCGGCGAACTCTCCGACAGCATGACGGTCTATGCCATCGACCAGAGCAGCGGCGCGCTCGCCAAGCTGAAATCCTACGCCACCGGCAAGAAGCCGAACTGGGTGGAGTTCTTGAGCCTGCCGTGAGATTGCTCCCCTTTGGAGGCTGGGGGATGAGTTCGGCCTGCATGGTTCGAGACGCCCGCTTTGGCGGGCTCCTCACCATGAGGGTCTGACATCTCGCCGCGAAGCACGACCTCATCCTGAGGGCCCGCCGCAGGCGGGCGTCTCGAAGGATGGCCGCAGGGACGGAGGGAGACAGCGAACCTTGGCGCCGGCCCGTAGACTAATTCAACGGGCGGCATCACGCCGCCCGTGCGGCTGCGGCATTCTCATTCGGCCGGCCCATGGTCCGCCGCGATCGCTTCTGCTAACGATGAGGCCGTCAAGGCCCCAACCGGAATGACCCATGCGTTCATTGCCTGCGCGTCCTGTTTCCAGACATCTCGTTGCGCTCACCGGACTGCTGTTGCTGTCGGCCCAGCCCGCTGCCGCCGCCGATGACGACGCGCCCAAGGGCCCGGCGGTCACGGTGCTGAAGGTCGCAAAATCCTGTTTCTCCGACATCGTCGAGGGCACCGGCACCATCATCGCGCGCGAGGCAAGCTCGCTGCGGCCGGAGCGACCCGGCCTGAAGGTGACGGAGGTGCTGGCGGAAGCCGGCGACACCACCACCGCAGGCCAGGTGCTGGCGCGGCTGGCACTGCCCGAGGGCGGCACGCTTCAGGTCACCGCCCCCGTGGCAGGCGTGATCGCAACGTCGACCGCGCAGATCGGCAACCTCGCCTCCGCCAAGGGCGAGGCGCTGTTCACGATCGTGGCGCGCAGCGAGTACGATCTGGTCGCCCTCGTCGCGACCAGCGATATGCGCAAGCTCGCGGTCAACCAGGTGGCGAGCGTGCGCATCGCCGGCGCCGGCGATATCGACGGCAAGGTGCGCCGCATCGGCCCGACGGTCGAGCCGAACATCCAGCAGGGCATGGTCTATATCGGCATCTCCGCGCAGAAACGCCTGTTGCTGAATGCGAGCGGTCGCGCGCTGATCAAGTCCGGGCAGAGCTGCAATGTCGCGGTGCCGCTGACCTCGGTGCAGTATTCCTCCGCCGGCACCGTCGTTCAGGTGATCCGCCGCAACCGCGTCGAGACCAAGCGCGTCGAGGTCGGACTGATGTCGGGCGGAAATATCGAGATTCGCGACGGCCTCAACGAAGGCGACATCGTCGTCGCCCGCGCCGGCGCGCTGCTGCGCGAAGGCGATCCGGTGCGCACCGTGATGGCCGCGGAAGCGGCGAAGTAGGGTTGGCTCGTGTCCCGGACGCGCTGCAGCGTGTAACGCTGCCGCGCAGAGCCGGGACCCATCTCCCGTCCAAGCGACAACCTAAAAAACTGGGCCCCGGCTCAGCGTCGCATCATTGCATGATGCGCCGCGTCCGGGGCACGAGACTTCGCAGAACCTAAGAAAGCTAGCCGCCGGCTTCGCCGAAATGGACGTCCTCGAGCAGCGAGGAGGAGACGGACGGGACCTGGTCGCCTTCGCTGGCGCGGGAGATCGCAACGCGGGTCTTGTTGAAGACGCTCTCGGCGCTGCCCTGCGCATTGAGGTTGTTGAGGAACTCGCTGACCAGTACGCTGTGCTCGCCCTTGCCGTCGTCGACGACCTTGCCCGGCGAAGCCGAGGAGAGGATCAGCGCATTGTCGGTCGCGCTGATCGGCGCGAGGCCGTGGCTGTAGGAGCGGAAGCGGCGCTCATAGGGATTGCGGCGAGAGGCGTCGACCACGACGAGCTTGGCCTTGGCGCCCTGCTCCTTCATCATGTCGAGCACGCCCTCGATGGAGACGCCCTGACGGCGGACGTCGTTTTCCTTCCAGATCGCGGCATCGACCGGCAGCATGTAGCTCTCGCGGCCGGCCTGCACGCCGTAGCCGCCGAAGAACAGCATGACGACCGTGTCGCGCTTGATCCGGGACTTCAGGCGATTGACGGCGCGGACCATGTCGTCCTTGGTCGCGTCTTCCACCATGTCGACGTCAAAACCGTTCTTGCGCAGCGACGAGGACAGCGCACGGGCGTCGTTGATCGACTGGGTCAGCGGCGCGTTGGCGTCGGGGTAGTGCCCATTGCCGATGACGAGGGCGAGACGCGAGGCCTGGCCGATCGAGCCGGTGACCTGGTCGGTCGAAATGGCCTTGGCGGCATCGAGCGCCCGCATGTTGAGGGCAGCATGGGCGCCGATCACGAGCGACACCGTGCCGATGAGGGCTGCGGCCACCGCGATCGTGCGTCGGGAAATGTCGAGCTGCGTTACATTCATCTCGCGTCATTCCTGTCAGTGCCAAAGACCAGCCAAGCACGCGCACACTGTTTGAGTAGCGCGATAGCGTCTTTGGGTTTGAGGGATTGGCCGGGGGTGTGCCCCCGAATTGCGCGCAATTTGCGGCGCCGCACCAAACAAAGCCTTAACCGGATATCGCCTCCCCGGCAATAGATCGCCGAAAATTTGATCTAAGCCTCTGGAAACATGAGTTAATTTGCACCGCCCAAAGTGTGATTTTTTTGCGTCCCCGTAACCTACCGGAGCCCAATTATGCAGGCTTCGTGCCGGCTTTTTCTGTGACTGCCATCACATTTGTATTTCCTGCGAATCCGGGTAGCTTTTTCAACGACTTGCAGGGGGTGGCGCGCGGCTGGGAGCGTGCCGGCCGGCCCCCCGGCCAATTCCCGCGACCAGGTATTTCATGAGCTTTCAATATTTTGCCGGCGCCGCCTGCCGGGCGCTGACGGCGCGGAAGGACGGCCCCTCGCTTTACGACGTCTGCGATCCCGTACTGTCCGTTGCGGCCAGCGGCGATCCGCATCTGGCCAAGTTCTACAAGACCGCGCTCGGCAATCCCGCATTGCGGGTGCTGCTCCGCCGGGCCGGACTGCCCGAGCTGCGCGACGAAGGCAAACTGGCCCGGCTGCGCCAGGCGCTGGTTCGCGCCCGCGACGAGGCCGAGCCCGATTGGGCGGCGGTCGGCCAGCCCGTTGCCGATCTCGTCGACAGCATCGCGCTGGATCATCCCAAGCCGCCGCCGGCCATGTTCACCGGCGCCATGCCGCAACAATCGCAGATCGACGCCGTGATCCGCGACTGTGCGCAGCATCTGCTGGGCTCGTACCGAAAAAATGGCTTTCTGCCGACCTACGCCGCGTTCAACCTGATCGGCGATCCCGATTTCCGCGGCCGCGAACTGACCATGGCGCTCACGGGTCTCAACGCGCGCGGCTACAAGAACTCCTCGCTGCTGTTCAACCTCGCCCGTGTCTTCATCGCGCGAACGCCGGCGCGCGCCGTCGTCAATCCGCCCTGGCGAGGGATTGCCGAACCGATGTGGGAGCCGGTGCAGATCCGCCACCGCTCGGCCTATTACGACGCGTTCTTCATCGAGGCGCTGTTGAGTTACGTCGAGAGCGGCCTCGCCTCGTCCGCCGACAAGATGGCGGCGGAGCGCGCGGTCGCGGACATGGTCGATTTCTGCGTCAACATCAGCCGCGAAGAGGTCGAGGGCATCGACGGCGCGCGGTTCAACGTCATCACCGCGCTCGCGCCTGCACCGCATCCGCGCTTCTCGCGCTACTTCGCCCAGATCAAGCAGGATCTCGGTTTCGGCGTCTACGTGCCGGATTGCGACACCACGGCGTGCTCGATCTCCGCGGCGACGCAGGCCGGCTGCACCGATCCGATCCTCGACCAGCCGCTGCTGGATTTCTATGCCGGCTATCAGGTGCGCGCGGGCGTCAACGAGCCGCGCGTGACCGTGCCGCTCAACGACAATATCGACTATGAGGGCGGGGTTGCGACCTGGATCGATAACCTCAAGGGCGAGCGGCCCTACGGCAACGATCTCGATCCGACGCTCAATCTCGACATTCTCGAGGTCAGCTTTCGCAACCTCGCGCGCTGGAAAGTATTGGAGACGCCGGCGCGGCTTGCCACCGTGCATCGCATCCTCGGCTTCCAGAAGCGGCTGGCGGCGAGCGGCGCCTTCGCCAATCCGCGCTCGCACATCTATTATCTGCCGGAGCTCTACAGCGCCTATTTCGGCCGCTGCTACGCCGCCTTCCTGGCGCTGCCGCTGGCGGCGCAGGCGATCATCGATCCCGACGGCGATTTCGATTTCATCCGCCACCGCGTGCTGTCTTACGTCAAGGGCGAGCTGATGGCCGCCGAGATGAACGTGTTCGACGCAGCGCTCGCGCTGATCGCGCTCGGCCATCTCGGCGCCGACCCGCGCGCCTTTGCGCCGGCGCTGAACGTGATCATCGCGAGCCTCGGCGAAGGCGGCCGCCGCGGCCCGTTCCGCGCCTATGAATGGAACAAGATGAAGACGCCGACGCGGATTTTGGTCGGCGGTCCGGAGGTCACGTCGGCGTTCGTGCTGATGGGGCTGGCGGTGGCCAAGCGGGCGATGTCGCGGGGATAGGTTCGTAGGGTGGGTAAGCGAAGCGTAACCCACCACTTCTGCCGCCGTGGAGACGAAAGAGGTGGGTTACGCCTTCGGCTAACCCACCCCTACTAAACTTCGTCCGATGACAGTAAGTTGAAAGCCCAACTGCCAGGCATAAGCTGGCCGGGCGGACAAAAGCCGACCACAATTGCGAGGTCTATCGCAATTTTCATCACACGCGGACCGGCATGTTGCGAAAATTCCTGATTGCGCTGTCATTGCTTGGCTTGTCCTTGCCCGGCTTGCTGTCGCCGGCTGAGGCCGCCGACATCACCGGCACCGCGAAGGTTCGCGCCGGCGACGCCGTGGTGATCGGCAACACGCGGATCAGGCTCGGCGGCATCGACGCGCCCGCGGTCGACCAGCTCTGCCTCAACAACAAGGGCGAGCGCTGGACCTGCGGCATCGCGGCCCGCGACGAGCTTGCCAAATACGCCGACGGCAAGAGCTGGGTCTGCCATGCGAGGTCGATCGACCGGCGCGGCCGCACCGTGGCGCGCTGCGACGTCGGCGGCGAAGATATCCAGAAATGGCTGGTGCGCACAGGCTGGGCGCTGGCCTACACCCGCATGTCGCACGACTACGAGGCGGACGAGAAGGCCGCGCGGGAGGCCAAGGCCGGCATGTGGCAGGGCGCCTTCATCGCGCCCTGGGACTGGCGCGTGCGCAACAAGAAGACCACCATCCTCGGCGCCACCAAGCCGCCCGACGGCGCGCATGCGATCCTGCTCGCTTCGGCGTCGGGGCCCATCGCGCCCTCGCCGGACTGCACCATCAAGGGCAACGTCAACACCGCCGGCGAGTGCATCTATCACCGGCCGACCAGCCGCTGGTATGCGCAGATCAAGATGAAGATCAGCAAGGGCACGCGCTGGTTCTGCTCGGTGGAGGAAGCCGAAGATGCGGGCTGCCGCGAGACTAAGAGATAGCCCAGTTCAGACCTGCGTTTTCCGGCCTTTTCTTGCACCGCAGCGCCGCGTAAAAGTGTGAATCAGCGACCCACCATCCTGTTCTCAGGCAACAAGGACCAACAGCAATGACCGTTCGCGCGGGCCGGGAATTTCTGGCCATTCCCGGGCCCACCAATATGCCCGACGAGGTGCTGCGGGCGATGCATCGTCCGGCGATCGACATCTACTCCAAGCAGATGACCGATCTGACCGAGAGCCTGCTCAGCGACATCTCGAAACTGTTTGCCACCAAGGGCAAGTCCTACATCTACATCGCCAACGGACACGGCGCCTGGGAAGCGGCGCTGAGCAACGTGCTGTCGCGCGGCGACAAGGTGCTGGTGCTCGAAAGCGGGCGGTTCGCGATCGGCTGGGGCAATGCGGCTTCCCTGATGGGTGCCGATGTCGAGGTGCTCAAGGGCGACTGGCGCCGCGCGGTGCGGCCGCACGAGGTCGAGGAGCGCCTGCGCCGCGACAAGGAGCATACGATCAAGGCCGTTGTCGTCGTCCAGGTCGACACGGCCTCAGGCGTGCAGAACGACATCGAGGCGATCGGCAAGGCGATCAAGGCAAGCGGCCACCCGGCGCTGTACATGGTCGACACCGTCGCCTCGCTCGGCTGCATGCCGTTCGAGATGGACAAATGGGGCATCGACGTCGCGATGTCGGGCTCACAAAAGGGCCTGATGACGCCGCCCGGCCTCGGCTTTGTCGCGGCCAACGCGCGTGCGCTCGAGGTCCAGAAGACCGCCAACATGAGCACGCCCTATTGGAGCTGGAGCGAGCGCGAAGGCAGCGAGCATTATCGCAAATATGCCGGCACCGCGCCGGTGCATCTGCTGTTCGCGCTGCGCCAGGCGATCGACCTGCTGCACGAGGAGGGGCTGGAGAACGCCTTCCGCCGCCACAGCCTGCTCGGCGAAGCCGCGCGACGCGCCGTCGGCGCGTGGTCGGAAGGCCAGGTGCTCGGCTTCAACATCGCGGAAGCCAGCGAACGTTCCAACACCGTGACCACGGTGACCATGAGCAACGGCCACGATCCGGCAATCCTGCAACGCTATTGCAAGGAGAAGTGCGGCGTGGTGCTCGGCACCGGCATCGGTGATCTCTCGGGACAAGCCTTCCGCATCGCCCATATGGGCCACGTCAACGCCCCGATGCTGCTCGGCACGTTGGGGGTGATCGAGGTCGGGCTGAACGCGCTGAAGATCCCGCACGGCAAGGGCGGGCTTGAGGCAGCGGTCGCGTATCTCGGCGAAGAGGTGGCGGTGTAGGCGTCTTTTTTCCTTCTCCCCTTGCGGGAGCAATCTAGTAGCCCGGGTGAGCGAAGCGACACCCGGGATTCTTGCGTGAGTTCCCGCATGTCGCTTCGCTCATGCGGGCTACGGCAGCGGCGGCACGCGATAAGCCTCGACCTGCGCCCTCAGTTCATTCAGCGCCGCAAGTGGCGCCTTCGGGTCGACACGATATTCCCCGCGCGCCAGCCACGACAGCACCATCGCATCCACCACCGGCGAATGGTGGATGACGTCGCCATAATTGTCGAAATCGTGCGTCACGTCCTTGATCGCCCGGAAATCGTACAGGCGCACATTGGGAAGCTGCGTCAGGCGCTGCGCAATGACAGCCGTGAGGTCGGTGACGATCTTCAACGTCGCAGGCGAAGCGTCGCGCATCGCGACGAATTGCAGGATCGAATAGGGCGGGAAGTAGATGTCGAAGGTCACGTCAGGATGGCGCGCAATCAGGCCGGCGGCGTCACGCTCGAAATGCCGCACCATGGCCTCGTAACCATAGCCTTCGCCGAGAAAGCGGCTGCGTACGGGATCGGTGATATAGGCGAAGGCCGCGAGCGTCCTTTTCGCATTATAGGCGCGCGCGACGTCGACATCCCGCGGCAGCGCATAGATGTCGTCGACATCGGACAGCGCAAACTTGACGGGCAGAAAAGGCGCGGCCCGGGTCAGCGGCTGCCGCAGCGGCGGAACCGACCGGAGCAATGCGAACAGGGATTCCTTCGCCATCGCCGCGCTGAACAGATACGACGCGATGCCCTTGGCCGTCCCGCGATAGAGATCAGCAGAGAGATAAGGATCGGTCTCGATGTCGGCCGCATCGACAAAGATGAAATCATCCATCTGCCAGATCACGCGCTTTGCGCCGCGATCGATGGCCTGCTCGAGCACAAAACCCTGCTGGCGCGAATTGGATCCGGTCATCGCCAGCTTGAGCGAGTGCACGCCAAGCGCATGGTCGATGTCGCTCTGGCGGAAATGGATCGCCAGCGAGGTGCCCATGAAGGCGGTGTCGAACGACTGGCTGCGGATCAGACCGGCATTCTGCACGCGCGTGTCATCGGAATAGAACGGCGCGACGAGGCGCGAGGGGCGAAACAGTTGCAGGGGATCGATGACATAGGTGAGCGCAGCCGCGCCGAGCACGCACGCGATGCTCGCGAGGAGAAGACGCCCTGGATGTGTGAACGCGCCTCGCATCAGAACCGGAAATAGATGAATTCGCTGTGGCTCTGGATGCCCAAAATCCCGAACGCAAGCACCAGCGACGCACCATAGAGGACCAGCGGCCGCATCCGTCCGGCCATCAGGCCTTCGCCGACCCGGCGATTGGCGTGGTCGTACCCCATGATACCTTGCGTGTTCGGTGCCAGCCACACCAGCGCGGCATAAATTGCGACCATCACCGACGCCGCAATCTCCTCGCGCCCGAACACGATGTTGGAGGGATCGGCCATGGCATTCAGAATCCGCAGCGCCCAATCGACCCGTTCGGCACGGAAGAATACCCAGGCGACAACGACGGCGAGGAATGTCAGCACGGCCCCGGCGACGCGCGTTGGGCGCGCGAGCAACTTCGGAACATTCGGCACCAGCGCGTTGAAGGCGTGATTGATGCAGAGATAGGCGCCATGCAGTGCGCCCCAGACGACGAATGTCCAGGCCGCGCCGTGCCAGAGCCCGCCAAGCAGCATCGTCAGCATCAAATTGACATAACGGAGCACGCGGCCGCGACGGTTACCTCCGAGCGGAATGTAGAGATAGTCGCGCAGGAAGTGCGACAGCGTCATGTGCCAGCGCCGCCAGAACTCCACGATGCTGCTCGCCTTGTAGGGCGAGTTGAAATTTACGGGTAAGAAGATGCCGAACATCAGCGATATCCCGATCGCCATGTCGGAATAGCCGGAGAAGTCGAAATAGAGCTGAAAGGTGTAGGCGAGTGCACCGAGCCAGGCCTGATCAAAACTCGGCGCGCGCGCCTCGAAGGCGAGCGCGACGAGCGGCTGGATGCCGTCGGCGAGGCATGTCTTCTTGAACAGGCCGATTGCGAAGATGATGATTCCGCACAGGATCAGATGCGCATGCGGGTGCTTGGTTTCCTCCCGTTCGAATTGCGGGATCATGTCCTTGTGGTGAAGGATCGGCCCCGCGATCAGATGCGGAAAGTAGGTCACGAACAGCGCGTAGTGCGGCAGCGCGTAGGCCGCGACCTGCCCGCGCCAGGCGTCAACTAGGAACGCGATCTGGGTAAAGGTGTAGAAGGAGATGCCGACCGGCAGCAGGATGTGGACCGCGAAATGCGTGCCGGTCAACGCATTGACGTTCTCCGCGACGAAGCCGGCATATTTGAAGACGCCGAGCACCAGGAGATCGCCGGCGACGCCGAGGGCAAGTGCGGCCTTTCGCTGCGACGGAGCAAGCTTCGCCACGATGAGGAGATGGCCAATGCCATAGTTGAAGGCGATCGAGATCAGCAACAGGGCCACGAATTGCCAATTGCCGATGGCATAGAAGGCGAGCGAGGCCGCCGCCAGCCAGATCACCGGGGCCAGATTGCTGCGCCGCCCCAGCCAGAAATAGCCCGCCAGCGCGGCCGGCAGGAACAGCAGGATGAACGGATAGGAATTGAACAGCATCAGGCTGGACCGGCGGCGGGGATAGGAAGCCTAAAGCATAGAAGGGACCGATCAACAACCCGGCGACTGGCGCAGTGGCGCTGGCAATTCATGAAATCGGGACGATATAAGGTGGGACACATCTTTCTCCCTTTCCCGCCTGCGGGGAGAGCTGAAAGAACGCCGGCGCATCTGAGTGAGGATCGAGTGACACAAGCCAAAACACCTTCCCAGCCTCCCGTCGCGCCGCGCCGGCCGCATTCATTCACGCGGCATGGGATCACCGTGACCGATGACTATGCCTGGTTGAAGGACGAGAAATGGCAGGAGGTGCTGCGCGACCCCGCGGTGCTCGATCCCGACATCCGCAAATATCTCGACGCAGAAAATGGCTACACCGAGAGCCTGCTCGGCCATACCGCAGCCCTCCAGAAGACGCTGGTGCGCGAGATGCGAGGGCGGATCAAGGAGGACGATTCCAGCGTGCCGTCGCCGGATGGTCCCTTCGCCTATTTCCGCAAGTTTCGCGAAGGCGGTCAGCACGAGCTGTTCGGCCGCATGCCGCGCGATGGCGGCGAAGGCCACATCGTGCTCGACGGCGACGCGCTCGCCAAGGACCATACCTATTTCAAATTCGGCGGCAGCCGGCACTCGAACGACCACAGGCTGCAGGCCTGGAGCGCCGACACCAAAGGCTCGGAGTATTTCTCCATCCGCGTGCGCGACTGGGCGACCGGAAACGACCTTGACGACGTCGTCGAGGAGACCGACGGCGGCGTGGTCTGGAGCAAGGACGCCACGTCGTTCTTCTACGTGAAGCTCGACGACAATCATCGCCCGATGCAGGTGTGGCGGCACAAGCTCGGCACCGGGCAGGCCGACGACACGCTGGTTTACGAAGAGCAGGATTCCGGCTGGTTCACCCATCTGCACGAGAGCACCAGCGGCCGCTTCTGCGTGATCGCGGGCGGCGACCACGAGACCTCTGAGCAGCGGCTGATCGATCTCGCCCATCCCGAGGCACCACCGCGCCTCGTCGCGGCGCGCGAGGAAGGCGTGCAATATTCGCTCGCCGACCGTGGCGACGAACTGTTCATCCTCACCAACGCCGACGACGCGATCGACTTCAAGATCGTCACCGCGCCGCTCGCTTCCCCCGAGCGCAAGAACTGGCGCGATCTGATCCCGTATCGCCCGGGCATCTACATCATCGACCTCGATCTCTATGCCGGCCACATGGTGCGGTTGGAGCGCGCCAATGCGCTGCCGTCCATCGTGATCCGCGACCTCGCGACCAAGGAGGAGCACGCCATCGCGTTCGACGAGGCGGCCTATTCGCTGGATACGATGGGCTCCTATGAATTCGAGACGACGAATTTGCGTTTCGCCTATTCGTCGATGACGACGCCGTCGGAAGTCTATGATTACGACATGGTCAAGCGGACGCGCACCCTGCGCAAGCGGCAGGAGATTCCGTCCGGCCACAATGCGGCCGACTACGTCACCACGCGGATCATGGCGAAGGCGCAGGACGGCGCAGAGGTGCCGGTGTCGATCCTCCATCGCCGCGGGCTCACGCTGGACGGCGCGGCGCCGCTGCTGCTCTACGGCTACGGCTCCTACGGCATGGCGATGCCGGCTTCGTTCAGCGCCAACCGGCTGTCGCTGGTCGATCGCGGCTTCGTCTATGCCATCGCCCATATCCGCGGCGGCGCCGACAAGGGCTGGGGCTGGTATCTCGACGGCAAGCGCGAGAAGAAGACGAACTCGTTCGACGATTTCTCGGCCAGCGCCCGCGCGCTGATCGATGCGAAGTACACCAGTGCGAAACGCATCGTCGGCCATGGTGGCTCGGCCGGTGGCATGCTGATGGGCGCGGTCGCCAACCGCGCCGGCGAATTGTTCGCCGGCATCGTCGCCGAAGTGCCGTTCGTCGACGTGCTCAACACCATGCTCGACGACACGCTGCCGCTGACGCCGCCGGAATGGCCGGAATGGGGCAACCCGATCGAAAGCGAGAAGGATTTCCGCACCATCCTGTCGTATTCGCCCTACGACAATGTCGCCGCGAAAGACTATCCCGCGATCCTGGCGATGGGCGGATTGACAGATCCGCGCGTCACGTACTGGGAGCCCGCCAAATGGATCGCGCGCCTGCGGGCGACCATGAGTGGCGGCGGACCGGTGTTGCTCCGGACCAACATGGGCGCCGGCCACGGCGGCGCCTCGGGACGCTTCAACCGGCTGGATGAAGTAGCGATCGTGTATGCGTTCGCGCTGTGGGCTGCGGGGATGGCGGAGGCGGGGGTGTAGGCCACGCTCTCCCGGGTCGTCGTGGCGAAAGCCAGGACCCATACCGCGTGATCCATCCGATAAAGCTCGGTATCAGTACCGCGCGAAAGCATGACGACTCCGGGTCTTCGCCAAATTCCTCCCTGGGGTGATGGGTCCTGGCTTTCGCCAGGACGACGATGGAGATTGCGGGACGAGTTGTCGGCCTTTACCTTCCGTTCGCCTTCCGCCATGCGGCGAAGTCGGTCAGCGTCTGCGGGTCCGTCGCCGGATAGAGACCGAAAATGCCGCGGCCCTTGTTGACTTCCTCGGTGACGAAGTCCTCGAACGCGGTCATCTCGAAGGTCTCGTTGGCGATCTCCTCAGTGAGATGCGCGGGAATCACGATCACGCCGTCACTGTCGCCGAGAATGACGTCGCCGGGAAACACCGGCGCGTCTCCGCAGCCGATCGGCACATTGATCTCGATGGCGTGATGCAGCGTCAAATTGGTCGGCGCGCTCGGACGGTGGTGGTAGGCGGGCATGCCCAGCTTGGCGATCTCGGCCGAGTCGCGAAAACCCCCGTCTGTGACGACCCCGGCGACACCGCGCTTCATCAAGCGCGTGACCAGGATCGCACCGGCGGAAGCGGCGCGCGCGTCCTTGCGGCTGTCCATCACCAGAACGCTGCCCGCCGGGCAATCCTCGACCGCCTTGCGCTGCGGATGGGAGTGATCCCTAAAGACGTCGATGGTGTTGAGATCCTCGCGGGCCGGCATATAGCGCAGCGTGAAGGCTTCACCGACCATGGTGGGCTGGCCGGCACTGAGCGGGTGCACATCCTGGATCATCTGGATGCGCAGGCCGCGCTTGAACAACGCGGTGGCGACGGTGGCGGTGGAAACGGATTTGAGCTTGTTGCGGGTGGCTTCGGTAAGCTTGGTCATTGCATTGGCACTCTTTCTTTTGTCATTTCGGGGCGCGCGTAGCGCGAACCCGGAATCCATCGGGCGGCACAGACTGCGGCCCAATGGATTCCGGGCTCATCGCTTCGCGATGCCCCGGGATGACAGGGTCATCAGTAAATCGAGGGCTCGCCGATCGGCGCGCCGAAATCGGTCTCGAGGAAGTCGAAGTCGCAGCCGTCATTGGCCTGCTTGATGTGCTTGGTGAACATCCAGCCATAGCCGCGCTCGAAGCGGCGCTCGGGCTGCTTCCAGGCGGCACGGCGCTTTTCGAGCTCGGCCTCGGACACATCGAGATCGATGGTGCGGGCGGCGACGTCGAGCGTGATGCGGTCGCCGTTCCGCACCAGCGCCAGCGGCCCGCCGACATAGGATTCGGGGGCGACATGCAAAATGCAGGCCCCGTAGCTGGTGCCGCTCATGCGCGCATCCGAGATCCGCACCATGTCGCGCACGCCTTGCTTCACAAGCTTGGTCGGGATCGGCAGCATGCCCCATTCCGGCATGCCCGGCCCGCCCTGCGGCCCCGCGTTGCGCAAAATGAGAATGTGATCCTCGGTGACGTCGAGATCGGGATCGTCCACCGCCTTCTTCATCGCGGGATAATCGTCGAACACCAGCGCGGGCCCGGTGTGCTTGAGGAAGCGCGGGGCGCAGGCGGAGGGCTTGATGACGCAGCCGTCGGGCGCGAGATTGCCCTTGAGCACGGCGAGTGCGCCTTCCTTGTAGATGGGATTGTCGATCGAGCGGATCACGTCGTCATTGTGGACCTCGGCTCCCTCGATGTTCTCGCCGACCGTCTGGCCGGTGACGGTGATGCAGTCGAGATGCAGGTGCGGCTTGATCTGCCCCATCAGCGCCGGCAGGCCTCCGGCGTAGAAGAAGTCCTCCATCAGATAGGCGTCACCGCTCGGCCGCACATTGGCGATGACGGGCACCTTGCGGCTCGCAATCTCGAAATCGTCGAGGCCGATGTCGAGACCGGCGCGGCGGGCCTGCGCGATCAGATGGATGATCGCGTTGGTCGAACAGCCCATCGCCATCGCGACCGCGATCGCGTTCTCGAAGGCTTTCCGGGTCTGGATCGTCTTCGGCGTCAGATCTTCCCAGACCATCTCGACGATGCGGCGGCCGCATTCGGAGGCCATGCGGATATGGTTGGCATCCGCGGCGGGAATCGAGGACGCGCCCGGCAGCGTCATGCCGATCGCCTCGGCAATCGCGGTCATGGTCGAGGCGGTGCCCATGGTCATGCAGGTGCCGTAGCTGCGCGCAATGCCGGCTTCGATGTCGAGCCAGTCCTTGTCGGAGATCTTGCCGGCGCGCCGCTCGTCCCAGTATTTCCAGCCGTCCGAGCCCGAACCGAGCGTCTTGCCCTTCCAATTGCCGCGCAGCATCGGACCTGCCGGCAGATAGATCGCCGGGATGTTCATCGAGGTCGCACCCAGCAGCAGCGCCGGAGTGGTCTTGTCGCAGCCGCCCATCAGCACCACGCCGTCGACGGGATGGCTGCGCAGCAGCTCCTCGGCGTCCATCGCCAGCAGATTGCGATAGAGCATCGTGGTCGGCTTGAGCAGCGATTCCGACAGCGACAGTGCCGGCAGCTCCAGCGGCAGGCCGCCGGCCATCAGGATGCCGCGCTTGACGTCGTCGACGCGCGACTTGAAGTGCATGTGGCAGGGCTGCGCGTCCGACCAGGTGTTGAGGATCGCGATGATCGGGCGGTCCTTCCACTCCTCCGGCGCGTAGCCCATCTGCATGGCGCGGGAGCGGTGGCCGAACGAGCGGAGATCGTCGGGTGCAAACCAGCGCGCGCTGCGGAGCTGGTCGGGCGTTAGTTTCTTCTTGGTCATGATTGGGTGCCCCATTTCTGCACGGTGTTCCGCTCGATGGCGCGGAAGATCAGGTTTTCGACAAAAAGCCCGATGATGATCACCGTCAAGAGGCCGGCGAAGACCGCAGGTATGTCGAGGAGGTTACGGTTTTCGAAGATGAACCAGCCGAGCCCGCCCTGCCCCGACGATACGCCGAACACCAGCTCGGCCGCGATCAGCGTGCGCCAGGCAAAGGCCCAGCCGATCTTGAGGCCGGTCAGGATCGAGCCGAACGCGGCGGGGATCAGGATTTTCGCGACGTACGGCAATCCCCGAAGGCCGTAATTGCGGCCGACCATGCGCAGCGTGTTGGACACGCTCTTGAAGCCGGAATGGGTGTTGAGCGCGACCGGCCACAGCACCGAATGGATCAGCACAAACACCAGACTGCCGTTGCCGAGACCGAACCAGATCAAAGCGAGCGGCAACAGTGCGATCGCCGGCAGCGGATTGAACATCGCCGTCACAGTCTCGAGAAAATCGGTGCCAATGCGGGTCGAGATCGCGAGCACGGTAAAGATCGCGGCGAGCGCGATGCCGGCCGAATAGCCCATGAACAGCACTTTCAGCGAAGCCCAGGCCCGCATGGGAATCGTGCCGTCCTTGACGCGATCGTACATCGTGAGGACCGTGTCGTGCAGCGTCGGAAACAGCAGGGGATTGTCGAGGGCGAGGCCGTAGGCCTCCCAGACCGCCGCGAGGAACAGGATGATGACGGTCTTGCGGACAAACCCATCGTTCCACAACAGCTCGGGCACGCTCAGCTTGCGCTCGACTTCGGCTGTGCTGGCGGCGACCGGCGCCTCACGTAGCAGGATCCTGGCTGCGCCCATGAGAGGCTCCCTCAATACGCCGTGCCTTCGGCGGCGAACAGGAGATCGTGGATCTCCTTCTCGAGCCGGCCGGCACTGCCATCGTCATTCGAGACCTTGTCGACGTCCACCACTTCGGCCTTGACGCGGCCGGGATGCGGCGACAGCAGCAGGATGCGGTTGCCGATGCGAATCGCTTCCGCAATCGAGTGGGTCACGAACAGCACGGTGAATTTGGTCTCGCTCCAGAGCTGGAGCAGCTCGTCCTGACAGGTCCGGCGCGTCAGCGCGTCGAGCGCGGCGAACGGCTCGTCCATCAGCAGGATGTCGGGCTCCATTGCCATGCCACGCGCGATCGCGACGCGCTGCTTCATGCCGCCGGAGAGCGTGTGCGGATAGGCATCGACGACGCGGGTCAGGCCGACCTTCTCGATATAGGCCCGCGCCCGCACCTCGGCGTCCTTGCGCGACAATTTTCGCGCGGTCAGCAGCGGAAACATCACGTTGGCCAGCACGCTCTTCCAGGGCAGCAGCTGGTCGAACTCCTGGAAGATCATCATGCGATCGGCGCCGGGACCGTGGATCTCGCGGTCGTTGATGGTCATGCGACCTTCGCTCGGCGCCATGTAGCCGCCGACGGCCTTGAGCAGGGTCGACTTGCCGCAGCCGGACGGCCCGAGCAGCACGAAGCGGTCGGACTTGTCGACGGTGAAGCTCACCCTTTCCGTGGCGGTGACGACGGCGCTGGAGGTCTTGTAACGCAGAGTCACGGAGCTGACGTCGAGCAGCGCCATCAGTTGCCCTTCAGATCGTGGGCGACGGGCAGATAGTAATCGGTCCAGGCCTTGGGCTGGGTCTTCAGCGTGCCCGTCTTGAACAGATGGGCGGCGAATTTCATCGTGCCCTGCGGTTCGAGATTCCACTCCATCATGCCAGGCTCCTTGAGCAGATCGAGCAGCTCTTCCACCGAGGTCTTGTCGCCGGTGATCTCCTTGTAGATCTCGACCGCCTGCTTGGTGTCGCTACGGATCAGATCCTGCGCCTCCTTGGTCGCATCACGCACGGCCTGGATGATTTTCGGGTTGGCATCGGCGAACTTTGTGGTGGTGAAGAACTGCGCCTGGCTGAGCGGGCCGCCCATCACGTCAGGCGACGACAGCACGACATGCGCACCCGGCACGTTCTTCAGCTCGAGGAACGTGAACGGCGGAATCGAGAAATGGGTGTGCACCTCGTGCTTGGCGTTGGACAGCGCCGCATAGGCGTCGGGATGGCCGAGCTGCACCGTGTTGACGTCCAGCTTCGACCATTGGTCGGCGCCAAAGGCCTCGGCGGCGGCGATCTGGAGCACGATCGCCTGGGTCGAGACTTTGACGGTCGGCACCGCGATCTTGTCGCCGGGACCGAAATCCCTGATCGACTTGATGTTGGCGTCGCGGCTGATCAGCGTCATCGGCTGCGCCGAGGTCGCGACGATGCCCTTGACCCCGCCGCGGGTGCGGTCCCACAGCAGCAGCAGATTGCCGGTGCCGGTGTTGAGGATGTCGACGCCGCCCGCGAGCAGCGCATCGGTCTGCGCACCGCCGCCGGAGAAGGTGACCCATTTGGTGGTGACACCCGCCACCCCGAGCTGGGCTGCATGCTTTTCGATCAGCTTCTGTTTTTCCATGACGTGGCTCGGCATGTAGAAAATGCCGGGTTGGCGCGACAGCGATATCTCGGATTTTTGCTGCGCCGTCGCGGGCGAGGCCGTCAGCGCCGTCGCGGCGATCAGGGCGATGGCCGTGAGGCCGCACTGCAATTGCTTGATCATTGTTGTTCGTTTCCTCCGGCCGCCATTGACGAGCGATCTCGCTGATGCACTAATGTATTAGTGTATCAAAGGCAAGGCCGGCCGGAGCTCTTCGCATGGAACCAGCCCAACCCGCGCCCCGCGGCGCCGCCCGCCCCGGCGCGCGGCTCGACCGGGCCCGGCAGGCCGCACCGCAAGTGTTCGAGCGGCTGCGCAACGCCATTCTCGCGCTCGAACTGCCGCCGGGGTCGCCGCTGTCGCGCACGGATCTCGCCGCACAATTCGGCGTCAGCTCGACGCCGATCCGCGACGCCTTGATGCGGCTGGAGGAAGAAGGGCTGGTCGACGTGTTTCCGCAGCACGCCACCGTCGTCAGCCGGGTCGATGTCGGTCGGGCCGAGCAGGCCCATTTCCTGCGCCAGGCGCTGGAGCTCGAAATCGTCCGTCTGCTCGCGCAGCAGCACGGCGAAGCGCTGGTCATACGCCTCGACCACACGATCGCGCTCCAGCAGCAATGCGCCAAGGCCGGAGACTTCGAGAGCTTCATCGCCGGCGACAATGATTTTCATGCGCAGCTTTATGCCGCGGCCGGCAAGCAGGAACTCTGGACGCTGGTGCGCAGCCGCAGCGGACATATCGACCGGCTGCGCCGGCTGCATCTACCCTCACCCGGCAAGGCCCAGAACATCGTCCGCCACCACAAGCTGATCACGCGCGCGATCGAGGCCGGCGACGCCGATGCTGCGCAACAGCATCTGCGCAAACACCTGTCGGGCACGTTGAGCGAGCTCGCCACGATCCGAAGCCACTATCCGGAATATTTGACCGACTAGGCCTATGGCGCGCGGTTGTCGCGAGTGCTTGTGCACGTCACCGTGCATAGGTTGGCGCAATCGTTTCGCCATTTGCGAGCAATCGTCGGATCGATGGCGAAGTGCTTGCAGGCCGGATGCAATCCGCGCAACAATTTCAGAGTTGATGGTTTGATTTGCGGTCGCTGGGAAGCCCCATCCGGCCCGGGAGGACACCAGACGTGGCCAACATCCTGATCGTGGATGACGATCCGGCCGTGCAGATGACGATCCGGCTGCTCCTGGAGAGGGCCGGTCATCACATCACCGTCGCCGGAGACGGCCGCAAGGGACTTGCGCTGTTCGAGGCCAGCCAGTTCGACTTGCTGTTTCTCGACATCTTCATGCCCGGCATGGACGGCCTGGAGACGATGCGCCACATCCGGGCGCTGCAGCCGGCGATTCCGATCGTCGTCATTTCCGGCCGTTCGTTCACGCCGGATGCCCATGCGGAGCCGGACTTCCTCAGGATGGCGACCAAGCTCGGCGCGGTGGCGAGCCTGCAGAAGCCGTTCCGGGCCGACGCGCTGCTCGCCGCGGTCGCTGGCTGCCTGGACGCGGCGCGGGCCGCATCGGTGAGGAATCCGGATGTCAGCACCGGCCGCCGATGACAAGAACCTTCATTCTGTTCCAACCAAGCGCGGGCACGGCCATTCAGGACGCGGTGCAAATATCGCCATGACGCTCGCTACGCGGCTCGCCATCGCGATGATCCTGCTGGTGGCGGTCACCGTGGCCGCAGTCGGCTGGCTCGGCTATCGCAATATCACCCAGGCCGTCATTCCGCGGGTCCTGGAACGGATTGAAGCCCAGTCGAGCCTGCTGGCCACCCATCTTGAATCCTACGTTGCCGGCGCTCGCGGCGATCTGCTCGGTTATCGCTCCGCCGCGGCCATCAACGGCCTGATCCGTACCCATATCGGTGGAGGCCTCGACGATGTCGACGGCGTTTCCGAGCAAACCTGGCGCGAGCGCATCGCTGCGCGGCTCGCAGCCGAGATCGACGCGAAACCGAGCTACGGGCAATTTCGAATCATCGGCCTTGACGACGACCAGCGCGAGCTGGTCCGCGTCGATCGCACCGGCCCGAACGGAACAGCACGGATTGTCCCCGACGGCGAACTGGAACGCAAGAGCGACCGAACCTACTTCCAGGAGACGATTCAATTGGCGCCGGGCGACATCTATGTTTCGCCCGTCGATCTCGCCACGCGGCAGGGAGGGACCACGGACCCTCACATTCCGACATTGCGCGTCGCGACGCCGCTGTTCTCGCCTGATAGCAAGCCGTTCGGCATCATCATCGCCAATATCGACATGCGTCCTGCGCTCGACCGCGTCCGCTCGACCGCGAGCGCAGGAGGAGAAATCTATGTCGTGAATTCGCGTGGCGACTATCTTGTCCACCCTGATCGCGCGCGGGAATTCGGTGCATTGCTTGGCAACGCCAACGATTGGCGCCGAGACTTTCCTTTCTTTGCAGCCCGGGCCGGCCTGCCGCAAGGATCCACGCAGCTTACGAGCGATCAAGCGGGCCGGCCGAGTGGAGCGGCGATCGCACCGGTACTGCTGGCCGGCAAGGAGTGGTTGGCAGTCATCGAGACGGCACCACCATCCGTGTTCAGTAGCGTTCCGGCGGCCATTCAAAAAACCTCCTCGCTGGTCGGCCTGCTTGCCATCCTTGCCGCAGCTTTGCTTGCGGTGCTGCTGGCGCGCTCATTGACGCGGCCGATCGGGCGTCTGACCGCGGCGGTGGAAGCGATCGGCAGCGGACGGCGCGCCGAGATTCCCGTCGATGCGAGCGGAGAGACAGGCGTGCTGGCGCGGGCATTCGCGCAAATGGTCGAAGAAACGAGAGCAAAGACGGCCGCGCTTGAACGCGAGATCGAGGAGCATCGCCGCACCGAGGCCGCGCGAAGCCATCATGAAGCGCGCGAGCGCTTGTTCAGCGCCGCCGTCGAATCCTCCGACGATGCGATCGTGATGCAATCGCTCGACGCCATCATCACCGGCTGGAATGCGGCCGCCGAGCGCCTCTACGGCTATTCGGCGAATGAGGCGATCGGGCAATCCACCTCGATCATCGTCCCACCCGACCGACGCGAGCAAGGCAAGGACTATTTGCGGCGGATCGCCGGAGGTGAACCGATCGAACGCTTCGAGACGGTGCGCCTGCGCAAGGATGGCACGTCGGTCGAAATCTCACTCAGCCTGTCGCCGATCAGGGGCCCGTCTGGCGAGATCGTGGGCGCCTCCGGCACGGCGCGCAGCCTGACCGAGGCGCGGCGGGCCGAGCGGGCGCTGCAGCAGCAGCTCGAGGAACGGCGGCAGATCTTCGAGACCTCCCAGGATCTGATCATGGTGATGGACGCGCGCGGCCACATCGCGCAGATCAGTCCGAGCAGCGAGGCCATCCTCGGCTACCGGCCGGAGCAGATGATCGGTCGCAGCGGCGCCGATTTCATTCATCCGGACCACCTCGACCGGTCGCGCGACGAGATGCGCGCACTGCGGCGCGGCGAACGTCCGAGGCTCGCCGACACCCGCTGCTTCCACAAGAATGGCCACGAGGTCTGGCTGTCCTGGCTCGCCAGCTGGTCCGCCCAGGCCAATCGCTACTTCTTTGTCGGGCGCGACATGACGGAGGCGAGGCTTGCACAGGAGTCCTTGCGGGAGAGCGAACAGCTGGCGCGCAACATTGTCGAGACCTCGCTCGATGCTTTCACCCAGACCGACCACACCGGGACCATCCTGAGTTGGAACTCGCAAGCCGAGAAGCTCTTCGGATGGACGCGTGAGGAGGCGATCGGCGAGGATGCGATCGAGCTTTTCGTCGCCCCCAGTGAGCGCGAAAGTGTCAGGGCCAGACTGAAGCTCTTTCTCGAATCCGAGCAACAATCGCTGGCCAATCCACGGCGCGACCTTTTGGTGCGGCGGCGCGACGGCAAGGAGTTCAGGGCCGAGCTCAGCGTCACGGCGCTCCGGCGACGCGAAGGCGTTCTCTTCAATTCGTTCTACCGCGACCTGACCGACAAGATCGCGGCCGACGAGCGCATCCGCCAGGCCGAAAAGATGGAGGCGGTGGGCCAACTCACCGGCGGCGTGGCGCACGATTTCAACAACATCCTCACCGTCATCACCGGCACGATCGAGATCCTGGCCGACGCGGTGGCCAAGGAGCCGGAGCTCGCCGCGATCACGAAGATGATCGACGAGGCCGCCGGGCGTGGCGCCGAGCTGACGCAGCATCTGCTGGCGTTTGCGCGCAAGCAGCCGCTCCAGCCGCGCGAAATCGACGTCAACGCGCTGATCATCGACACGGCGAAACTGTTGCGGCCGACGCTGGGCGAGCAGATCCATATCGAATCGGTGTTCGAGGACGAGAATTGCGTCGCGATCGTCGATCCCAGCCAGCTCACCACCGCGATCCTCAACCTCGCGCTCAATGCCCGCGACGCCATGCCGGGCGGCGGCAAGCTGATCGTGGAGACGGGCGCGGCCTATCTCGACGAGGTCTATGCCAACGTCAACGACGTCCCGCCGGGACACTACGTGCTGATCGCCGTGAGCGACACCGGCAGCGGAATTCCCGCCAACATGCTGGCCAGGGTGTTCGACCCCTTCTTCACCTCGAAGGGACCGGGCAAGGGCACCGGACTCGGGCTTTCGATGGTCTACGGCTTCATCAAGCAGTCAGCGGGCCATATCAAGATCTACAGCGAGGAAGACCACGGCACCACGATCAAGATGTATCTGCCGCCCGGCAAGACGCCAACGGCGGTCGGCGAGAGCGCGACGCCGGCGACCATCGAGGGCGGACACGAGACGATCCTTGTGGTCGAGGACGACCGGCTGGTGCGCGACTACGTGCTGGCACAGCTGCATTCGCTCGGCTACGTCACCTTGCAGGCTGCGAACGCCGCGGAGGCGCTCGCAATCGTCGCCGCCGGAAAACCGTTCGACCTCCTGTTCACCGACGTTATCATGCCCGGCAAGATGAACGGGCGGCAGCTCGCCGACGAACTGCAGAGAACGCGTCCCGATCTCAGGGTGCTCTACACGTCCGGCTACACCGAGAACGCGATCATCCATCACGGCCGGCTGGATTCGGGCGTTCTGCTGCTGGCGAAGCCCTATCGGAAATCGGATCTGGCACGGGCCATCCGCAAGGCGCTGAGCGGGTGATGTGAGGGGCCGTAGCCCGGATGGAGCGTAGCGCAATCCGGGACGTGTCTTGCCGTGGACACGGATCCCCGGATTTCGCTACGCTCCATCCGGGCTACTGCCGATAAATTTACGACGCGCGCTGCGCCGCGGTCATCACGATCCGGATCAGATCGGCGGCATTGCGCGCACCGAGCTTCTTCATGATGTTGGCGCGGTGGTCCTCGATGGTGCGCGGGCTGATGCCGAGCGTGCGGCCGGCTTCCTTGTTGGAAGCGCCGGCGGCGAACTGCTCGAGCACCTCGCGTTCCCTGCGCGTCAACGGCTCGCGCCCGGGGAAATGCAGCGAGCCGAACTTCGGCGCCGCGTTCTCCGACTGCCTGCGTGCATAGGCGCCGATCGCCTCGTCGAGCCGGCCGACGATCTCGCTGCCGCGGAACGGCTTCTCGATGAAGTCGAGCGCGCCGCTCTTGATGGCCCCGACCGCCATCGCGATATCGCCCTGCCCGGAGATCATGAAGATCGGTGCCGGATAGTCTTCGCCGTGCAGCTCATTGAGAATGTCGAGACCCGACTTGCCGGGAATGTGCACGTCGAGCAGGACCGCTGCAGGTGTGCGGCTTCGCGCGACAGAGAGCAATGCTGCGCCGTCCGCAAAACAGATCACCTCATAGCCCGCCGCCTTCAACACCATCGACAAGGTGTCGCGAACGGCAGCGTCGTCGTCGACCACGAAGATTTCACCGCGAGAGCTTTGTTCGGCCATGTGCCACACATCCGGTTGGCATGAAGGACTCGCGTCCGCCCCAACCGTTATGGCGTTCGGCGCGGATTCGGCCCACCGTATTTGTACGGGACATGGACTTAACGCACAAGTAGCGGCAAGGCGCCCAATTGCAGAGGACGGAGAATATCCATGCTAAATTGGGCCGCTACGCCGCCTCTCGTCGCGATGCCCGAAGTCGAGAGCCGTGAGCTGATTGCGGCGGACCTTCGCATGCTGATCTCGCAGATCGAGACCAGTATGCGCCGGACCGCCACAGCCATTGATCAAGAACACGGCAGCGATCCGGAAGGTTCCGCCGACGTTTTCGTGCTCGACGACGTCACACCCAGGTATGCCATCGCGATCGCCGCGCTCGACGCCTGCCGGGCGGGCCTTGGGCCACGCCGCTGAATGCCTGTCGGAAACTGGCAGCACGGTATAGATCGCGGTTGCTGCGGCGCGACGACCGCATTTCATCGCATGGCAGGCCCGCGGCTCAGGCGCGGTGCCGCTCCACGATCGCGTCGGTGGCGACACCACCCCAGGTGTGGATAGCCGGCAGGCCCATCGCGGTCTTGCTGAGATTGGCGAGGCTGATGCGCAATGCGGCCAGATCCAGCGGCTTGGGCAGGCTCTGGAGCTCGATCCCGACGGAACGGGCGAAGCTGCGGGCGGCGCTGCGGCGCTTGCCGTCCATGCCGCTGATGACGATCACGGCGCCGCCAAATTTCGCCTTGGCCATCTCGCCCAGCACGTCGATGCCGTCGCCATCCTCCAGCAGGAGATCGAGTGTCACGCAGTCGAAGCGCGCGGTGCGGAGTTTTTCGATCGCTTCGGCCACGGACGGCGCCACGGTGACTTCATGGCCGGCCTGCTTGGCCGCGACCGTGATCAGGCTGCGCTGCGTGGCGTCGTCATCGACCACCAGAAGCTGAAGTGCGCGCCGCTCGGCGCCGTCGGGCAGGTTTGACGGGAGAGGGGAAAAAGAGCTTCTGGGCATTGCGGTATCCTGAGATTGAGACCGGCAATGCATACACGGCTCGCGCTTAGGCGACGTAAAGTCGCCAAGGCAAATTCAGTCGGATGTTTCAGCAAATGTGAACCAACTTCGCGGCAAACGGCGACGAGACGCAGGTGACGATCACGCCGCCTCGTCACGGCCACCGGCGGCGCCGCGCTTCTTCCGGTTCTTGCCACGCAGGAATTGGATGTCCATTTCGACGCCGTTGACGCGCACCAGTTCGCAGCGGCGGTAGGCAAGCCCGGTGGACGACAGCAGCAGGAAGAACTCCTTGAGGTTCAGGCCCTGAATGGAGCCTTCCACCGTCAGGATAGCGTCGGTGTCGGAGATCGCGTTGAGCTTGCAGTCGCGGCGCCACGTGCCGTCGATGGCCATGATGCAGACATCATAGCCGCGACTGAACGTCACGCGTTCCGCGCCCTTGCCATCCTCGGCCATGCCTATCGTCCTGCCATGACCGCTACGCGCGGCACGGCGCCGGCAAGCGCCGGCTTGGCGGCCGCGGCACGCGGGTCGTTCGGCTTGTAGAGACCGCGCCGCTCTGGAATTGGCCTGAACGTGTCGGTCAGTCCGACCACCGTTTCGGCCGCGCCCAGCACCAGGAAACCGTCTCCCTCGATCTGGCGAGCCAGGCGGTTGAAGATGTTGATCTTGGTGTCCTGATCGAAATAGATCAGCACGTTGCGGCAGAAGATGACGTCGAAGGTGCCGAGCTGAGCGAAATCGTGCAGCAGATTGAGCTGCCGGTGCTGGATCATCGCCCGCAGCTCGGGATTGATCTGCCAGGTCTCACCGGTCTGCTTGAAATATTTCATCAGCATCTGGATCGGCAGGCCGCGCTGCACTTCGAACTGGCTGTAGATGCCGGCCTTGGCCTTCTCGAGCACCTCCTGCGACAAATCGGTCGCGATGATCTCGACGCGCCAGCCGGTCAGGGCCGCACCCATCTCCTTCAGGCTCATCGCCAGCGAATAGGGCTCCTGCCCGGTCGAGCCGGCGGCGCACCAGATGCGCACGCTGCGGCGGCCGGCGCGGGCCTTGATGACCTCCGGCATGATGGTGTCGCGGAAATGATCGAACGGGACCTTGTCGCGAAAGAAGAAGGTCTCGTTGGTGGTCATCGCCTCGACCACGCTGGTGACGAGCGCGCCCGAGCCAGCGCCTTGCAGCTTCTGCACGAGTTCGCCGATGCCAGGGATCCCGGCCTTGCGCGCCAGCGGCAACAGCCGGCTTTCAATCAGATATTGCTTGTCTGCGGACAGATCGAGCCCGGAATGATCCCTCAGGAACTTACGCAGATACTCATACTCGGTCGGGGTCACTGATAGGCCTCTCGGAAGCTGTACTGGGAACACTCTGGCTGGAACACTCCGCCAGACACTCAGACCATGGCTTGCCCGACCGGGATCAAGCCGACTTCAGCGAATTTGTCGGCGATGATGTCTTTGTCGAAGGGCTTCATGATGTACTCGTTGGCGCCCCCGCTGAGCGCCTGAGCGATATGAGCCACGTTGTTTTCGGTGGTGCAGAACACGACCTTGGGCTCCTCGCCGCCCGGCAGGCGGCGCATGTGGCCCATGAACTCGAAGCCGTCCATCACCGGCATGTTCCAGTCCAGCAGCACCGCGTCCGGCAGCTTGTGCTGGCAGATCTCGAGCGCCTTGGAGCCGTCCTCGGCCTCCGTGACTTCGAATTCCAGGCCTTCCAGGATTCGGCGTGCGATCTTGCGCACGACGCTGGAATCATCGACCACCAAACACGTCTTCATTTCGGTTCTCCGGCTTCGATGTTTCTGGGGCTCACGCAGCCATTTGCACTTCGGTCTTGAGCTCGAGGACGCGGTCGACGTCGAGGACGACCATGAGCTGGCCGTCGAGACGGTGGACACCGCCGGCGAGCTTGG